>JAWOIA010000164.1:0-13040 GCA_046484885.1 Desulfosarcina sp. | reverse complement strand
GTCACGTCTACCACGGATGCAGTTCAGCTCAAATTCCCGGGCATGGTGCGGGCTGCCAAAAGGGCGGATCTGGCCTTCCAGGTGGGAGGAACTCTCAGGCAGTTCCCCTTGGACGAGGGGCAAGTGGTCAAGGAGGGTCGGCTCATCGCCCAACTCGACCAGAGGGATTTTAAGAACAGCCTCCGAAGTGCTCAGGGCCAGCTCGAAAAGGCCAAGGCGGCCCTGAAGAGCGCCCAGAGCGAGTACGACAGAATCCTGCGGATTCAGAAGCAGGACCCTGGTGCTACGAGTGAAAGTATGGTGGTGTTGCGCCGCCAAACGCTGGACCAGTCCAAGGCGGAGATCGACTCTGCCCAGGCGGCTGTGGACACTGCGCAGGACCAGCTCGGCTACACGACCCTGCATGCGCCCTTCGGCGGTGTCGTTTCCAAGAGGTATGTGGATAATTACCAGGAAATTCGTGCCAAGGAACCGATTATCAGTCTGGACGATGTTTCTTCCGTCGAGATTCTGGTGGATGTGCCTGAACTCATCGTGGCCACGTTCACAGAAAGCAGTGAGACCCAGGTGCAAGCGGTGGCCGAATTTGCCGCAGCTCCTGGTAAACAATACCCCTTGACGATTAAGGAGCGGGCAAAGCGCGCGGACCCGAAAACCCAGACTTACCAAGTAGTCCTTCAGATGCCTAAGCCCGATGACATCAATGTGCTTCCCGGAATGACGGCAACGGTCACCGGAAGCACCCAAACGCGGGAAGAGTCGAGGGGGGTCTTCATGGTACCGGCCATTGCGATAGTGGCAGACGTGGTCGGAAAACCGAATGTTTGGATTGTGGACAAAGAGACCTTGAAGGTTCAGCGAAGACCGGTAAAGACCGGGGATTTGACCGGAACCGACAGCATCGAGATTATCGATGGCCTCAAGTCCGGAGACACCATCGCCATCAGCGGGGTCAGCCGGCTGCGGGAGGGGATGCAGGTGAGCGATTTGAGCAAGGTGGAGGGGTATAAACCATGAACATCGCGGAGCTGAGTATTCGGAAAAGCGTGATTACCTGGGTGATGACCTTTCTTATGGTGGGGTTGGGGTGGCTTTCATTTAGCAATCTCTCAATGCTCGAAGACCCCGAGTTTACCATCAAAGAGGCCGTTGTGCTGACGCCCTATCCCGGGGCTTCCGCGGCCGAGGTCGAAGAAGAGGTGACCAACGTCCTTGAAAAGGCCATCCAGCAACTCGGCCAGCTGGAGTGGCTGGAATCCCGGTCATCCCGGAACATGTCCCAGGTCAAAGTTCGTGTCAAAGACCAGTATGACAAATACAGCCTCCCCCAAGTGTGGGACGAACTACGGCGAAAAGTCAACGACGCCCAGCGTCAGCTACCGCCCGGGGCCGGTCCCTCCATTGTCAATGACGACTTTGGCGATGTTTACGGCGTGTATTTTGCCGTCACCGGGGAAGGGTATACCTACAAGGAGATGTACGAATATGCCAAGCTTCTTCAGCGCGAGCTGTTGCACGCCAAGGATGTCAAGCGCATTGAGCTTTACGGCGTGCAGCCGGAGGTCATTTACGTGGAGATGCGGCGGGAAAAGATGGCCGAACTCGGCATCTCCCAGCACGACATCTACGCTGCCCTGGCCTCGAAGAATCTTTCGGTATCTTCGGGATACATGACGATCGGCCAGGAGTACATACCGTTAAACCCAACCGGCGAATTCACATCCGAAAAAGAGTTCGGGGACCTTTTGGTTCGGGGCAAGGGGCCTGAAACCGGAAGCCTTGTCTACCTTCGCGATGTTGCGGACATCCATCGAGGTTACAAAGAACCGGCAACAGCGTACCTGCGGTACGATGGGAAACCGGCCATCGGTCTTGCGATCTCGACGGTTTTAGGTGGAAACGTCATTGAGATGGGCCAATCGCTGGAAGAGCGGTTAAAGGAGCTTATACCTCTGGCACCGCTGGGAATGGACCTGCATGTGATCTATCAGCAGAGAGATGCGGTAATCTCCGCCATAAATGGCTTTCTCGTGAACCTGGCGGAAGCAGTAGGGATCGTTATTGTGGTGCTGCTTATCTTCATGGGGCTGAGAAGCGGGCTTATCATCGGTGCGGTGCTTTTTGTCACCATCATGGGCACCTTCATTTTTATGGATATAGGTGCTATTACACTCGAACGGGTGTCCCTCGGCGCGCTGGTGATCGCCCTGGGGATGCTCGTGGATAATGCCATTGTCGTGACCGACGGCATGCGGATAAGAATGGCGCAGGGCACCGATGCGGTGACTGCAGCCAAAGAGGTCGTCGGACAGGTGGGCGTACCTTTGCTGGGGGCGACCTTCATCGCGATTGCCGCCTTTGCCGCCATTGGAACCTCACCGGACGACACCGGTGAATACTGCAGCACCCTTTTTTCCGTGATCCTGATCTCCCTGCTACTGAGCTGGGTGACTTCTGTGACCACCACGCCGCTACTCTGTAAAAAATATCTCAAAACAGAATCTAAATCTAAAGAAGGGAAAGGCGACAAAATGAAGGATCCTTACGGCGGCAAGTTCTACCGCTTATACCGGAAGTTTCTTTCGACGAGCATCCGGTTCCGGTGGATTACCGTGGGCGTGGTCCTAATGCTCTTTGTGACGGCCATCGTGGGATTCGGCCATTTGAAAAACCTCTTTTTTCCGGATTCCACAACGCCCATGTACTATATCGATTTCTGGTTTCCGGAGGGAACCCACATCGATGAAACGAGCCGCCAAATGAAAGACGCAGAAGCGTATCTTTCTCAACAGGAGGGAACAAGGGACGTGGTTACCTTTATCGGCGGCGGGCAAATTCGGTTCCTTTTGACCTACACTCCGGAGCCCCCCTACAGCAGCTTTGCCCAGGCCATTGTCAAGGTGGACGATTACCGAGAGATCCCGACCCTGATGCAGCGGACCCAGAACGACCTGGAGACGATGTTCCCCCAGGCCATCGTAAACACCACCGCATTTAAGCTCGGGCCTGGCTCCGGCGGCAAAATTCAGCTTCGGATCAACGGCCCGGATCCGGTGGTTTTGCGGCAGCTCGCCCAAAAGGCGGAGAATATTCTCCTGGACGATCCTTTCTGCAAGGCGGTGCGAAACGAGTGGCGAAGCAAGATCAAAGTGGTCCGGCCTCACATGGCCGAAGCCCAGGCTCGAAGGGCCGGCATCGATCGGCCGCAACTGGCCCAGGCAATCGAATCGACCATCGAGGGAACTCAGGCGGGCGTTTACCGTGAAAAGGATGAGCTGCTGCCGATTATAGCCCGATCACCGGAGGTCGAAAGAGTCGACCTCGCCAATTTGCAAGGCATACAGGTCTGGAGTCCGGCAGCCCAGAAGATGATGCCGGTCGGCCAGGTGGTGACCGGTTTCGAGACGGCATTTGAAGACCCCTATATCTGGCGTCGGGACCGGACCAAGATGATTAAGCTCCATGCGGATTCGCGGGAGGGACTTCCTAGTGAGCTGTTTGCTCGCGTGAAGCCAAAAATTGAACAGGCCCTGGGAGTGGATGTGGAAGCCAAAACCGGCAAAGTAGTGCCTCTGGAGAAGTGGGATGCCGACACCATTCCGGTCAAATACAAGGATTCGATTCCACTTAAAGATATGCCGGGCTACACGATTGTTTGGGGAGGAGAGGCCGAGGATTCGTCCAAGGCACAGGACGGTTTGGCCGGTTCTATCCCGATCTTTTTCGGTCTCATGATTCTTCTTGTAATTTTCCTTTTCAACTCCATCAAAAAGACGTTGATCATCTGGCTCACTGTGCCGCTGTCGATCATCGGGGTGACGGCAGGCCTTCTATTGTTCGGCCAACCATTCGGGTTTATGGCCCTGCTGGGGTTGATGAGCCTTTCCGGTATGCTGATCAAAAACGCCGTCGTTCTCATCGACCAGATCGATCTTGAGATGACCACTGGAAAACCGCCTCTTCAGGCCGTTATCGAGTCCGGGGTGAGCCGTCTGATTCCGGTGTCCATGGCCGCGCTGACCACGGTCCTGGGGATGCTCCCTCTTCTTCAGGATGGTTTCTTTATTTCCATGGCAGTCACCATCATGTTCGGTCTCGGTTTTGCGACGGTTCTTACATTGATTTTTGTGCCCGTGCTCTACACGATATTCTTCAGTATTAGATATGAGGTGAAGTGATGGCATGCAAAGTTCGATATTTTGAGAATATTCCCTGTCTTGGGCTTGTGATTTCGGCGATCGCTCTGGCTGTTTTGTCCGGATGCGCCGTGGGTCCGGATTTCATCCGGCCCCAGCCCCCTGAAATGAAAGAGTGGATCGAAAAGGAGGATCCGAGGATCAGGAGCGAGCCGGCGGATCTGGCCGCCTGGTGGAAGCGATTCAACGATCCGGTTCTGGACACGCTCATCGAGCGCGCCTATCGGCAGAATCTCTCCCTTCGCATCGCCGGGATCCGCATCTTCGAAGCCAGGGCACAACTCGGCATCGTTGTGGGCAACCAATACCCCCAGCTTCAACAGCTCAGGGGAGATTACACCGGCTATGGCCTCAGCGAGAACGCTGCCAACACGATTCCAGGCATCGACACCAATTTCACAGGAGCAAACATCGGTTTTGACGCCGCCTGGGAGCTCGACTTCTGGGGCAGGTTCAGGCGTTCTGTTGAATCCGGCGTGTGGAACCTGGATGCGTCCATTGCCGGCTATGATGACGTCCTCGTCACCCTCGTGGCCGAAGTGGCACGTACTTATGTGGTTATCCGCACCCTGGAAACTCGCCTTGCCATCGCCCTGGAGAATGTCAAGATTCAGGAGCGCTCCTTGCAAATTGCCAAAGTGCGCTTTGAAGGGGGAGACGTGACTGAATTAGACGTGGCACAGGCCAGGACGCTGCTGGGCGAAACCCAGGCTTCCATCCCGCGACTGAAAGCGCAGTTGCGCCAGGCCAAGAACAGCCTTGCCGTGCTCCTCGGCGTGCTCCCCGGCGAAGTGAATCCTTTACTCTGTGGTCCCGGGCAGATCCCCTCAGCCCCCCCTGACGTGAAGTCGGGTATTCCGGCCGAACTGCTGAGAAGGCGTCCTGATATTCGTTTCGCAGAGTCCCGGATGGCTGCCCAGAGTTCCCTGATCGGGGTTGCCAAGGCGGATCTCTACCCCCGATTCAGTCTCTTTGGCTCTATTGGGCTAAGCGCGAGCAATGCAACGCTCACGGCGGCGGGGTTTCCCGGGGGAAGTTCCCTAAGCGACATCTGGGATTCGGACAGCCTTGAGTATTACGGCGGAATCGGCTTCGCATGGGACATCTTAAATTACGGGCGCATCAAGAACCGTATCCGCGTCCAGGACGCCCGGTTCCAGGAGCTGGTAATGAACTACAAGAACACGGTGCTTAAGGCCGCCCAGGAAGCAGAGGACGGTCTGTCCGCTTTCTTGAGGTCCCAGGAAGAGGTCAGCTTCCTCAGAGAAAGCGTGGAGGGAGCGACCCGTTCAGTGGAGCTGTCATTGACCCAGTACCGCGAGGGACTGGTGGACTATCAGCGTGTCCTTGATACGCAGAGGGCTCAGACCCAGACACAGGACCTTCTCACGTCCACACAGGGCGTGGTGTTGCTCAATCTGATTGCCACATACAAGGCCCTGGGGGGTGGTTGGGAAATTAGGGTGGGAAAGGATTTCGTGCCTGAGGAGATCAAGGAAGAGATGGAGAAGAGGACGGACTGGGGGCACCTGCTGTCCCCTGCCAAGCTGGAAACACCTCCGGAAGCGGAACGTATGGGCTTGCGCTCATCCTCCTTGAAGCATGTAGGAGACAATGAGCAGTGAAGACCTCTAACACTTACCGAACTGTTAACCACTGTAATAAGGTATCAAAACCCTCATGCACATTTCCCGAATAAAACGGCGGCATTTTACCAGAGATCTTTTGGTGGTATTTTTGCTGCTTTCTGCGGCTGTCCTCGGATCGGTCGCTTTCATCGCATCCCGTGCACGTGAGGATATTGCCAAAAAATATATCGACAATGCCATCGTGAGCGCGGTGCGTCAGTTCGAGACCATGGTCAACTCGATGACCCAGCCCCTTGAACTTTCTGTTGACTGGATCGCTTCGGGTAAGCTGTCGTTGATCCGTGCCAATGAACTCAATGATTTGCTGTTTCCCCTGCTGAAACGCGATCGCCTTTTATACGGTATTTCAATGGCCGACACACTGGGAAATAGCTATTATGTGACCGCCCACGAGGATGGCTGGCGGACAGAAAGAATCGCGGATATCGGGGAGAAGCGCCAATCCGTGCTGTGTTATTGGGATGCCGACCATCAGAAGATTTCTGAAGAAACACAACCATCCACCGATGACTCACGCAGCCGGCCGTGGTTTTCTCCGGCCTTAGCCGGCCAAGGGGTGTTTTGGACGCGACCTTATATTTTTTCCGATCGCAAAGTGGTTGGTATTACTGCCTCGATTGCCAAGGAAGTCGATGGCGGCCAATCGCAGGTGGTGGTGGCTTTCGATATTTCGTTGGATGACCTGTTCAGTGAAATCCAACGCATGGCCCCGAGTGAGAACGGCCGCGTTTTCGTCTTCAGAAACGACGCACAGCTCTATGTACCGTCAAACCAGAACGATTCTTCCGATTTTCTCCCTCTGGGAGAAGTCGGCGATCCATTGATCCGAAAAATGGTCGCATCCTGGGAGGGGCGGCACCAACCACCGGGCAAGGCTTTTTTCATTAACCACGACAGACAGACGTGGTGGTGCGGATTCAAAGCCATGGAGACCACCAATCGGAACGTCTGGGTGGGTGTTATGGTTCCGGAATCGGACATCATCGGTGGCGTCAGCCGGAGACGGACAGGGCTCTGGGGCATCGGTACGGTGATTATATTGATGACCGGCCTGGTGGCCATTTTCATGATCCGCCGGTACGGACGGTCGTTCGACCTGGTCGAAGATTGTTACGACGGCCGGCATCCCGAAGAGAGCATTCGACAGCTGATTGCCAAAGGCGAAGGAAGCTCTATCGAGTTCAAATCCACCATGCGCATTAATCTGCATACTCAAAAGCCAGGCAAGGAGATTGAGGTTGCCTGGCTCAAGGCCGTGGTGGCCTTCATGAATACGGACGGTGGTACCCTGCTTCTCGGCGTATCGGATGACGGTGTGATCAAGGGTTTGGACACAGATGGTTTTGCCAGTGATGACAAGTGCCAATTGCACTTCAAGAATGTCATCAATCAATACATCGGAGTAGAATCACATAAACATCTAAATTTCAACCTCGTCAAGGTGGACGGAAAGCAGATTGGTGTCGTCTCCTGTATCCGTTCTGCCGAACCGGTTTACCTGAGGACGGGAAAAACCGAAGAATTCTACATCCGCAGCGGGCCTTCCAGCGATGCACTGCCGGTGAGCAAGATTGTCACCTACCTTCAGAACAGAAGGTAATCGCGATGCGCGGCGACCGCTTGTGACCGGAAATTGAAGCACCGGCATGCCGGCACGATAGAATCTAAGTTTGTTGAATCATCAAAATAAAGGAGCACAAGATGGTAAAGAAATTGAATCTACCGCGGTCAGGGGCAGTCAATTCCATGGTCGCTCGTTCAGACATGAGCATAGACGGCCTGAGACGCACTTTCCGCGATCACCTCTTTTACACGCAGGGGCGTTTCCTGGAAGGCTTGGAAGGGCCCAGCACGAACGACCTCTATATGGCTCTCTCCTACACCGTAAGGGATCAGCTGGTGCACCGCTGGATCAAAACCGTCAATCAAATCGCTAAACAACTGGGACGAGAGGACGTCAAGGTCGTCGCTTATCTCTCGGCTGAGTTCCTCCTGGGTCCCCACTTGGAAAACAATATGGTAAATCTTGGTATTTACGAGGACATTCGAAGGACTGCGGAAGATGAGGGTCTGGATATTCAAATTCTTTTCGACCAGGAGGAAGAACCTGGCCTTGGCAATGGAGGGCTGGGCCGACTGGCGGCCTGCTACCTCGATTCCCTTGCATCTCTCGAGGTCCCTGCCATCGGGTATGGTATCCGCTACGAATTTGGCATATTCGACCAGCAAATTCGAGACGGCTGGCAGGTGGAACGTACCGACCACTGGCTTAGATTTGGCAATCCATGGGAAGTGGTTCGGCCTGAAATCACCTTTCTGGTGGGTTTTGGGGGACACACCGAACACTATCAAGATGAGCAGGGCCACCGGGTTCGCTGGATTCCCCAACGGACCGTTAAGGGCGTCGCCTACGACACCCCGATCCTGGGGTATCGCGTAAACACCTGCAATCTTCTTCGGCTGTGGAAAGCTGAAGCTGTGGAGTCTTTTGAATTTGAAGCTTTCAACGTGGGCGACTACTACGGGGCAGTCGACGAGAAAATTTCCTCGGAGAACATCACCAAGGTTCTCTATCCCAACGACGAGCCAATCCAGGGCAAACAGTTGCGGCTGGAGCAGCAGTATTTATTTGTTTCCTGCTCTCTCCAGGACATGATGCGAATGTACAGACTGTTCGGAGGCGATCTGAGGCGGTTTGCCAAAGGGTTCGCCATCCAGCTCAACGATACCCACCCTGCTATAGGCATTGCCGAATTGATGCGCCTCCTGATCGACGAAAACGATATGGACTGGGAGACCGCGTGGGAGATCACATGCAGTGCTTTTGGCTACACCAATCACACCCTTCTGCCGGAAGCGCTCGAGAAGTGGTCGGTTGATTTGTTCGCCGGTCTTTTCCCCAGGCACATGGAGATAATCTACGAGATCAACCGTCGCTTTCTCGATGATGTGAGGAGCAGGTTCCCGGGGGACGAAGCTCGCGTGGCCAGGATGTCCCTCATCGATGAAAGCGGGGGACGCTATGTGCGCATGGCGCATCTGGCCTGTGTCGGCAGTCATGCGATTAACGGCGTGGCAGAGCTTCACACGCGGTTGCTTAAAGAAGATGTCTTACGTGACTTCCACGACATGATGCCAAAGAAATTCAGCAACAAGACCAACGGAATCACACCGCGCCGATTCATGGTTCTAAGCAACCCCGGATTGAGCCGGCTCATTTCGGGCAAGATCGGGGAAAACTGGATTAGAAGATCGGAGGAACTCCGGCTGCTTGAAGAGTTTGCCGACGAGGGGGCTTTCCGAGAGAAATGGCGTCAGGTGAAGCTCGAAAACAAGAAGAATCTTGCCAGGGTGGTCCGCGAACGCACCGGGATCGAAATCGATCCGTCATCGCTTTTCGATATCCAGGTGAAAAGGATCCACGAATACAAGCGTCAGCATCTGAACATTCTGCACATCGTTGCCCTCTATAACCGCATCAAAGAGAACCCGTCATACGACATGTGCCCGCGGACTTTTATTTTCGGAGGGAAAGCCGCCCCTGGTTATTTTATGGCGAAGCGGATCATCAAGCTGATCAACTCCGTGGCCGAGGTGGTCAACCACGACCCCGAAGTGGCCGGACGCATCAAGGTCATCTTCTTTCCTGACCTTAATGTCAAGAACGCAAAATTCATCTACCCGGCCGCCGATCTGTCGGAGCAGATCTCGACTGCCGGGAAGGAGGCGTCAGGAACCGGAAACATGAAGTTCTGCATGAACGGCGCATTGACCATTGGGACTCTGGATGGTGCCAACGTCGAAATCAGAGAGGAAGTGGGCGCAGAAAATTTCTTCCTGTTCGGGCTCACCGCCGAGGAAGTGGGCTCGCTACAAAAAAGCGGATACCAGCCCATGGAATACTACTTAAGGAACCCGGAGCTCCGCGGGGTTATCGAGCGTATCGGTTCCGGCGATTTTTCCAACTGCGATCGGGAATTGTTCAAGCCACTGGTCGACTCGCTTCTTTTTCAGGACACATTCATGCTTTTTGCCGATTTTGCATCCTACGTCGATGCTCAAAGGCAGGTCGAGGCGGCCTACCGCGACCAGGAACGGTGGACACGCATGTCTATCCTTAACACCTCCCGCATGGGCAAGTTCTCCTCCGACCGCGCAATCTGTGAGTATTGCTGGGACATCTGGAACGCGAAACCGATCCCTGTCGCTTTGGATTGATTTTTAGGAGCGGCTGATTACTAATAAGGCCATAGTTGTATAATGGTATGTGGATGGAAGGCTGTGTCGAAGGGGTGACCGGATGGTCCAGTAATACGTTCTAAATGCATATTTTCGATTATCGTTTAATTTTGTGCTTAAAATAGGAGAGACCTAATAAAATGGACAAACCGCATTCCGGGCAAGTAGAGAACGGCCTGATCTTTGAGCTTCAGCAGCAGAACGAATTTCTTAAAAGACAGCTCGCCTGCTCTGAAGCCGCAAGAGAGCGCCTCGAGGAGGCCGGAAAAGAAATACAGGAAAAGGAGCGGGCGCTTAAAGCAAGCGAGGAAAAATACAGGCGCATCGTGGAAACCACCGGAGAGGGATTCATATTTTTTGACGACCATATGAAAATAACAGATGCAAACTCGGCATACTGCGCGATGGTTGGCTACTCCCGCGAAGAAATCATAGGAAGAGACGTCCGTGAAATGACCACCGACGACTATATAGCATTTCTTCTGAAAAACCGCGAGTATCTGCTGGGAAAGGATTACAGGAAATTCGAGGGAACGCTCGTAGCCCGAGATGGCCGAAAGGTGCCGATCCTCGCTCATGGCAGCACCCTTCGGGATGGACGGGGGGAGTTCCTCGGCCACATGGCCTTCGTCACCGATCTTACAGAGATCAAGCTGTTGCAGACTCAGCTTGCCGATTCCGAAAGGCGCTACAGGGGAATGTTTGAAAACGCGGTTCAAGGAATGTTCATGGCTACTCTTTCAGGGGATATCCTCAGTGTGAATCCGGCTTACGTGCGCATGCTCGGTTATGATGTTCTGGAGGAGTTGAAGGCATCGGACAAAACGGCAGCTGATTTCTTCGAAGACTCCAAGGATCTGAAACGCATGATAGAAGAGCTCAAAGAAAAAGGATCAGTAGTCAATCATGAATTGCCGGTCAGGCGCCGTGACGGCTCTCCTTTGTGGGTCTTGGCCAATATACACCTTCTTCCGGAACAAGACGAGAGTGGACAGACGGTAATCGAGGGTATAGTGGTGGATAACACGGCCAGGAGGCTTGCAGAAGACGAACTTCGCCAAAGCCGGGAGATGTTTAAGCACATGGCCGTTCACGACAGCCTGACCGGCCTGTACAATACGCGCCATCTCTACAATGCCCTGGATGACCTTATACTGGAGAGTCGGGCAGGCGCCTCGCCTTTTTCAATTATCTTTATGGATATGGATAACTTCAAACGCATTGTAGACACTTACGGTCACTTGAATGGAAGCCAGGCGCTGAAGGAGGTGGCCGAAACCATTCGGGAGTGCATCACCGATCCCCAGTTCGGTGTCGCCTATGGGGGGGACGAATTCGTGGTTGTTTTGCCGGGGTTTGACAGAGCAGCAGCGTTGAAGAAGGCCGGCACGATCCGCTCCCGCATGAAAGAGACGGTTTACCTTTCAAGCGCCGGGCATGCCGTCAGGATGAGTGCAAGTCTCGGGCTTGCGACTTTTCCAGATGACGCTTCTGATCTGACGAGCCTTCTTGCATTGGCCGATAAAGCCATGTTTCGCATCAAGGAAGTGGGCAAGAATGCTATTGGCTTAACAGGAAATAGCAGAGGAGCGTGAGCGGCGCAGCATCTGCAACAACCCTGGTCGGTTCCATGTTCTAACTGCAGGCGGCCCACCCGATTTTGTCGAGCGAACACTTGATAAGAAAAGCCGATTAGCTGATTGAAGAATCGATGGGCAAATCACGCCAGATGTCCTATTATTTAAGTCAGGCGATCCTTGTAGGATATTCTTCAGTTACGACAACTGAACTATACGCAAAATCCAATCCTGAAATGAAAAGAAAAGCCATTGAGAATGCAAGTTCAGGACTCTTGATCTCCTAAAAAGCATTTTGGTAGTAAAAAGTCAAGTTTAACCGCGCCAATTCGAGCTTTGGGGAATTTGAGTTGGAATGTTTTTTTCTTGTAAATGGAAAATAAAAATGGCACCCATACTTTGAGGTTTACCCCAATTAAGATTACTCATTGAGACAAAGATCAAGAGGGTGTTATGTCGCAATTAATGCTGCCCATGATTCCACATGGGACAACCGTTATCAGTGACCTGGTCAGCGTGGTAAGAGATGATGACCGTTGGGTATATTTTGTGGGCCTGTATCCGATCTATTTTCATAGTCCGGATGACCATAAAATGTTTAAACTGGTCACATCTCAGCTCATCGAATCGGGCGCTTGCCGCCATAGCGATATCATAAAAACATTTGGTGTTTCCAAAAGCAGTGTTAACCGGGCATTAAAAAAATACCGTCAAGGCGGTATCGAATCCTTTTTTAAAAAAAGAACCGGCGGTCGTTGCGGAACCGTGCTCACCCCTGAAAAGCTTGAGCAGGCGCAGAAACTTTTGGATGCGGGTTTAACACGCCAAAACGTTTCCGAACAGCTTGAAATCGGCAAAGATACAGTGCGAAAAGCCATCAGTGATGGTCGTTTGATCCTTGCTCAAAATGAAGTTTTCAATGCCGGCCAAGCTAGTGCCAAATCGTTGCGCAGTGCCTCGGATGCCCTGGTGGCCGATGGTATGGGCACAGCCTGCACCCGTGTCATGGACAGGGTTTTTGCATCGTTGGGAGAAAAAGATGGTGCGGATACGCGATTTGAACCATGCCTGGATGTTCCCAACGCAGGTGTGCTTTGTGCTTTGCCCGCCCTTTTGGCAAACGGACTGTTGGATGGTGTGGGAAAATTTCTGGGAAAAATCAAGGGCTACTATACCATTTTGCAAATATTGTTGCTGATTGCATTTATGAGTCTTTGCCGGATTAAAACCCTGGAAATGGATATAGTGCCAAGATTGCTTGATGATGATGTCAATCAGCCTTCTGATAGTCAGTTGAAGGATAATCCATATTTATCCCGGTTTTTCATGGTTTTCGACCGTGAAGGTTACAGTCCCGCATTTTTGCGCACCATGTGGGA
>JAWOIA010000126.1:0-4812 GCA_046484885.1 Desulfosarcina sp. | reverse complement strand
ATTGGCCACCATAATGCTATGGTGGTAAGTACCAGGCGCGCGCCGCAGCAGTTCCTGATGGTGCGATTAAAACAGGCCACCGTAAACCCCTTGCTTTCCATGTTGAGGATCAGATTTTCACCCATTACCGCCAGTCCGACAACACCTATATCAGCATTTTTTTTCATGACATATCCTTTCCATCTCTTATTGCTCTTCGTAGTGGGTCTCACTTAAACAACCTTTACTTTTGGCTGCAGGGCAATCCGCAGCAACCCATCCGCCATGAATGACCACTCTTGGCCAATAGTTTATTTGCAGAATCCGGCCCCCAGCTGTTTTTGGGATATATTTGCAAGGAGGGCGCTTGCGCAGAAGAGGCCCATTCGGAAAGAATGGGATCGATCAAGCGCCATGCCGCCTCAATACCGTCGTTGCGGGCAAAGAGTGACGCATCGCCTTTTAGCACATCCACCAGAAGCCGTTCATAGGCGTCCGGAAGCACGATGTCGGGAAAGGCCTCGCGATAGGTGTGGCTCATATTGACCGAACGGGAATCGGCCAGCGTATCCGGGACCTTGGTTTCGAAACGCAGATGAATGCCTTCGTCAGGCTGAATGCAGATGGACAGAAAATTCGGCGTGAAACCATGGTTACGGCCTAAGTGAAAAATCACATCCGGGGGCGGCTGAAATTCAACGATGATGGCGCTGCTTTTGGCAGGCATGGCCTTGCCGGATCGCAGGTAAAAGGGCACGCCATTCCACCGCCAATTGTCGATGTAGAGTTTCAGGGCGGCAAATGTCGGGGTTTGCGATTCCGGGGAAACGCCCTCGCTTGTCCGGTAACCCTCGTACTGGGCACGGACGGTATCCTCTATAGAAATGGGGCGGACATTTCCCAGGACTTTCACCTTTTCATCGCGAATGGCATCGGCGTTAAGGGAAGCCGGCGGTTCCATGGTTACCATGGCCAAAAGCTGAATCAGGTGATTCTGGAACATGTCCCGCAGCACTCCTGCTGTATCGTAGTAGCCGGCGCGCCGTCCCACATCCACGCTTTCGGCCACCGTGATCTGAACGTTGGACACATAACGCCGATTCCAGACCGGCTCGAACAAGGTATTGGCAAACCTTAGAAAAAGGATGTTCTGAGCTGTCTCCTTGCCCAAGTAATGATCGATACGATACACCTGATGCTCCGCAAAAGCCTTATGGACTTGCCGGTTTAGCGCCCTGGCTGAAGCAAGGTCTCGTCCGAAAGGCTTTTCAATAACGATTCGACGCTGCTGCTCTTTTCCTTCGGAAGTCATACCGGCGGCAGCCAAATGATCGCAAACCGGCCCGTAATAATCCGGTGCTGTAGCCAGATAATAGAGTCGGTCGGCTGGCGCTTTTTCTATGGTGTTGAGGTGGGATTGAAGCTTTTCGTAATCCTCGGAAACATCCAGATCTCCCTGAAAATAGCCAATGACACTGGAAAAATCAGACCACACCTTTGGGTCGAAGGCAGTACCGTATTCTTTTATGCCGGTGCCCAAATGATCCCTGAACCGGTCTTCGCTCCAGTCTCGACGCGCAAATCCCACGATTCGGAGCCTGCAGGGTAGGCGTTTTTTTCTGAAGTTGTTATAAAGCGCCGGTACCAGCTTGCGCTGAGTCAGATCTCCGGACGCCCCGAAAATTACAATCGTGAAGGTTTTACCGCTATTCATGATCATCCTCTTAATACTTGATTATGCGGCCATGTTGATTGTGTATAAAGCTGCCTCATGGTCTGGACGGTCGATCAGTAAATTTATGGCGGGCTGTGTAATAATCTACCCCTTTGGACCCGGCTACAATAAGATCGGTTGCCATCCTCAGAAACAGGCCGTGTTCCACAATTCCGCTTCGAGCCTTGAGCCGCCCCGCCAATGCAATGGCATCCTGGATCGGTCCGAATCGACAATCCAGAATGTAATTTCCCTGGTCCGTCACAAACGCCTTTTCATCTGTGCCGATTCGTAAACGAACTTCAGCACCCAAATCTTCCAGAAACTCCTGCTGGGTTTTCCACCCGAACGGAATCACTTCCACCGGAAGGCTCTGTTTGACCCCCAGCCGCGAAGACAATTTGGATTCATCAACCACGATGATCAGCCGCCGGCTGGCCTGTGCAACGATCTTTTCCCGCAGAAGAGCGCCTCCGGCACCTTTGATCAGATTTAGGTCATAATCGACTTCATCGGCACCGTCGATGGTGAGATCTACATGGGAACAGGATTCCAGGGTAGTCACCGGAATTTCCAGTTTTCCGGCTTGCTCTTCTGTCGCTGTCGAAGTGGCCACAGCCAGAATATCAGCCAATTTTCCCTTCCCGAGCAATTCCGCCAGGCGTTTGACCGCCCAGACCGAAGTACTGCCGGTACCCAGGCCGACAACCATGCCTGACTCGACAAAATCGACTGCCGCATAACCGGCCTTTTGTTTTAACAGAAGATAGGATTCTACCATTTCATCCACGGTTTCCTTTGGCATTCTCAGCCATCATCTGATCGAAATTTTTCCAGTTTTTCGTGGACCCCGGTCATCAGCGATTCAAATGATTTGGCAAACGCCGCCACGCCTTCATCCAACAGCTTTCGGGTAATGGCCTCTAAGTCGATACCCAATTCGGCAAGCCGGGCAAGTTGCTGCTTGGCATCGTCAAGCCCCTCGGCCAGCGTTGCGGCTACTGTGCCATGGTCAACAAAAGCGTTTAACGTTGCCGGCGGCACCGTATTGACCGTATCGGCGCCAATCAGTGCATCGACATACAAGGTATCGGGATAAACCGGGTTTTTGGTTCCCGTACTGGCCCACAGCAAACGCTGAACCCTTGCGCCTTGTCGGGCCAACACCTGCCAGCGCTCCTGGGCCAGGGTTTCTCGAAAACGGCCGTAGGCGACCTTGGAATTGGCGATGGCAATCCGGCCCTGAAGCGATGTGTTACCGATACCGGATAGGGCTGCATCAACTGCTGTATCGACCCGGCTGACAAAAAAGGACGCTACCGAAGCCACCTGTCCTATGTCGCCCCCCTTGCCTGCCAGGGTTTCCAAACCGGCAATATAGGCCTCTGAGACTGCTTCATAAGTCGACAGCCCGAAAATCAGGGTCACGTTGATGTTGATACCTTCGCCGATCAACCGTTGAATAGCTGGAATACCTGCCGGAGTCGCGGGAACCTTGATCATGACATTCGGCCGGCCCAAAAGGCCGTGCAGGCGAAGGGCTTCGGAGATCGTACCCTCGGTATCATGGGCCGGAGTCGGGCTGACTTCCAGACTGATATAGCCGTCCCTGCCGTTCATGCGGTCGTAGATGGGCCGCAGCATATCGGCTGCACGTTGAATGTCTTCAATGGCCAATATCTCGTAAATCGCCTCTGCGGATTTGCCTTCCCCGGCGAGCGCCCGGATAGCCTCGTCGTAGTCGGCACTCCCGGTAATAGCCTTTTCGAATATGGACGGATTGGATGTGATGCCCATGACACCACTGTCTATCAGCTCCTGCAACTCGCCGGAGTCTATCAACGCCCGCCGGATATTGTCATACCAAATGGATTGCCCCAGTTCTGTCAAATTCTGTAATTTCGTCATGATCTTATCTCCTGTTCATTCATACCAGCTGGATTTATCCATCAAGCGTGGCTGCGTTGTTTAGCGGATCAACTGCCTGGCTTGTTGAAGCAGATGTTCAACAGTGAAACCGAATTTATTCTGCAATGCTTTCAGCGGTGCCGATGCGCCAAACGTCTCCATGCCGATGCTGATGCCCTGAAATCCAACATACTTCGCCCATCCCAGGGTAGAGGCCTGCTCGACGGATATCCGGGCAGTGACCTCCGGGGGCAGAACTTTGTCCCGGTAGTCCCGGTCCTGCTGGTCGAAGAGTTCCCAGGAAGGCATGCTGACCACCCGCGTCCGGATGCCCTCGGCCGCCAATTGTTCATATGTCTCGATGCAAAGTGACACTTCGCTTCCTGTCCCCATCAGAATAATCTCCGGCATGCCTTCACCGGTATCAGCCAGGACATAGGCGCCCCGGGCAACTCCCGCAGCCGGAGCAAACCGGTTTCGATCCAGTGTCGGCAGATTCTGGCGGCTCAGGATCAAGGCAACGGGCTGATGGCGCAACTTCATGATGACACGCCATGCCTCGGCCACTTCATTGGCATCGGCGGGTCTCAGTACGATCATATGGGGAATGGCGCGCAAAGAAACAAGGTGCTCGACAGGCTGGTGTGTGGGTCCGTCTTCCCCGACACCGATGGAGTCGTGAGTAAAAATATGAATTACCGGAATCTCCATCAGTGCGCCAAGCCGGATAGCCGGGCGGGCATAATCGCTGAAAATCAGAAACCCCGAACCATAAGGACGAATCTTGCAAAGGGACATACCATTGATTAATGCCCCCATGGCATGCTCGCGCACGCCGAAATGAAAATTGCGGCCGCCCGGATTATCGACCGAAAAATCCCCAGCACCGTCGAAAGTGAGAAGTGTCTTGGTCGATGGGGCCAGGTCCGCTGAACCGCCCATTAGCCACGGCACGTTTGCGGCTATGGCGTTAAGTACTTTGCCCGACACATTTCTGCCCGCATCGCCCTTGGCATCGGGTGAAAAAACCGGAATATCCCGATCCCACCCTTCGGGCAGCTCGCGGCGCTGCATCCTGAAAAGTGATTCGGCCAGTTCGGGGTAACGGGATTTGTAGATCTCGAATCGATCGAGCCAGACCTTGCGCAGTTCAGTTCCGCGCTTTCCGATGCCTTCGGTAAAGTGGGCTGTCACCCCGTCGGGAACGTGAA
>JAWOIA010000094.1:0-4018 GCA_046484885.1 Desulfosarcina sp. | reverse complement strand
TCCTAGAGGGGATGGACGGTGCGGGAGGGACGGCCGAGCCCGTCAGCAGGGGGTGGTGAGGCCGCCGAGCACCGGGCGTGCCACGATCTTGATGAGGGTCTCCCCGCTCGTGGAGAGGGTGTCCTCGTTGAGTCTGGGCCGCACGTCGGGATGCCCTCGATTCCCTGGTGAGGGCAGTTTCGCCCTGAGCTCCAACGATCCGGTCCTCGCCCCACTCGGGATGATCGGACGAGATGCGGTGCCGGAAGAGGGCGGGGCCCGGGGAGTCCAGCCGCACCGAGAGCCAGCTTGGAGCGCCTAGTGCCCACCCAATGGCTCAAGCAGGGCGAAAACCTGCAGGCCTGCCCCAGTTTGGCAGACATCCAGCAGGAATTGCAGGTGCTGGTGGGGCTGCTGGTTGACTTTTCTCATCTTCTGATGCTGACCTCGGTGGAGCGGCTGCGGCAAGAGGCCCGCGCGGCCAAAGACCGCAACGGGTGGATCAGTTATCAGGATATGCTGGCCCGGGTGGCCGATTTTCTGGCAGGGGAGGGGGCCGAGGCCGGGATCCGCCACATCCGGGATCGCTACCGGGTCGCTTTCGTGGATGAATTCCAGGATACCGATGCACTGCAGTGGCGCATTTTCAGCACCCTTTTTCTCCAAGATCGCCGGGAGGCGTCCAACAACCGTCTCTTTTTGATCGGCGATCCCAAGCAGGCCATCTACGGGTTTCGCGGGGCGGACATCTTCACCTACCTGGCAGCCCGGCAGCGCATGACCGCACTGGCCGCTGCGGGCCACGCCCAGCGCTTAGAACTGACCACAAACTGGCGCAGCCTGCCGGAGCTGGTGACGGGTTTCAACCGCATTTTTTCTCAACCGGCCTGGTTCGGCCGTCCGGAAGAGAAAGGACCCCTTGAGATCGGCTACCCGCCGGCTGCTTCGCCGCGCGCGGATCAGCTTCCGGTCAGGGTCAGCCGGGACGATTCCCAGCGCCCGGCCTTCAACGTGGTGGATCTGAGGGCGGCCAACAACCACGCCGCTGCCAAAACGCTGCTGGCCGGCTTTATTTGTGAGGAGATCCGCTATCTGGTCGAGGGGGGCGGTGTCCGCATCGACGCTGGCGACGGCTGTGATCGGACGCTGCGTTACGGCGACATGGCCATACTGGTCAGAAGCCGCGCTGAATTCGGCCGCTTGGAGCCCCTGCTCAAGGCATTTTCGATCCCCTACGCCTACTATCGCCAACCCGGGCTGTTTCAATCCCGGGAAGCCCACTGGTTGAACCTGGTCCTACGCGCGGTCTGCCAGCCCGAACGCGCGCCCACCGTCCGCTTGGCGTTCTTGACCCCCTTTTTCGACATTCCCCCGGCAGCCCTGGCCTTTTTAAACGAGCCGCCCGGGGACCACCCCACGCGGCGGCTGCTGGCCGGATGGCACGCCCAGGCCCGCAACGGCCACTGGGGGCCGTTGTTCCAGTCGCTGCTGGAAGACTCGGGCCTGATCGGGCGCCACTGCACCGATCCGGGCTGGGAGCGGACCCTGACCAACTTTCAGCAGCTGGTCGATTATCTGGAACAAGCCGCCCATAGCAACCATTTGGACATGGGCGGCCTGGCGGCTCTGCTGGAGAGCCTGCGCCGGGCTGACCGGCCGGCCGAATCCGAAGCCGACATCCATCAGATCGCCGAGGAGGGGCAAAATGTCCGAATTCTGACCATGCATGTGAGCAAGGGCTTGGAGTTTCCGGTTGTCTTCATCGCTGGCGGGTTAACCGTGCACCCCGAAGGCGGGATTCAGGTCTACCACATCCCGGATGACGGCCGGATTGAAGCGGGCTGCCGCAAGGTGATCGATCTGACCGGTACCAGCGGCAGGGAGCAGGCTGAAAAAGAGCGCGAAGCGGAAAACAAACGGCTCTACTACGTGGCCCTGACCCGCGCCCGGATCAAGCTTTACGTCCCCTATTACCCCGATTCCAGAAATTACCCGTGGCTGGGTCCGGTCTGCCGCTTTGTATCCCAAAGCATCGAGCAGGCGTTCCCGGACAATCTGCCGGGCGGCGTGCCGGCTGGGTGGCACCCCGTTTCGCTCACTGCCGCCGCGCCCCCCCCCAGGACCACCGCTGCCGCCCCGCCGGGGGCAACGACCCTGGCTCTGCCTGCCGGCGGGTTGCTGCCGCTGGCGACGGATTTCAGACTGCTGAAAGTCACCTTGGAGTCCTTTTCCAGCATCGGGCGACGCATCGATCAGGCGCACCCCGCCGCCGGGCGGTCGGAGCACTTCTATCTGAGCGAGCCCGATCGCTGGGAAGCGGACGAACCGGCCGAGCCGCCGCCCCAGGCGCCAGACGCCCCGGCGGCCGACGGGCTTCCCGGCGGCAGCAGCGTGGGATCCATGTTCCATCAGATTTTTGAGACCATCGATTTCCAGGCGGTGATGGACGGACCGCAGGATATCCTGGCCAGCGACCTGCTCCGGCAGGTGGTCGCCGCAGCCGTCGACCGCTACCGGATCGACCCGCAATGGGCCCCGCAGATTGCCCGCATCGTGGCGGCGACGCTGAGGTCAGCCATCCAGGCCAACGGCGCGACCCTGGTCCTGGGGCGGCTCACCCCGGGGCAGCGGCGGCATGAAATGGAGTTCTACTTTCCGTTGGCGACCCCTTGGTCTCAAGGGTTGGGGGTGTCCGACCACCGCCGCAACCCAACCCGGCCCATGGAGATGGTCATGCGGGGCTTTATCGACCTGCTGTTTGAATGGCGCGGCCGCTATTACATTGCCGACTGGAAATCGAACCGGCTGGCTGAGGGATATCATCGAGCGGCCATGGCCAAAGAGGTGGTATCAGCCGGCTATGACCGCCAGTGCCGGATCTACAGCATCGCCGCCTTGAGATGGCTTCAAGCGCGGCTCGGCGCCCGCTTTGACCCGCGGCACCATTTTGGTGGGGCGCTCTACCTGTTTATCCGTGGGATGGGCGGCGCTGGACAGGCGGGGATCTACCATCTGCCCCCCGAAGACCTGCTTCCGCTCGAGACCCTTGAACAGACCATCAATCAGGAGATCGCAGCGCTGCCATGGTAACAACCCTGCCCGGCAACCCCCACCGCGATCGACAGCCACATGCGGCGTTTGCGCCCGGTAACCGGCACCCCGCGGCACTGACCGCACTTTTTGACCAGCTGGAACTCTCCGAGCTGGACCGCATGACCATCGGCGACCTGATTCGCCACGGCCCGGATGCTCACGACGCGTGGCTGGGGGCGGTGCTGGGCCTGCTGTTCGCGGCCCGAGCCGAAGGCAGCCTCTGCCTGTGCCTGGACCCGGATCGACTGCATGCCCACACCCGAAAAACCGTCGCTGCCGTGGGGGCCGACGCCGTGGCCGGATTTATGCGGCGCCTGGACCACGGTTTTTACGACCGTCTGATCGATCGCAGCGCCGGGGGCGACTTCCTGCCCCTGGTATTGGATGACACCAGCGGGCGGCGACTGCTCTATTTTCAAAAATTGCACTATCACGAGCAGCGGCTCAAGCGGCGCTTGCAGGCCCTGTTATCGGCTCCCCATGAAGTGCGCAGTTCGGATGCGGCCATTGCGGCGGTGATCGAGGCGCTTTACAGCCAAGGGGCGGTGATCCGAACCGGCCCCGATCGGATCCCGGTGGTGCGGGATCCGGATCAGGTCGATGCCATTCGGGCCGCCTTGACCCAGCCCCTGCTGATAGTCTCCGGCGGCCCGGGAACCGGCAAGACGTCGCTGCTGGCCAACCTCCTCCGGGCCCTGGTCAGAACCGGTACCGACCCGGCGCGGATCCTGCTGGCCGCCCCCACCGGTCGGGCAGCCCAGCGCATGACCGAAGCCCTGGCCGCCAATCTGGCCAGCATCGCCGAACCCGACAGCGCTGACCGCAGTCTGATGCAGGTAAGCGGGTCCACCATCCACAAGCTGCTGGTTTACCGCGGTATCAGCGGCGATTTTCTGTATGGCGAAGCGCGCCCCGTCGCAGCTGACGTAATGGTGGTGGACGAAGT
>JAWOIA010000065.1:0-6177 GCA_046484885.1 Desulfosarcina sp. | reverse complement strand
CGACAGGGCAACCCCCGGGTAAACATCCCCCACGGCGCCGGCGGCCAGGAGCGCCCCCGCCGGAATTCGGACAAAGGTGTGGAGCGCATCCCAGGCCGAGTCCACGCCCGGGATTTTGTCCGTCACGAATTCCACCAGGTACATGGCACCAGCGGCGCAGAGCACCAGGGGATCGGTCAGCACCAGAAGGTCCGGGGGCAGGCTGATGTTGCCCGTGGCACCCAGCAGCCCCAACATGAAAATGGCGGCGTAGAGATTGATCCCGCTGGCCCACCCGACGCCCAGCGTGAGGGCGATGATACTGGTGATGCTGTTGAGTTCGGTCATCGACGCAACTCCTTTCCTGCAAAATTGGATAACGGGGTTAGGCAGGCGCCGAGGGCGGTTGTCTCTCCGCCCGGGCTGATCGCTAACCAATTTAATTTCAGAGCGTTGAATTCAAACAAATAAAAATTTGGTTTAAGTTTGGCGGCACTAAATAATGCCACAAGCTTGGGCCGGGTTTTTCGGCGCCGGCACTCAGCCTGCCCCCCTGTTGGACCGTGTGCGACCGGTTCCGGCGATTGGCAAGACCCGCCTTCAGCAGCTCCTCCAAACGGGGGTGAAACCCTTCCGCCGCAGCGGCGGGACCAAGAAAAACGGCCCCCGAAAAAACCAAAAAAGAATCATGGGCATGCGGGTCGCGCTTCATCCGGCAGAGGGGGTGCAGACCGTCGGGTCAAAAAAGGTTTTGTTTCCAGCCGCGCAGGTAATTTCGGAAGAGCCGCGGGCTTACCCGTGAGAAATCGTCAAAATCCGCAATCAGCTCAAGCCCCGGCACCAGGGCCTTGACCACCGGAAGTCCAACGTCTTCACGGGTCAGATCGATGTAGATCGGTTCAAATCCGTTGGCCGTCAACACGGCTTCGAGCAGGGCCAGGTCTCCGGCCGAATGGCCGGTGGCGTAGTCCGGCAGTGATTCCAGCTGGCGCGTCGGGGTAATGGTGGCCGGCGGCTGGCAAGGCGGCCCGTAGGGGTAGGGGTAGGGCGTCTCGGTCAGGGCCGAAATCACCGCGCGCTTGGCGTTCAGGTGGGCCCCGGTTCCCTTGACGATCTGGCCCTCACGGTTGACGACAAAACATTTAAAGCACGGGATCCCGAATTCCGACGTCAGGTCTTGGAAAATCGGATAGATGCCGCGGCTGCGATAATCGGCCAGTAGTTTGCCGAGATGGGCGTCGGAGGTTTCCAGGCGGAAGCAGCGCTGCGGGTAGAAGGGCACGGTGGCTTCACAGTCGCGCTCGATGACCTCCAGCAGGGCGCTCACCCGGGCTTCGGCGGGCGTGTTGCCCGAAGCCAGGCCGGTGGAGCCCAATCCGCTGAAAAGCTGGGCTTCGTCCAGGTTGCAGAAAAGAAAGACGCTCTGGACCGGCACCCACAGCGGCTGCCCGCTGGCGGTTTGCCCCTGCAGCCAGAAAAGGGGCGTGTTGCGATAGGGCGCCTCCAAGCCCAGCGTGTTGGGGTCCAGTGCCGTGGCGCCATTCACGCGCAGATCGCTCCAGCGCGCCTTGATCAGTGTGTAGGGCGTCGTGAAGCCCCGAACCCCGTGGGCTTCGAAGCTGGCAAAGGCCGAGCAGCGCTCCACGATCTCCATCGCGTAGGAGGCCCTGGCCGCCTCCAGGCTCAGCCCCCGTCCATAACTGGTCTGGATGCCTGAAAACGTGAAGTCCAGTTTGCCGCTGCGGACCCTGGTTTTGAGGTGCCACTTGCGCAAAAGCGCGATGGGGCTGAGCGAGGCGACATGCCGCATTTCAATATCCGCCAGCAGCTTCAACTGCTCCAGACGCGTCAGGGCCGTCGCGGCCGTGGTTTCTGGCGATGGTGCGGGCGCCTGCGTCTGTTCGCGAACCTCCGGCGTGGCGGCCCACAGGGATTTGACGTCAACGGCAGGCCCCGGCGGCAGCATTGCCGGGTCGTAACAGGCGGGAAGGCCCGTTTGCGCCGGATTGGGCAGCGGGCGGTGGCCGAGAAGGTTTTCGGCGAAAATCCGGGTCCACTGCTGCTGGCTGTCGTGGTGTGGGCGCTGCTGCGTGGAGAGAAAAATCTGCGGCGTGTGGGCTGCGAGGACCCTGGTGCGTCCGGGGTCCAGGGTGCTGCGGCAATCCGAAAGGTCGGGGCAAAGCAGGATCGCCTCGTGCAGCAGGGCTTCCATGACCGGGTCGCGGCCATCGGTTTGCGCAAGCAGTGCTAGAACCTTTTGCGGGTCCAAGGCCGCCACCTGATCCAATGCAAATTTGTGCATGAAGCTGTCCAGCGGTTTCTGGCGCAGATAGGCCACGGCGGCTTCAAAGGGTGTCGCCGCAACCGGCGCACAGGCAAAATACCCGACCCCGGTAGCCGTGGTTTGCAGGCGCAGTTCGTAGTCTGTTTTCGGCATCAGAGTGGATTTCCGGTAAATTGGCGGCCACGTCGTCTGGCGCTGGGCGTCGCCCGGCGGGCCGGTCGGCCCCGGAACGGAACCCGGTTGGGCGTCCGGGCAAAATTCGATTTAATATAATTATGGTCCAAAGCTGGGCTGAATGCAAGGGAGCTGTGCCCTGCGAACGGGCCGCAGGGCATGGCCCGGGACGGCAGGGATCCGAAGTGAATGCGGCGCGGCGCGTGGCGTTGCGGGGAGTTGAAAGCCCCCCGGCAATGACGGTCTGTTGGGGCCAACCTGCGGCCTGTGGCCCGGCTGCGTGAAAAGGCCTGTTCAAGAACCGGGTCGTGAGCCTTTCCGCTGCAGCTTGCAAAATCGGCAGTCGTCTGATTTATTTAATATCCGTCCAGAAAAAAGGCTGCAGCGCGGATCGCGGTTCGCCGCTGCAGGTGGATGCAGCAGTGCCCTACAGTTTGGGCTCACCCTTTAATCGGGTCAAGGGAGGTGTCGAGATGGATTTGGCTATCGACGGAAAAGTCGCTCTGGTAACCGCTGCCAGCAGGGGGTTGGGGCGGGGCTGCGCCGAACAGTTGGCCGCGGAAGGCTGTCGGGTTGCGATCTGTTCCCGCGATGGGGGTCAGGCGAGGCGCGCCGCTGAGGAAATCGCAGACCAAACCGGCGCCGAGGTCCTGGGGTTTGGGGCTGATGTGAGCCGTTTTGAGGAGATCAGCCGTCTGCTGGATGGGGTGCGGCAGGCTCTGGGGGACCCGGAAATTCTGGTGACCAACGCCGGCGGCCCACCGCCGGGCAACTTCGCCACCACCCCGATTGAGGATTACCAAAAGGCGCTCGACCTCAATCTGATGAGCGCGGTGCATCTCATTCACGGCGCGGTCCCGGCGATGAAGGCCAAGGGCTGGGGGCGGATCATCGCGATTACCTCCATAGCGGTCAAACAGCCCATCGCCAGCCTGCTGCTCTCCAATATGGCGCGCGCGGGCCTGACGGGTTTTCTGAAAACCGTCGCGACGGAACTGGCCCCCTTCGGGATAACAGTCAACGCCCTGCTGCCGGGCACCCATAAAACATCGCGTATCGATCAACTGGTGCAGGACCGCGCCGCCCGCGAAGGCAAGACCGAGGCGACAGTGGTGGCCGAAATGGTGGCCGCGATTCCGGCCAAAACCATGGGGAACCCCTCGGATTTCGGGGCTGCGGCGGCATTCCTGGCCAGTGCCCACGCCCGCTTTATTACGGGCCACAATCTGCTGGTGGACGGCGGGCACTACAGCGGTCTGCTCTGACCGTCGGCCAATAAAAAAGGCGACCCCGAAAAGGCCGCCTGCGGTGCTGGTGTGAATGTGGTCGGGACGACTGGATTTGAACCAGCGACCCCAGCGTCCCGAACGCTGTGCTCTACCAGACTGAGCCACGTCCCGACAACATGTGGGGCTTTTTTTAAGCTACAATTGGATGGTTGTCAATCAAAAGTTGATGGCGGCGTAAGTCCAATTTCGGCAATGCACTGCATCTCGAAGTCGTCGCGGCGTAAATTAAGTACGCCTGACTGCTCGAGATTCGTGCGCCCTGACACCGTACTTAATTCGAAACCGTCTTAATTTTAGACCCTTCACCGGTCCATCAACAGTTGAAAGGGTTTTTAACGATAAACGTCTCGTCGCGCCCGGGTCCGACGGAAACAATGTCAATCGAAACGCCCGTCAGCGCCTCAATGCGGTTGAGATAGTTGCGGGCGTTTAGCGGCAGTTCCTGGAATCGGCGGACGTTGCGGATGTCTTCGGGCCAACCGGGCAGGGTTTCGTAAACCGGTTCGCATTCCATCAGGATTTTCAGGCTGGTAGGGAATTCGTCCAGCACCCGACCGTTGTGGGCGTATGCGTTGCAAACCTTGATGTGCTCCTGTCCGCCGAGAACATCGAGCTTGGTGATCGCCATTCCACTTAGGCTGTTGAGACGGGCGGCGTTGCGCACAATGACCGTATCCAGCCACCCACAGCGGCGCTTGCGCCCAGTGGTGGCGCCGAATTCTGCGCCGCGCTGCTGGATCTGATCGCCGGTCTCGTCGAAGAGTTCGGTGGGGAAAGGGCCTTCGCCGACCCGGGTGGTGTAGGCCTTCACAATTCCCAGCACGCCGTTGATCGCCCGCGGGCCGACGCCGGCGCCGTTGCAGGCGTTGCCGGCAACGGTGTTGGAAGAGGTCACGAACGGGTAGGTGCCGTGATCGATGTCGAGATGGGTGCCCTGCGCGCCTTCAAACAGCACCTGGGCGCCGTTGGCGATCGACCGCGACAATTCCACCGCGATATTGGCGACAAAGGGCGCCAGCTTGTGGGCAAAACCGTCGTAGGCCGCGATGATCTCCGCAAGCGCCAGGGGTTCGTCCTTCAGATAGTGTTCGAGGTAGAAGTTCTTCTCGTCCAGAATGATGGACAGCCGCTCCCTGAAAAGATCGCTGTCCATCAACTCCACGAAGCGTATTCCCCTGCGGGTGGCCTTGTCTTCGTAGCAGGGGCCGATGCCGCGTCCGGTGGTGCCGATTTTCTTGTCGCCCTTGATCCGCTCACGGGCATTGTCGATCCGTTTGTGGTAGGGCATAATGATGTGGGCCTTTTCGCTGATACGCAGGTTTTCAGGGGTGACCGCGATCCCCCGCGCTGTCAGGTACTCGATTTCCTCGATCAGGACCGCCGGGTCGACCACCATGCCGTTGCCGATAAAACAGGTCCTGTTCTGCAGTATCCCGGAAGGAACAAGATGGCTGATGAACTGTTCGCCCTTGACCACCATGGTGTGTCCGGCGTTGTTACCACCCTGAAAACGCACCACGCTGTCTGCGTATTCCGCTAAAAGATCGACGATTTTGCCCTTGCCTTCATCTCCCCACTGGGTGCCTACAACCACAATGTTTGCCACCGGTTTCTCCTTCTCACGATCAGATTGGGATTTTGCCCATGAGTTTTGCAAAACCCACATTCTCTAAGGCATGGACAGCGAGTTTGCAATAGATTTCCGACGCGAGCGGAAAAAACCCTGAAGGATTTCCCGACATTCCTCCAGACAGACGCCCCTCACGGTCTCGATCCGGTGGTTCAGGCGCTCGTCCGCCGCAATCTGGTAAAGGCTCTCCGCAGCGCCGCTCTTGGGGTCCGGCGCCCCGAACACCAGGCGCGCCACCCGGGCATGCAGCAGCGCCCCCATACACATGATGCAAGGTTCGAGGGTTACGTACAGGGTAGTGCCCGGCAGGCGATAATTGCCGATCCTTTCGGCCGCTTGGCGAAGCACCAGGATTTCGGCATGCGCCGTGGGGTCTTTTCGGGTCACTGGCTGGTTGTGGCCCCTGGCAAGGATTTCCCCTGTTGCCGAGACCAGCACGGCGCCCACCGGCACTTCTTCCATTGCCGCGGCCTTGCGGGCTTCAGCCAGTGCAAGCTGCATCATGTCGGCAGGATCGATTGACATAAAAGGCCGTGTTGGGGTGGCATTGGCCGACAGGAAAGCACCAGCCGGAATGCGCCCATGAGTCTCGTCAAAAATTTCAACTAATCGTTGACAACAGGGGCACTTTAGCTTATTAAGCTCTCGAATTTCAACTGAAATTGTTTTGCGCCCGTAGCTCAGCTGGATAGAGTGCCGGACTACGAATCCGTAGGTCGCAAGTTCGAATCTTGCCGGGCGCACCAATTAAAACAAGGGGTTACAGCGATCTGGCTGTAGCCCCTTGCTGTTTGGTGTGAACAAGGTGTGAACTTTCAGGG
>JAWOIA010000036.1:0-6265 GCA_046484885.1 Desulfosarcina sp. | reverse complement strand
AAGATCACCGCCTGGCGCAGCGATTTGTGGATGCGCGCAAAATCGGGGTTGCGGAACTGGTTCCAGTCGGTGACCACCGCCAGGGCGTCGGCGCCGTCGAGCGGGGCGTACTGATCCTCAACGATCGTGACCAGGGAGTTGTCAACGAGTTGCCGGCGGCCGTTGCGCCCGGCCACCGGGTCAAAGGCCCGCACGGCCATGCCGGCAGCGGTGAGGATCTTGATCGTGTCCAGGGCCGCCGACTCGCGCATGTCGTCGGTGTTGGCCTTGAAGGCCAGGCCCCACAAGGCCAGGGTCCGGCCCGCCACCCCGCCGCGGCTTTCAAAGTAGTGCAGGATCTTTTGGGCCAGGCGCCCCTTCTGGCGGTTGTTGACCGCGTCCACCGCCGCCACCAGGTCCGGTGTGCAGCCGCTTTCTTTTGCCGTGTGGATCAGGGCGCGCACGTCCTTGGGAAAGCAGGAGCCGCCGTAGCCCACGCCGGGGTAGATGAAATGGTAGCCGATGCGCCGGTCCGAGCCGATGCCGGCGCGCACTTCGCGCACATCGGCACCCACGGCCTCGCAGATGGTGGCCACCTCGTTCATGAAGGAGATTTTGGTGGCCAGCATGCAGTTGGCCGCGTATTTGGTCATCTCGGCGCTGCGAATGCCCATGACGATCATCTTTTCCCGGCTGCGGGCAAAGGGGGCGTAGAGGGCCTCGAGCAGCTTGGCGGTGCGGACATTGTCCGTGCCCACGATCACGCGGTCGGGTTTCAAAAAGTCATTGACCGCGTCGCCCTCTTTGAGGAACTCGGGGTTGGAGACCACGTCGAACTCCAGGCTGAGGTTGCGTTGGCGCAGCTCCCCCGCGATGATGGCTTTGACGCGGTCGGCCGTGCCCACCGGCACGGTCGACTTGTTGACGATGATCTTGTAGTCGCCGATGACCCGGCCGATCTGGGCCGCCACCTGGTCCACGTAGGACAGATCACAGGAGCCGTCGGGCCGCGAGGGCGTGCCCACGCAGTTGAACACGAAAAGCGCCTCCTGCATGCCTTCCGCCAGGTCGGTGCTGAAGGTCAGGCGCCCCTCGGAGACGTTGCGGGCCACCAGCGGCTCCAAACCGGGCTCGAAGATGTGGACCTTGCCCGCCTGGAGCTGAGCGATGATCTCAGAATTGACGTCGATGCAGGCAACCTGGTTGCCCATTTCGGCCAGGCAGGCCGCGGCCACCAGTCCGACGTAGCCGGTACCGACAATGCAGATGTTCATGGGCGTTTCCCCCCTTCACTCCCCCACCCGGTAGGGCCGCTCAGGCTGAACGGTGATCTGCAGCGAGGCGCGGTTTTCGCGGTAGTCGTTGGCGTCGATGGTCGAATCGACCTGGCGGTAGAGGTAGCCGGCGCGCAGGGAGAGCCAGCGCAGCAGCTGAAACGACAACCCGCACCCCGCACGCAGGATGTCGTCTTTGCGACGCGGCAGGGTGTCCTCGTAATCGCGGTAGGCATACAGGCCGTTGACGTCACCGGATATCCGGCGGGTGAACTGGTAGCTGCCCCCCAGGCCGGCCTGGTAGTAGAGATAGCTGCCCAGGTTTTCGGCACTGACGGTGGTGTAGTCGTACCCGCCCGCACCGCTCAGGCTAATTGACCCGCGCTGGAAACGTCTGGAAAAGTCGATGCTGACCGGTGTGGCCGAGGTATTTTGCCCCTCGTTCACATCCCGCAGCAGGTAGTGCACACTCATGGAAAGGTCGGTGGTGGGGTCGATGGCGTAATCGAACCCGGCCGACCCGTCGTGCACCGTGAAGTCGCGGGCTTCATCGTCAAAGCGGTGCGGGACGCCGCGGTACTGCAAAAAGCCGGTCAATTGAGAGTTGAAGCGACGGTTGAGGCGCGCCCACCCGGTCAGCCGCAACAGGTCATCGGAGCGGTCATAGGTGGCCTGGTCGACATCAGCCCCCACGTCCACCCCCCAGCGGACGTTGAACCAGTAGGTGACCCCGCCGCCGCCGCCGTACTGCCGGCTGTCCTCGACGGCCGGATCCTCGTTTTCCAGAAAGGTGTGACGCCCGTCGGCGTAGAACTGATTATCCGCGCCGAAGCGGTGGGTCACCCGCCCCGTGGCGCTGTTGCGGGTATACGGGTTGCGCGTCCGGCGCAGGGTCAGGTCGTCCTCGGAAATCGGGTCTTCACTTTGAATAAAGGTGTCCCGCAGCTCCAGCCGGGTGCGGCGCGTCGGCTGCCACCAGGCCGAGCCGCTGGCCAGATGGCGCCAGTAGTCCTCGTAGGTGTTGTCGGCATAGGAGACAAAAGAGGGGTCATAACTGAGGCTGAGGCCGGCCGGTCGACCGGACAGATCCAGCTGGATGCCGGGGGTGACCGTGGTGATGATGTCGGATTCGGTGTTGTCGGGCAGGAGCCGGACGTTGTCCGTATACGTCGCCCCGGTGCTCAGCCGCGGGGTTACCTCCATGAGGGCGCTCCCGCTCTGGGGCCACAAAACGAGCAGAACGGCACCGGCCAGGGTCAGTTTGAGAATGATCGGCTTGATGGGTTCCGGGATCAGCATGGTTGGGGCTCCGTTGGTTGAAACCGGCCAGGGAGGGGCTGGGGAAACCGGCGCTCAACGTTGGCTTTTTACGGGACGGTCTTGACTCTCTATGGCACAATTATCGTGTCGTCGGCCCGGATCATGACATTCTGGCTGAAATCCCGGCCACGCAGGATGTCGCGGTAGTCGATGCGCAGCACCTCCTCCGTGTCGCCTTCGCGGCGAAAGAGAATGATCTCCCTTTTGGAAGCCCACTCGGTAAACCCCCCGGCGATGGCAAAGGCCTGCAGGACTGTCAGGTTCTTGACCAGGGGGTACTCGCCGGTTTTCATCACCTCGCCCAGGATGTAAAAGCGTTTGCTGGACCCGCTTTTGATGCTCACGGTCACGTTGGGGTCGGCCACGAAATCCTTGAGGCGTTCCTGGATTTCGGCCTTGAGCTCGGTCGGGGTCCGGCCGGCGGCAACCACGTCGTCCAGCAGCGGGAAGGATATCTTCCCGTCCAGACGGACCGTGACCTGGTCCCTGGAAAAGTCGGGCTCCTTCCAGGTGACGATCTCGAGAACGTCGCCGTTGCCGATCAGGTAATCCTGGACAAGGTCTTGGGAGAGGGACGCAGCCGGCAGGCTGCACACCATAAGCAGTGCAACGATGGGAATGTATTGTATGGGTCGCATGGTTATTCCTTGGGCAGAAGTCAGAAGTCGAGCAGCTCCACCGGCTGGTTGTTGCCGACCCGGCGGCGCCGGTGACGAAAACAATTTTAGAATAATTATTTATTTTGGACTGTTGCAGTAAAATATGTGAAGTAAAAGATTTACTATAGCTCCGCCTGGTGGGATACAAGGCCCCATTATTTATAACATATTGGTTTTTTTATATTTATATCAGCACCACCCGGACCCATAAATGGCGCTTACATCTTCTTATACCCGCTTTTATACCGGTTGTAGCGCCCATAGCCGTAGCGCTCGGTGGTCGGCACCCGGTAGCCGTTCATCACCACGCCGATCACCTTTTCCCGGCCCATCTTCTCCACCAGTTGTTTGACCATATCCCTAGGGGTGGTGCGATATTTGACGACGACAATGATGGCATCGACATAATTGGCCAGGGCGGTAGTCTCCGCGGTCAGCTGCGGCGGTGGGGTGTCGATGATGACGTAGCGGTCGCTGTAGCGGTTTTTCGCCTCCTCGAGCAATTGCCGCATGGCCTGGCTGGACAACAGCTCCGAGGGGTTGGCGGGTGTCGAACCGCCCGGCAGAATGGTCAGCTTGTCGACCGCCGTTTTCTGCAACAAAGCGGCCAGGGGAACCCCGTCGGAGAGGAACTCGCTCAAACCGGGCACCTGGTCGTCGAACCCAAACTGCCGGTGCACGCTCGAGCGCCGCATGTCACAATCCATCAGCAGCACGTGCTCCTCAACGCCTTGGGCGATGCTGATGGCCAGGTTGGCGGCGACAAACGATTTGCCGTCGCCCGGAATGGCGCTGGTGACCATGATCGACACCGGCGGCGCCCCCTGCTTGGGGAACAAGACGTTGTTTCTGAGGATCTTGAAGATCTCCGCCTCCACCGAGGTGGGGTCGTGGTAAACCACCAGATGGGAATCGATGCGGCGCGGGTTGTACAATTGCCGGGCAGGGGCCGGGGACGCGGCGGCCCCTGCGCCGCCCGCGGGGGCCTGGGGCGCCGGTGACCCGTGCGTCACCGGGGGGTCCCCGGCGGACGCCCGGGCCGGGGAGAGCACCGTCAGCGGTTTTTTCTTTTCGATTCTATCCAGCGCGTCGTCGAACTTTCCCATCAGAATTTCCTGTTTGCGTATTGCTCCTCAAAAGCCGCGTCGGTTGGGTCGGGCCCCGATCGGGCCCTGGCTGCCCGGGTCGGGAGCCGCTATAGATTGACAATTTTTCGAACCAGTTCCAGCGTCGGTTCAACCCCTTTTTGGGTCAGCGCCGCAAAGCCGGCCAGCAGCAGTACCGATACCAACCCGAAAAGGACACAGGCAACGTGTTCCAGACGCCTCAGGAAAACGATCTTGCGGCCAACGATCTGCGGAATGGTGCACAACACCGGCAGACTGAGTTCGGCTTCGATGTCGTCGGGCCGTTTGAACGATTGATCCAGGTATTCCAGCAAAAAGACAATGCCGCCGCCGACGGCCAGACCGGCCCCGAGAACCAGGATGAAGAGTTTGCGCATGTCGGGTTTGACCGGGTTTTGGGGCAGCTTGGCCGGGTCCAGGACCCTGAACTGCTCACCCTGCTGTTTGCGCTCCATGTTGACGGCGATTTCCGCTTCCAATTTCCTGGCCAGCAGGGAGTTGTAGGTGGACTGGACATTCTCATAATCCCGGCGCAGGGAGAGCAGCTCCTGCTCCCGTTTGGGGGTGTTTTCAACCCGCTTCTGGTAGGTCTCGATCTGCCGCTGGGCCTCCTGGATGTCGCGTTCCAACATGCCGATCTGCCGGATGATCTCGTTGCGCTGGGTGATGTATTCCCGCGTCAGCACCGTCGCAGGCTCGGTTGGGGTGGCGTCGCCGTCCGCATCGGCCAAGGCCGCTGCGTCGGTGGCCTGTGCCTGCCTTTCCAGCTCCGCGATCGAGATCCTCAAGCGCACCACATCCGGGTGGCGTTCGGTATAGCGGGTCAGCAGGCTGTCCAGCTGGGCCCGCAACTGGTCCAGTTCACTGAGCTCCGGCCGGCCGTCCCGGCCCAGGGCGCCCGGCGCGGGTTGATCCCGCATGGCGGCGGCACTGCTCTGCAGCGTCGCCAGTCGGATTCGGGCTTCGCTGAGACCCCGCTCCCGATCCCCCAGATGGCCCTGGAGACGGTCAAGGATTCTCAGGTTGGACTCCAACTGTTCGGGAAGCTCGCCCATGTAGCTTTCACGATACGCCTTGAGCTGACTCTCGACCTCTTCCAGCCGCGTTTTCATGCTCTGAAGCTCGGCGTCCAGAAAGTCACTCGTCCCAACCGCCTGGGCCTCCCTGATCCTCAGGTTTTCATTGATGAAAAAAGAGGCCAGGGCACTGGTCACCCGCATGGCGAGCTGGGGGTCCTTGTCCTGGAACGAGATGGTGAAGGCATCGCTGGCGCGGCGCCGGTCGCTGGAAATGGAGACCGCAATCCGTTTGCGAAGGTCGGCGACCTTGTCCTCCGTGTACATGGCGCTGTAGCGGGAATCGGTGAAGAGTTTGAACTCATCGATGATTTTTTCCAGGTTGGTGCGGCTCAACACCTGCTGGGACAAGGTGCTGATGCGCTCACCGGGGTCCGCGTCGACAATGGACTGAACGTAGCTCTGCGGCACCCGCTGGGGCTGGATGAGAATCAAGGTGCTGGATTCGTATATTTTGGGCAGCGTAATCGAGAGATAGCTCCCCGCAATCATCGCCACAAAAAAGGGGACCATCACGACCCAGCGCCGCTTGACCACCAGGTCGATATAATACTTTAAATCCATGGATGGAGGCTGTGAAGCCATGGGTGACGACCTTCGCTGAAAAAGGGCCGCGGGTCCGGGGACCCAAGGGCCAAGTAAAAGGGCAAAAACTGAACGTCCAACGTCCAATGGGAAAAAAGGGGCCAAGGATCCAAGGATCCGAGGGTTCAAGTGAAGGACGAAAGGTCAAAAGATTGAACGTCCAACGTTCAACGTTCAACGTCCAACATCCAATGGGAAAAAAGGGGCCAAAAGATTGAACGCTCAACGTTCAACGTTCAACGTTC
>JAWOIA010000202.1:0-20736 GCA_046484885.1 Desulfosarcina sp. | reverse complement strand
TCGGTAACCACGCCCCCGCACATGTAGTGGGCGGCGGGGACGACGGGGATCGGTTCCCGGGTCATGTCGATGCCGAAGGAGAGGCACTTTTCGTACAGATTGGGGAAACGGCTGGTGACAAAGGCCGCCGGCCGGTGGGAGATGTCCAGAAAAACACTCTCCCGGCCGGTTCGTTTGAGCTCCGTGTCGATGGCCCGGGCCACCACATCCCGACAGGCCAGATCCTTATTGGGATCGTAGTGCTGCATGAAGGGGTGACCGCCGGCATCGATCAGGCGACCGCCCTCGCCGCGTACCGCTTCCGAAATGAGGAAATTTTTGGCGGCGGGATGATACAGGCAGGTCGGGTGAAACTGGACAAACTCCAGGTTGGCGACGGTGGCGCCGGCCCGGTACCCCATGGCGATGCCGTCGCCGGTGGCGATGTCCGGGTTGCTGGTGTAGAGGTAGACCTTGCCCGCACCGCCGGTGGCCAGGAGGGTGATTCGGGCGCCGAAGGTTTTGACCCGCAGGGACAGGCGATCCAGGACATAGGCCCCGCAGCAGTAGTCCTCGTGGGTCGTGGTGACCAGCCCCCGCTTGATGCGGGTGGAGAAGGTGATCAGGTCGACGGCGATGTGGTTTTCGTAAAAACGGATGTTCTTGTTTTGGCGGGCCTGTTCAAGCAGCACCCGCTCGACCTCACGACCGGTCATGTCATGGGCGTGAACGATGCGGTTGCAGGAGTGGCCGCCTTCCCGACCCAGGTCGAGCGTCGCCGCGGCGGTTCCTTGCGGACCTGAAGCGGCGGTGTTGAAACCGACGCCGATGGCGACCAGTTCCCGGATGCGTTCAGGGCCGCTGGTGACCACCTGGCGGACCACATCTGGATTGCACAGACCGTCGCCGGCAGTCAGGGTGTCCTGGATGTGCAGGTCAAAGGAGTCTTGCTGATCGAAGACGGAGGCGATGCCACCCTGGGCGAGATTGGTGTTGCTGTCCACCGCCTGTTTTTTGGTGACGATGGCCACGGTCCCGGTTGGCGCCACCTTGAGGGCAACCATCAACCCGGCGATGCCGCTGCCGATGATCAGGAAGTCCGTCCGCGAGTCCATATTCCTCGTTTTTAGACGGGCGTTAGTAGAGGGAAGATCGGGCTTTGCGCCGGCTGGCGCTGAACAGGCCGATGAAAAAGCCGACCAGCATGATTCCGCCGCCGGTGAGGACCCACTGTACAAAATAGTTGCGCTTCATCTGCATGTTCTCTTCATCCAGTTTGGCGCTGCGGGTTCTTTCCGAATCGAGCTCGGCCGTCAGCTGCTGGTTCTGGCTCCTGATCCTCAGGAAATCAGCCGACTCGCTCTTCAGGGTTTCGTAAGCCTGGTTGACCTCTTCACTGATCCGACGACTTTGGGCCAGATCGGCTCTGAGCTGGGTCGTCTGTGCTTCGAGCTCGGCGGAGGATTTCTTGAGGTCAGCAGCTTGAGCGGTCAGCAGATCGTTGTCCTGCGTGACCCGTTCCAGCACCATGGAGCAGGGCTGGCTGGTGGTGATGTAGCGGTTGAGCACCCAGCCTTCACTGCCGCCGGATGTGCGCACGCGGGACCACTCGTCGCCTTGTTCCAACAGCACCAGTTCTCTCGCACTCGGGATCAGCTGGACGATTCTGCGGTCTACACCGGGTCCGGCCCGCAGGGTGATTTCAAACGATTCGGTCACGTAAACGGTTTGGGCAGCCGCCGCCGCCGGCAGGATCAAAGCGCCGATCGTAACCAGCCAGAACCATGTTTTCAGGTTTTTCATAACGACGTCAGGCTCCACGTTTGGATTGGGGTTGTTGGATGCGCTGAAAAGCGGTCCCATTCTGGGTTAAAAAGAAAGCGTCTGTCAATATTTTCTTTTCACGGGGCCGACCCTGTGATAACCAAAAAAGTACAACAGAAACAGGCAGGTGACGGTTTCATGATCGCTTACGACCTACAATGCGGCAACGGACACCGGTTTGAAGGGTGGTTCCAAGACAGCCAATCCTTTGATCGGCAGCAAACGGCAGGCCTGGTGACCTGTCCCGTCTGCGAAGACACCGTCATCTCCAAAATCCCCTCAACGTTCGCCATCCGGGGCTCCTCCGGTCCAGCGCCGCCGCAACCCGGTGCAAGCCCGGAAATGGCCGCCCTGGGCAAACAGATTGTCGACTATGTCAGGAAAAATTTTGACAACGTCGGCGCCGATTTTGCCCAGGAGGCCCTGAAAATTCACTATGGCGCTTGCGAACCCCGCAACATCCGCGGGGTGAGCACCCCGAAGGAGGAGGAGACCCTCCGGGCCGAAGGTGTCAGCTTTTTCAAATTGCCCATCCCCTCGGAATCTTCCGATTCGGGCACCTCTTGATTGGAATTCATCGCAGCGGCAGCAGCGTGCGGTCACTCGGTTCAGCCGTCGATGCCCGCAGGATCCAAAGGCAGCTCCGGATTCAGGCGGCGGGCCAGCATGGAGCGCCGCTGCCGAGGGCGGGTGTTTCGCAAGGCCACATTCAGGGCTTTGTCGCTGCCGACCAGGACCACCACCTGTTTGGCGCGCGTTAGGGCGGTATAGAGCAGGTTGCGCTGGAGCATGCTGTAGTGCTGCACCAGCAGCGGGATCACCACGGCCGGGTATTCCGACCCCTGGGATTTGTGCACCGATATGGCGTAGGCCAGGGTCAGTTCCTCCAGTTCCACGAAGTCGTAGGAGACCCTGCGGGCGTCGTAGTCGACCGTGACCCGTTCTTTTTCCAGATCGATATCCTCCAGGATGCCGATATCCCCGTTGAACACCTCTTTGCGATAGTTGTTGCGCAGGTGCATCACCTTGTCTCCAACCTTGAACCGGCTGCCCATGACCACCACCGGCGCGCTGTTGACATTCAAGGCACCTTGCAGGGCCCGGTTCAAATCCAGTGTGCCGGCCGGGCCGCGATGCATGGGTGCCAGTACCTGGATGTCGCGGATGGGGTCCAGCCCGAAGCGGCGGGGAATCTCCTGCCGGCAGAGCCGGACGACGGTTTCGACCACCTGCTGCGGATCGCTCTGTTGGATGAAGCAGAACTCGGAGAGCCCATCCGGTTCGCCGCCCGGCGCCATGACCGGCAACTGTCCGTTGCGGACCCGATGGGCGTTCATGACGATGGCGCTCTGTTCAGCCTGGCGGAAGATCTCCGTCAGTTCGCAGGTCGGCACCGTTTGGGAGCGTATCAGGTTGGCCAGCACATCTCCCGGGCCCACCGACGGCAGCTGAAACACATCCCCCACCAGGATCAGGCTGGCGCTGACGGGCACGGCCCGGATCAGGTGCGCCATGAGCAGGGTGTCCACCATCGAGGCTTCATCCACGATCACCCCATCGGCTGCAAGAGGGTCGTCCTCATTGCGTTCGAAGCGATCTTCGGCCAGGTTGTACCCCAATACCTTGTGCAGGGTGGCCGCCGGCCGGCCGCTCAGCTCGGAAAGCCGTCGTGCGGCCCGGCCGGTGGGTGCCGCCAGCACCACGCGGCGGCCCCATTTCTGCATGATCGCGGTGATGGAGCGGATCAAGGTGGTTTTTCCAGTGCCGGGGCCACCGGTGATCACCGACACCTTGCCGCCGAGAACCCGCCACAGAATCTGTTCCTGCTGCTCCGAGAGGGTGACCGGCGGGTGGGGCAGCTGGAGCTGGCCGACCGACCCGCGATTCGGCGGCGCCTCGGCCAGAGGGACGGACTGCATGGCCTCGACACGGCGGGCAATGGCCCATTCGGCCTGGTGGAGCCACCTTGGAAAGACCAGGGGGGAATGACCCGCCGGTCCCGGGGGGTCCAGCGCCAGCTCATCCGCTCGAACCAGTCGGTCCAAGGCGGCCATCCCCGTTTCCGAATCGATTTCAAAGGTCCGGCGGCAGTGATCCAGAAGTTGGTCCTGGTCGATGTAAGCGTGCCCCTGGTCAAGGACCTGCTCCATGAGGTGTCGCAGGCAGGCCTGGGCGCGGCCCATTTCATCCACTGCTGTGTCGGCGTGGCGCACGACGGCATCGGCGATGAGAAATCCGATCCGTGGAATATCCTCGGCCACGCGGTAGGGATCGTTGCACAGAATGTCGATGACCCGGGTGCCGTACTCCCGCAGGAGACGGGGGGCGTAGGTGCTGTCAAGGCCGTTTTGCTCCAGAAAGCGCATCAGCTGCCTGGCGGCGTGATGGGATCGCCAAGCGTCGGCGATCTGGCGGGCGATCGTTGGGCCGATGCCGGCCACCTCGGTGAGGCGCTGCGGAGCGGTCTCGATCACAGTCAGCGTCTCCGCTTTGAACCGATTGATGATCCGTTCCATGCGCCTGGGTCCCACCCCCCGGATGAATCCCGATTGGAGGTAACTGCGGATGCCGTCCAGCGTGGCCGGCAAAAGCCCGCTGAAGGCGTCGAATCGCAGCTGTTGCCCATAGCGGGCATGGGTCTCCCATTGCCCCCGGACTTCGATCGACTCCCCGACCCGCGGATCGGGCATGGTGCCCTTGATGGTTATGGACCGCTGGCTTTCATTGCTGCGCAGCCGGGCGATGGTAAAGTGGTTTTCGCGGTTGTAATAGGTGATTCGTTCGATGCGGCCGGCAAGGGTGATGGGTGGCGGGGTGGCCATTGCAGGTTGCCTGTTGAGAAAGGTGATCGCCAACCCACCGCGCGGCCCGGTCCTGTTGGGGCGTCGTGTGGTCAGCGCCGCCTCACAGCGGGGCTCACTCGGCTACGATGAAAACGCCCGGATACCCGCTGTCGAGCAGGTGCTGCTCATAGTCCACAGCGGTCTCAAGGTCGCTGCAATGGCCCACCCGCACCCGGTAGAAAATAGCGTCACCCCGGTCGAAGGGGGTGATGTGGGCGTTGCTAAAGGTGCGCTCCAGCTCGGCCCGCAGGCGCTCTGCGTTGTCCCGGCTGGAGAAGGCCCCGACCTGGAAGGTAAAGTTTCCGCTGTAGTAGTCCGTGGGTACAAAGGTATCACCCGCGGGTGTCTGGTGTCGCTCACCTAAAGCCACCACCTCCACCCGGGCGGTGCCGGGGCCGATCATGTCCAGTTCCTTGGCTGCGGTGTAGGAGAGATCGATAATCCGACCATGAACAAAGGGCCCGCGGTCATTGATCCGGACGACGATCTGCTGGCCGCTGTCCAGGTGCCGCACCTGAACCCAGGTGCCCAAGGGCAGAGTCTTGTGTGCGGCCGTCATGGCGTGCATGTCGTAGATCTCACCGTTGGAGGTTTTGCGGCCGTGAAAGTCGCTGCCGTACCAGGAAGCGATGCCCGCTTCCGCGTAGCCCCTGGCGTCGGGCATGGGCGTATACCAGGTGCCAAACACCCGGTAAGGCCTGGGAAGGCTCTCGGGTGTGGGTGGCGGTGGTGGCGCGGAAGCGCAGGCCTGAAAGAGAAACAGCGCCGCCGCCCACAACGGCCATGGCGGCCGTCGCATCCACCGGTGCGCCGCCAAGGGTCGGTTCAATCTCGCCGGTTTTGGCCGGGTCGAGCTTATGGGTGCCACGGGCTGTTAGTCCTTGATAGCGATTTTGAGTACATCGATCATCTTTTCAACGAAATGAAACGCAATGTCGTCCCGAACCTTCTGGGTGATGTCCACCAGATCCTTTTCGTTCCATTTTGGCAGGATGATGGTTCTGATCCCGGCCCGGTGAGCGGCCAGCACCTTCTCTTTGATTCCTCCCACCGGGAGAACCTGGCCCCGCAAGGTGATTTCGCCGGTCATGGCCAGATCCTTGTGGATGGTCTTGTTTTTCAGCAGGGAGACCAGTGCCGACAGCATGGTGACACCGGCCGATGGGCCGTCCTTGGGAATGGCTCCGGCGGGAACGTGGATATGAATGTCGTGTTCCTCGAAAAAATCTTCGTCCAGGCCCAACTTTTTTGCATTGGCACGGATGAAGCTCAAGGCCGCTGTGGCCGACTCCTTCATCACCTCCCCCAGCTGGCCGGTGAGGCTGAGGCCTTTTTTGCCTTTCATGGCCGTGGCTTCGATGAACAGCAGGTCGCCGCCGGTGGGGGTCCAGGCCAGGCCCATGGCGACCCCGGGGGTGGCCATGCGGGCTTTGGCTTCCGCTTGCAGCTTGACCGGTCCCAGGTATTCGGCCAGACCCTCCACCCGGATGGTGGCGGTCTTGATCTTGCCCTCGGCGATACCTGCGGCAACGCCGCGGCAAATGGTGGCGATTTCACGCTCCAGGTTCCGCAAGCCGGCTTCACGGGTGTAGCCGGAAATGATGCGCCGCACCGCACCGGCATTGATGGTGATCTGCTTGGCCTTGAGGCCGTGGGCCTCCCGCTGGCGTGGAATCAGGTAGCGAGCGGCGATTTTGACCTTCTCGTCCTCGGTGTACCCCAGGAGCTGGATCACCTCCATGCGGTCCCGCAAGGCCGATGGGATGGTGTCCAGCACATTGGCCGTGGTGATGAACATCACCCGGGACAGATCGAAAGGGACATCCAGGTAGTGGTCGGAGAAGGAGAAATTCTGTTCCGGGTCCAGAACCTCCAGCAGGGCTGACGAGGGATCGCCCCGGAAATCGGAGCCGACCTTGTCGATTTCGTCCAGCATGAAAACAGGGTTGTTGGATCCCGCGCGCCGCAACCCCTGGATGATGCGGCCGGGAAGGGCACCCACGTAGGTGCGGCGGTGGCCGCGAATCTCGGCCTCGTCGCGGACGCCGCCCAGTGAGATGCGGTGGAACTTGCGGCCCAGGGCTCGGGCGATGGAGTTGCCCAGGGAGGTCTTGCCGGTGCCGGGGGGGCCGGCAAAACAGAGAATGGGGCCCTTGGAATCGGGCTTGAGTTTTCGCACGGCCAGGTATTCGATGATTCGGCGCTTGGCTTTCTCGAGGCCGAAATGGTCATCATCCAGCACTTTGCGCGCTATCTTGATGTCCAGGTTGTCCGGGGTGCTTTCGCTCCAGGGCAATTCGGTCAGCCAGTTCAGATAGGTCATGGCCACCGTGTATTCGGCCGAGGAGGGGTGCATGCGCGCCAGGCGGTCCAGCTCGCGCTCGGCCTCTTTGACCGCCACTTCGGGCAGGTTTTTCTCTTTGATTTTGGTGCGATACTCCTCCAGCTCAACCGTGGCCTCGTCGGTTTCCCCCAACTCTTCTTTGATGGCTTTGAGCTGCTGGCGCAGGTAGTACTCCCGTTGGCGCTTGTCCATGTCTCCCTTGACCTGAGACTGGATCTTGTTGCCCAGCTCCAGTATTTCGAGCTGATGGTGAACCAGTTTGGTGACGGCTTTGAGGCGCTGGGTGGAATCGCGGATTTCCAGAATCTGCTGTTTTTCCTCAGGGCTGGAGTTGATCGTGGAGGCGACCATGTCGGCCAAGGTGCCGGGCTCTTTGATGGAGGCGGCCATGGACCCCATCTCTTGGGGCAACCCCGGCGACAACTGCACGATGCGGCCGAACTGTTGGATGACGTTGACCATCAGGGCTTCGGTCTCGTTGTCCTTGTGGTCGATGTCGGCGAAGTGCTCGACTTCAGCCACCAGGTAGGACTTGTCCTTCTGATAGGTCTGGACCCGGAATCGGCTCAAGCCTTGAACCAGCAGTTGGGCCCGGTTGTCGTCGGTCTTGGCCATTTTCAGGATCAGTGCGGCGGTACCGACCGTTGCCAGGTCGCCGCTTTCGGGATCCGGTCGCGCTTTCTCGGTTTTTTTGGCCACCAGCAGCCCGATCATGCGATCCTTGGCCATGGCCTCGTCGATCAGGTTGACCGAATCACCCTTCATCACCACCAGCGGCAACACCATTTTGGGGAACAGGGTCGCGTCGAACAGGGGCAGGATGGGGAGCACGCTGGGTAGGTTTTCGGCGTTGTAGTCCATGGTGGGTGGTTTCTCTTGCATGATGCGCTCCTAAAAGGGTTCTGTCGGTGGTGTCTGCGGTGCCGCGTGCCGGCGGACGCGCCTGGCCGTCATCCGGGCCTGCCTTGTAACGTGTCACTCGCCGCTGATGGGAATTCGATGAACTTTGTCGAGCTCGAGTTTGGCGATTCTGATTTTCAGCAGCCCATTGGTGTAGGATGACGACACCACCTCGGTGTCGACGGGAGAGGGCAGGTAAAGAATCCGCTCGAAGCGCCCATATTGAATTTCGGCCAGACGGTAGGTGCCCTTGGGTACGCGGGACATCTCCCTGCGGATGCCGGAGATTTTTATGGCCCGAGAATTGATCTCCAGATCGAGGTCGTCTTTCTCAACGCCGGATATTTCGGCCCAGATCATGATCTCTTCAGGGGTTTCAAAAATGTCCATCTGGGGTATCCACATGCGCTCCCGGGACGAAAACATGGGGTTGACGGGGCGCGGCCTGAAAATTTCCTGAATGGTTCTTCCCAGGTCCTGGCCGGTGGGGTCAAAGCTTCCCCCGAATTTAATTTTGACGTAATCCATGGCGCTTCCCTGAACGATCGTGAGGTTATGGGTCTCTGGCCGTCGAGGCGGTCCAAATAAATTGAGCTAATTTAACACCGAAACCGGGCCTTGTAAAGCAGGGCCAAGCCGATGGCCCCTCTCCCATTGCCCTGATCCCGATCAGTATGACGCCGGCAGACGCGGGGGGGTGGGGGATGGCCGCGAGGGGGGTCGTTGCGGCAAACCCGGCAGCGGTTCTCGTCGCATCCCTGACAGGAAAAGCAGTTCCGGCAGGCATGTTTGAGCGGTGGGCACCCGCTGCGGTCGGGCCGGTAAACCTTGCCGACAAGGCCGGCAACCGTGATCCAGGCCATGGTTCTCTCCTGTTGTGTTGGCGACACTCCCCAAAGATGATAATCGGCTGCACCGTGTCAACCCGTTTCATCCCGATGAGAAGTGTGATATCCTGGCACCGATCAAGGAGGCGGCTCTCCAGATGGACCTACTTTACGACCCCGTTACGATTGCTGCGCTGCGGACAATCCGCAATGAGGCGGCGGCCCTGGCCGACCTGCTGGCCCTGGACTCAGGACCGGCCGTCGAGGCGTGGATGCAGGCGCTCGACACCCGCCTGCTGCCCCGCCTGCTGCCTGAATTCCCCCTGGTGGCCGCCATCTGTGGCGGAGGCTCGTCGGGCAAGTCGACCCTCTTCAACAGCCTGGTCGGCGAAACGGTTTCGCCCACCGGCGGTCGGGCGGGCATCAACCGCCGCATTCTGGTTGCGGCCGGCGCCTGCCACCGCCGGACCCCCGCCGTCGCCGAGGCGCTCTTCGAGCCCTTTGGCACGTCGCCCCAGCAGTTGGCGGCGATGGATCAGCTCACCACCCCCGGGGACCCCATGCTGCATTACAGCGATGCCCTGCCCGGCGGACTGGCGCTGGTCGACACGCCCGATTTCGACACCGGCTCGGGGGGCGGCTATCAGAACCGGGAGATAGCTGAGCAATCGCTTCGTGTGGCCGACCTGCTCGTGTACATCTTCACCAACGCCAACTACAACAACCGCGACAACACCGATTTCATCTCCCGCATGTTGACCACGGTCGGCACCCGTAACTGTTTTCTGGTTTATCGGGCCTATCCTAGCTTTAGCGACCGGGAAATTCTGGAACATGCCGAGACCGTGGCCCGGAATCTCTACGGTGACCGGGCCGAGGAATACATTCTGGGGGTCTACCGGGCTGGTGAAGACAATCGCGTGGCCGCCGGGGAGCGGCCCATGACCCTTTTGCCGGTTCGCACTGGTCAGCCCGGTCTGATGCAGGCCCTGGCCCGGATGGACCCCCGGCAGGTCAGAGGGGCGCTGCATCGGTCCGTCTTTAGGGATGTGATCACGCAGGCGCGGGGGTTGCGCGAAGGGGCCCAGCGGTCCAAGGCGCATCTGGAACTGTACCTCAAAGCGTTGCGCGCCGCCCAGCACGGCAGCGTTCAGGAGGCCCTGGGGCATCTTCCCATGGATGCCGTGGTGCGCCGTTTTTCAGAGATTTGGCGGGAGACGGATCCCGTTCATGTCAAAATTATGCGGCAGACCGGACGGGTGGTGGAAACCCCGGTCCGACTTCTGCTGGGGGTTGCCAGGTGGATCGGCGGCGGCAAGGCCCTATCCGACGAGTTGCCCGCCTCCGGCGCCCTGAACGCAGAGATGGAGGTCGATTTTCTACGCGCAGCCAATCGCCTGCGCCAGGCGGCGCTGGATCCGGCGGTCGCGCTGAACCTGCCTGATGCGGACCCGACGGCCGCTGCGCTGCGTGAAACGGTTGGCCGCCTGGCTGGGCCAACCGGTGCCGCCTTCCAGCGATCGGACGCGAATCGACTGACCTTTCAAATTCCCTGCCATCCTGCCTTGGCCCAGATGCAGGCGGCCTTGCGCAGCCAGACGTGGTCGGCAGTCCTTGAAACGATGCTGGCGCGACAGGAAACCCTGCTCGGCCTTACCAGTCAACTGGAAACGGAGTTGCAGCGGCTGGCCAGGGAGCAGCGTTCGCGCATGACCACCATCGACCAGATCCGACAGACCTTTTCCGCAATGCTCAATATTATTCCCGCCACGGCCGCAGTGACCTATGTTCTGCATACCGCGGACCCCGTCGGGGCGGTGGGGATTAAAGTCAAGCTGGTCGGTCTTTTCGGCCTCAACGATCTCTACGCCCTGGTGGCGATCCCGGCCACTGCGGGGATGAAAAAAGCGGACTTGAAGCAGCTGCAGGACCTTTTGGCCCCGGTGGCTCGAGCCTGGCTGACCCATAAACTGACGGCCATCGAGGCGCTGTTTGAAGAGATGATCACCGGATCGCTGCTGCAAAAAGGGGAGCAGGTGATCGAGCAGGCCGTCGGACGACTGGCATCGATGGCCGATGGCCTGGCCCGCTGCGAGCGTGCGTTGGAGGAGCGACCATGATGGATGCACAGATGAGCCGGCTGCGGGCCATGGGCGAGCTGGAGGCGGTTCGCACCGACATTCAGGGGTTGACCCAAACCCTGGAAGGACTCGGGCTGTGGCAGCCCGCCGCCGGCTTGAAAAGGAGCTGCAACGAGGCCCTTCGCATATTGGACCGGCTGGCTGAACGATTCGATCGCAAGCTGGTGGTGACCCTGGTGGGCCCCAGCGGTTCGGGTAAATCGACTCTGCTCAACGCCCTGGCCGGAGATGATCAGCTCTCACCGGCCGGCCACCGTCGACCCACCACCGAACACGTGGTGGTTTTTTGTCGTCGCGCTGACGATGCCCAGCAGCTGGTGACCCATTTAGGTCCGGATAATGTCCGCATTCGTGCCAGCGCGGCGGCCGAAAAACTGGAGAACGTGGTCCTCATCGACACCCCCGACACGGACAGCACCCACCAGGAGCGGCACCTTCCCATCATTCACAAGGCCATCGCCATGTCGGACGTGCTGGTTTGCGTGTTTGACGGGGAGAACCCCAAGCGGCGCGATCACACCGATCTTCTGGCACCGCTGGTGCGGCTCTTCAGCGGGGAGAACCTGGTGGTGGCGGTCAACAAATGCGACCGGCTGGACGAATCCGAGCTCACTGCAACCATCATGCCCGAATTTCAGCGCTACATCCGTGAAGCCTGGTCTGTGGAGCCCACGGCGGTGGTGTATGTGTCGGCCCGCAGCCAACTCAGGCATCCCCAGTGGGACGAGGACGCGCGGCCGCGGCATGCCCGTGACCAATTCGACCGGCTGCAGCAGCTGATTGTCGAGACCTTCAACCAATCCGGTTTTTCCGTGGACCGTCGCCTGGACAATGCCCGTAACCTGCGACAGTACCTTCAGGAAAGCGTTCGTGGCGCCGCCCAGATGGAGCAACCACACCTCGAGGCGGCGATTCGAGACATGGCCGCGGCCAAGAACGAAGCCATGCGGCAGGCGCTGAGCGCGTTTCAGGACCATGACGCCTCACTGAGCGCGGGAATCAACGTCCGATTGTATCAGCAACTCGCCCAGCGCTGGCTGGGCCCGGTTGGGTGGCTGCTGGCGCTCTGGACCCGGATTCTGGTGCTGGGCACCGGTATCGCTGCCTTGCTGCGGTTCGGTAATCCGGTCCGGCAGCTTCTCGGGGCCGTTTCGGCCGTCCGGCATTTTGCGGAATCAAAAAAGGACATGGATGCTGCCGATCGGGGGACGGGAACCGGCACGGCCCTGCACCGTTACGATAGTGCCATCGCCCGCACCTGGCCCGATATTGCCGAAAACCTGATCAAAGGCCGGTTTTCCACCTCGGTTCGGGACATCCAGCGTGCACCGGGTCACGGGGATGCAATCGGGCAGCAGCTCTCGCAGATCTGGAACGATGCCCTGGAGGAGGAGCTGGCCCGGGCCGGCCGAAAGCTGAGCGGGGGGCTGCTGCAGCTCATCTTCAACCTGCCGGTGCTGGCTATTTTGAGTTACGCCGGATGGTTGACGGTGGTGGCTTTTTTTGGGGGCACCATTCTCGGCAGCGATTTTTTCCTCCACGCCTTCTGGGCAGTCGTCCTGGTGCTGTTTCTCAGTTTTTTTCTCTTGCAGGGGGTCATTCGCCTGGCAGCGGGAAAGCATCGGCTGACGCGCCGGGTTTTCTCTCGCGTGCGGGAAACGGCCGCTCACCAGCGCGACCTGCCGGACAGTCCGGTCTGGGAGCAGGCCCACGCTGTACTTGCTCTGGGGGTTTGATGGGTTGGGACGGCGCGATCCGATGGAATCTCTATTTCCGGACCGTTCAGGCCGGATGGAGGCGCTTTTGCGTGCGCCGGATCATCGCGTCCATGAGCCGGAGGGTTCGCTGACCCGGCCTGCCGTCGGCAATGATGCCCGCGTCCACCTGCACCACCGGCACCAACCCTTTGCTGGTTCCGGTGATGAACACCTCGTCGGCGCTCAGCAGCTCTGATCTTGGTATATCTCTGATATCAATTGTAAAAATATCATTGGCCAGCTCCAGTACCACTTTGCGGGTCACACCGGACAGGATTCCTTGCCCGGGTGTCACCAAATGGTCGCCATAAAAGGCGAAGATGTTGGCGGTGGTACACTCCAGGGCCAGGCCGTTGCGGTCGATATACAACGCCTCAACGGCGCCCGCAGCGGCCGCCTTTTTCAGTGCCAGGCTGGCGGAGATGTAGTCGATGCTTTTGGCCCCGGGAATCGGCCGCTCCACTTCCCAGGAGATGATCTTGACGCCGTCGGTGTACCAGTGAGGCGGCAAGCGGGGAACCGGAGAGATCAGGACCAGCAGGCGGGGGCTTCCAGAGGGGGTCATGAAATCGGTGCTGGAACCGCCGGTGACCACCATGCGGATGGTGGCCTCAGGGATGTCGTTTCGCGCAAGGGTCTCTTGGACCACCGTGCGGATCTCGTCGTGGGACCAAGGCAGGCTGAGACCGATTTTTCGGGCCGATGTTTCCAGTCGCTCGATGTGGGCATCCAGAAAAAAAGGCTCGCCATCGTAGGTTCGCAACAGGTCAAACACGCCGATGCCGCGCAGGATGGCCAGATCGTCCACCGGAATGACCGCCTTTTGCGCCGCTACGAACTCCCCATCGATGTAGTAGGTCGCCACCCCTGACTCTCCCATGGTTGTGGAAAAAAGGTTTCAATCGTCTTTCCCTGTTACACCATCGCAACCGGGGGCTCAAGGGCTAAGATCCGGTTTGCCGTCGCCCGGCGGTGGTTTCTGGATGGGCAATAGGTAGGAATTTTTTTTCTACTGTGAAAAAAAAATCCTATAAATTATGAATTTTTTTTACTTTTTAACAGCCGCTTCACACAGAATCGGAGCGGTAAGGGGCTGAATATCTTGGGATAGTTTTTGGACTTGCCAAACGGTATGTTTGTTGCAGCACTTTGCACAGCTCAGGCGTGCGCGTGGCAGACCTGAAATCGGCAATCGGGCCGATATGGTTTAACGGCAAGCGGCAGAAACAGAGCGGGACCACCCATGTACGAATCCCCCATTCCTTCGGAAAAAATCGTGCTCGTCGACAATGGCGGAAGACGTCTTGGCGATGATCGCCGCTTGTATTCCTATAACGGCCACCTTCCCGAGCGTCGCTCCGGCAGAGAGCGCCGCTCGGGTCTGGACCGCCGCAATAAACCGCGACCGGCCTGAAGATCAACCGTCGGGACCCGATAGTCGGCATGTATCGGGGTCCGGCTCCTTTTGCGCCCGTTGGGCCTTCTTCAGTGCCGCCGTCAACGCCGCGCGATGCAGGTCCGCAGCCAGATGAACCGGGCTCTTACCCCAGATTGGGTCCCAGTTTGAAGGGTCGGCGGTACAGAAAAATTGGGTGTCCAATCCGATGCGCAGCGGTGCCTCCTCGACGCTGCGCCCCTTCATGCGCCGGGCCGCCTCCCAGGTGGCACCGCAGGGTGCCCCGCGGCGGACTTCGACAGCGCTGATTTTTCCATCCGTGACGGTGACATCGAATTCGGGCGCACCGAAGCGTCGGCCATAGCACCCGAGCTCGGCATGCTGGGCCAGGGCGCAGCAAACCGGCGGGGTGTGCGTGCCGTCCACCGTGGTCTTTTTTCCCGACGCCACGATGGGAATGCCCAGCCGTCGGCACAACCGGGCCAAATCGTGGGAGAGGTCCGGGTGTTTGAGAAAATCAAGCACCACGTCGGCCCTGAGGGTGGTCGGCAGGTATTCAGAGGCATCCTCCACCACCGGCGGCAGGGCGCGGTCGATGGTGATCAGGCTGAGCTCAAACTGATCCTCTCCGTAGCGTCGGATTCCCCTGACCTTGCTTTCGCCCCGTCCCCCCTGCTGGAAGACGAGAACTTTCAACGGGCGGCCCGGGCGGCAGTTTTCCCTCGCTTCATTCATGGGCGGTTGACCTGCATTGGATCCATTCATCACACGTCCTCTTCTGCGGTTGGGGTGAGGCAGAAACCGACAACCGGGGCGGGCCCGGTTGCATGGGAACGGTCGAGAAATACCACTGAAACCCGACCAGGGCAAGCCATTCCTGGCGGGTGGGCAGGGTCGGCCGGAGTCGTCAGTCGGCCCTGCGGCAGATACGAAAATAAACGGCGCAGCGTTTGAAAGGGTATGATTCGGCCTGTATTGACAAAGCGGTTATCGCCTTTTATGATCGTCCGCGATCCGGCATCCCGGCCCGACTTGCATCACCCCTAAGGAGTGCCCATGGAAACCCAAGCTGAACCCGCCGACTTCTGGCAGAACCATTCCCTTGCCTTTCTGGAGATGGCCTTTCGCAACGACTGCCGCGAGAGAATTTCAACCCCGGACGGATACGGTAAAAAGAGCGGTGACTGTGGTGACACGGTCGAGTTTTTCATGAAACTGAATGGGGAGGCCATCGCGGCCCTCTGTTATGACATCGACGGTTGTCTCAACACCAACGCCTGCTGCAATGCCGTGGTTGAACTGGTTGCGGGCAGGACGGTCGCGGCGGCCTGGGAGGTAACCCCGGAGCAGGTGGCCGAGCTTCTCGAGACGCTGCCGCCCGATCACTTCCACTGCGCTGAGCTGGTGGTTGGTACACTCTACCTGACGCTGTCCGACGCCCGGGAGAAACTGCGCCACCCCTGGAAAAAGAAATACGGCTGATCCGTGCAGGCCCCGTGCGTTGGACCTTATTTCTCCTTGACAGAAAAGGGCAAGTTGACTATAGGACCGACTTTGAATTCGGCTGTTTTCCGGCCGTTGCACCGTATTTCCACCGCAACAAACCAAACCCACAAGCTGAGGTTGAGATTGCAGCGCCCTGCAGGATTCACAGGGACCACCGGGGGTCAAACCGTAGATGAGTTCAGCACACCAACTGGCGGCAAAGAAACAGCAGATTCTGAAGCACTGGTTTGAGGCTGCCATCGACGCTTACCCGGCTGACACGGCACGGTTCCTCAAAAGCCAGAAAGACGCTTTCGCCAATCCGGTTGGGCAGACCACCTACCGCAGCCTCGAAGCACTGGTGGATGGTCTGACCACGGGTGCCGGGCCCAAGGCGATGGCGGCAGCCCTTGATCCCATTCTGAGAATCCGGGCGGTTCAGACCTTAACCCCATCAGCGGCCACCCGCTTTATCTTCTCCCTGAAACAGATTTTGCGGCAGCACCTGCCGGCTGACGGCCGCGATGCGGGTTTGGATATGCGTGCACTGGACGAAAGGATCGACCAGATGGCCCTGGTGGCCTTTGACATATACGTGGCTTGCCGGGAGAAACTATATGAACTGAAAGCGACCGAATCCAGAAATCAGTTTTTTGGTTCGTTGAAGCGAGCAGGATTGATCGATGAAACCGAGGCAGACGGGCCTGGTTTCTAAAACTTCCCCTATAACCGTTCGATTCAGGCATTCGGCAGCGGTTCCGAATGGCCCGCAACCCTCTTTCCCGGAGGCCTCCGATGTCAGCGGCGGCATCGGCAGGGCCGCGGCGGGACGGCTGCGAGACCGTTCGGTCTGCCTGGCGCCAAGGAGTGAGGTGTGGCTCGATGAATAAAAATTATATGGTTAGCCTCATGGCGGTTGTCGTGCTCTATCTGATCGCCTATGTGGGTGCGCAGCTGGGGGTGGGCCTGCAGGTGGTTTTCGGCATCCTGGTGCCCTATGCGGCCATCATCCTGTTTCTGGTCGGTTTTAGCCGCCGGGTGATGGGCTGGGCCCGTTCGGCGGTACCGTTCCGGATCACCACCACCTGTGGCCAGCAGGCGTCCATGCCCTGGATCAAACAGGCCAAAATCGACAACCCCTCCTCGTCGATTGGCGTCGTCCTCCGAATGCTCCTGGAGATCGTCTGTTTCCGATCGCTGTTTCGCAATACCCGCATGAAGCTGGCCGGCGGCACCCGATTGAGCTACCAGCTGGAGCTTTTTCTCTGGCTTGGCGCCCTGGTGTTCCACTACGCCTTTTTTACCGTGGTGGTGCGGCACCTGCGGTTTTTCACCGAGCCGGTGCCGTTTTTCGTCACCCTTTTGGAACAGGTGGACAGCTTTCTGCGCATCGAAGTGCTTTACGACTTCATTAAATTTGGGCAGCCTACGGTCTACCTGTCCGGGCTGGCGCTGTTTGCGGCCGCGCTGTACCTGTTCATCCGCCGGGTGGTGATCCCCCAGGTGCGCTACATCTCCCTGGCCGCCGATTTTTTCCCCCTGTTTTTAATCATGGGCATCGCCCTTTCCGGCATCTTCATGCGCTACTATACCAGAGTGGACATTGTCGCCGTTAAAACCCTGACCATGGGCCTGGCGACCTTCCGGCCCACCATTCCGGAGGGCGTCAGCGGCGTCTTTTTTGCCCACATGTTTCTGGTGAGCGTCCTTCTGGCCTACTTTCCGTTCAGCAAGCTGATGCATTTAGGCGGGATATTTCTCAGCCCGACCCGCAACATGACCGGCAATACTCGGCAGGTGCGGCATGTCAACCCGTGGAATCACCCGGTCAAGGTCCACACCTACGACGAGTACGAAGACGATTTCAGAGACAAGATGGTCGAAGCCGGTCTACCGGTCGTTAAAACGCCGGAAAAGCAGGCATAAGGAAAAAGGAGCCGAGCATGGCAGATGAAATGATCACACCCGATGCGCTTGTGGACCAGATCGACCATCGTTCATTCGGTGCGGACTGGATGGACACGCCCGTTGATATTCGCAAGGGGATGTATTGTTACGCCTCCAACCCCAAAAGTGTCCAGACCCTTGGGCTGCCCAATGCACGGGCGTGGAACCCCCTGGAAGCGGACTGGCAGCTCCCGGAGAATTGGCAGCAGATCCTGACCGAGGGCTTTCACGAACGCCTGGAAAAATTTCGCTCCTTCAAGGTGTTCATGGATATCTGTGTGCGCTGCGGCGCCTGTGCCGACAAGTGCCACTTTTTCATCGGTACCGGCGATCCCAAAAACATGCCGGTGCTGCGGGCCGAACTGCTGCGCAGCGTCTACCGCAACGATTTCACCACCGCCGGCAAAATCCTGGGGCGCCTGGGCGGTGCCCGCCCCATGACCATCGATGTCCTGAAAGAGTGGTGGTACTATCTCTTTCAATGCACCGAATGCCGACGCTGCTCGGTCTTCTGCCCCTATGGCATCGACACCGCCGAGATCACCATCATGGGGCGGGAGTTGCTGAACCTGCTGGGTTTGAACATCGACTGGATCGCCACACCGGTCTCCAACTGCTACAAAACCGGCAACCATTTGGGCATCCAGCCCCACGCCTTCAAGGACATGCTCGACTTTTTCGTCGACGACATTGAGGAGATTACCGGTGTGCGGGTCGAGCCCCAGTATATGAAAAAAGGGGCCGACATCCTTTTCATCACCCCTTCGGGGGACGTGTTCGCCGACCCGGGCACTTACACCGCCATGGGTTACATGATCCTGTTCCACTATCTGAAGGAGAAGTACGGACTGGAGGTAACCTGGAGTACCTATGCCTCCGAGGGCGGCAACTTCGGCTTCTTCACCTCCCACGAAACCATGAAACGGCTCAACGCCAAGATGTATGCCGAGGCCAAACGCCTGGGTGTCAAATGGATTCTGGGTGGCGAGTGCGGTCACATGTGGCGGGTGATTGCGCAATATATGGACACCATGAACGGCCCGGCGGACTTTCTGGAGGAACCGGTCAACCCCATCACCGGCACCCGCTTCGAAAACGCCAGATCGACCAAAATGGTCCACATCGCCGAGTTTACCGCCGACCTGATCCGGCACGGCAAGCTGGCCCTGGACCCCGGCCGCAACGACAACAAAATCATCACCTTCCATGACTCCTGCAACCCGTCCCGGGGGATGGGCTTGTTCGACGAGCCGCGCTACGTGATCCGCAATGTGGCCAAGCACTTCCATGAGATGCCGGCCGGCACCATCCGGGAGCAGACCTTTTGCTGTGGCAGCGGCGCCGGCCTCAATGCCGGGGAAAACATGGAGTTGAGAATGGCCGGCGGTTTTCCACGGGCCAACGCGGTCAAGTACGTCCACGAGCAGTTCGGTGTCAACATGCTGGCCTGCGTCTGCGCCATTGACCGCGCGGCCCTGCCGGCTTCCATGCAGTACTGGGTTCCGGAGGTCGATGTCACGGGGCTGCATGAACTGGTGGCCAACGCCCTGATTCTGCCCGGTGAAAAAGAGAGAGAAACCGACCTGCGCGGTGAACCGCTGCCGGGAATGGAGGAGTAGCCGATGAAGGACCAAAAGAAGATTATTGTGGGGCTGGTTGTTTTTATCGCCCTCGTCACCTTCCCCTTCTGGTTCAACCTGGGAAGGGCCGTTCCCGCACCGGAGTTGGAGCTGACCGCCATGGCCAAGGCCGCCGAAGTCTGCGTCATGTCCACCGCTTATATGAGCACCGAGCATATGCATCTTCTGGACGTGTGGCGCCACAACGTGGTCAGAAATGGGGAGCGCGTCTTTATCAACCCCGATGGCAAACGGTTTAGCATGAGTCTCTCCAACACCTGTCTGGACTGCCACTCCAACAAGGCGGCGTTTTGCGACCGCTGCCACGATTATGTGTCCGCAAGGCCCCATTGCTGGGATTGCCACATCGATAATCCAAAAGGAGAATAAGGTATGAAAAACAGCAGAAGACGCTTTCTTCAGATCGCTGGCGTTTCCGTGCTGGGTCTTGGGGCTAAACCGGTACTCGACGCTTTCGCTGCGGCAGGCACCCGGGGGCCTGGTTTCCAAGTGCAAAAGGGTGCGGATGTGCTGACGGCCAAACAGTGGGCCATGGTCATCGATACGCGCCAGCTTCAGCGGGCCCAGGATCTGCAGCCCATTATCGCGGCCTGCCACACCGTCCACAATGTCCCGACCGGCATCACGAACCGCAACCATGAGATCAAGTGGATCTGGGGTGCACCCTACCATAATGCCTTTACCGAAAATACCAACCGCTTTCTCAACGAAGAGGCGGAACACCGACCCTACCTGCTGCTGTGCAACCACTGTGAAAACCCGTCCTGCGTGCGGGCGTGCCCCACCAAGGCGACTTTCAAGCGCCCCAGCGACGGGGTTGTCATGATGGATTACCACCGCTGCATCGGCTGCCGCTTCTGCATGGCGGCCTGCCCTTACGGCGCGCGTAGTTTCAACTTCAGAGATCCGCGCCCATTTATCCGCGAAACCAACACGGCTTTCCCCACCCGCATGATCGGTGTGGTTGAAAAGTGCAACTTCTGCGCCGAACGACTGGCCGTTGGCCAAATGCCCGCCTGCGTGGAAGTGTCCAACGGTGCCATCGCCTTCGGCGATCTGTACGACCCCGACTCTGTGGTCCGGAACCTGTTGAGGGAAAACTACACCATCAGGCGGAAAGTGACCCTGGGAACAGAGCCCTCCGTCTATTACATCGTGTGAGGTGAGCATGCTTGAATTAGCCCTAAAAGGAAATAAGTGGTACTGGGGATGGATTGTCGTCCTGCTGGGCGTCATCGGAGCCGCCTTCGGGATTTACCTGATGCAACTCAAACTCGGCCTCGGCATCACCGGCATGAGCCGGGACGTCTCCTGGGGGTTTTATATCGCCAACTTTACCTACCTGGTCGGTGTTGCCGCCGGGGGGGTGATGGTGGTGCTGCCCTATTACCTGCACGATTACAAGGCCTACGGTAAGATCACGATTCTGGGTGAATTCCTGGCCATAGCGGCCATCGTCATGTGTCTGCTCTTTATCCTGGTGGATCTGGGCCAACCCATGCGGGCGCTCAACGTCCTGTTGTACCCATCTCCCCAAAGCGTGCTATTCTACGACGCCATCGTGCTCAACGGCTATCTCTTTTTGAACCTGGTCATTGGCTGGAACGTACTGGAAGCCGAGCGCAACGGCGTTCATTACCAGAGCTGGCTCAA
>JAWOIA010000112.1:0-9680 GCA_046484885.1 Desulfosarcina sp. | reverse complement strand
CACACCTGGCCGGGATCATCCAGGCCGTGGACCAGGACAACGGATTTTCGGTCCAAAACCGTGTCCTCGGTCATCGGCCGATCCGCATCGAAGGCGAACAGTCCGAACGACCGCGAGATCTTGGCGGCCTGTTGCGGATATCTTTCTTTTACGGTTTCCCGAAATCGGCGGCGCAGTTCCTTTTCTTCCTCGTGATGGCCCTCCGCCAACAGGAGCCCCAATCCGACAAGAAGCACAAATCCCCCGATGAACCAGGGCCAGCGCTTTTTTTTTGTCCCGCTGCTTTTTGAATTCATAAAGGGTCTCTCATCATGGCGGATCGACGGCGCGGACAGTGCAGGGACGCGTCCTCACCGAAATGAACCGGCTGAGCTGAGTTGAGCGATTGTCGAGCTTGCCGGCTGCTCAGTGTTAATTGTCAACCATTGTGTCTGGTTAGCGGACAAACCGGTGCCAGTCGGTTTCCATGAACCATTTGCGGTAAATTTTATCGAAGCGACCGTCAGCCTTCATCTGGGCCAGGAACTCATTGAGGAACTTCAAGAAATCCGGATCGTTTTGCCGGATGGCCCAAGCAATCGGCTCTTCAGTGAATGGTTCATCGAGGAAAACCAACTGATCGGAGGGGTGCATGGCGCTGAACACGGCGTTGAAGGGCAGGTCGTAGACAAAGGCATCAGCTGTGCCTGCGAGCACCCGCTGAGCGCCCTCCATTTCGGTGTCGGCCGGTTCGTAGGTGGCCATGGGCATCATTGTCAGCACGGCCTCCTCTCCAGTCGTGCCCGGTTTGGACACCACGGTGTATTTGGCATCGTTGAGATCCTTGTAAGATTTAACGACGGCCTGGTGCCGGGCGTTGAGCAGGACGGTCTGACCCACGGTCATCAACGGATCGGCGAAATCCACCTGGCGACTGCGAGCTTCGGTGACCGACATGCCGCCGAAAATGACATCAAAGCGACCCAGTTTCAGGGCGGGGATAATGCTGGGCCAGAAGGTGTCCACGAACACGGGCTTGACACCCAATGCGTTGGCCATCTCGATACCTACATCGATATCGAATCCCATCAGGCTCAATTGACGCCCCTTGTGGCGGAACCCGCCGGGGCGAATCTGTTTTTGCCGCAGCCCGCTGCGTGAATCGATCATTTCAAAGGGCATGTATCCGACCTCCAGACCGATGCGCAACTCCCCGCGCTGCAGGATGCCCTCAAGGGTAGAATATTTCGACAGGGTCACATCGGTTGCCATGACCGGAAGCGCCCACAGCCCGACGATCAGCAGGATCATCAGGCATCGATGATAGATTGATCGGATCATTAGCTTACCTCCATCAAGGAGTTTCCACCGGCGGTTCACCGGCGGCTTGGTGCCGCTTTCAGGCCGAGCTCTTTACCCGCACGACCTCGTCTTCCTCCCTTTGGTCACCTTCCAGAGGAGCAATGGTGATGTTGAACCATCCGTATATCACCGAGACGATCGGCGATATCCAGCAGAAGAAGTTAAACGGCAGATAGGCAATGGTCGGTACGCCGAGGGTGGCGGCCTGGTAGGCGCCGCCCGTGTTCCACGGCACCAGGTTGGCGGTCACTGTGGCGCTGTCTTCGATGGCACGGGAAAGGTTTTTGGGGTGCAGCCCCTTGTCCTGGAAGGCTTGGGCGTACATCTTGCCGGTCATGACGATGGACATATATTGGTCGCACAGGATCAGGTTGGCACCGATGGCGGTCAGGACGGTGGCCGTAATGAGCGAACCGGTGGACTGGGCCTTTTTGAGGATGACCGTCACCACTACCCGCAGCTGGTTGGTCTTCTCCATGATGCCGCCGAACATCATGGCGCAGATCACCAGGGAAACAGTGTACATCATCGATTCAAACCCGCCTTTGGAAAGCAGGTTGTCCACCGTCTCGATGCCGGAATTGCTGGTGTAGCCCCCGTACGCGGCCGACAGCAGGTCGCCGAAACTGTTTCTCTGGAAAATCATGCCCAGCACGGCCGCCACCATGATACCGATGGTGATGCCCGGAACCGCCGGCATCTTGCGAAAGGCCAGCACCAGGACCGCCAACGGCGCCAGCAGCAGCAAGGGATTGACCGCAAACTGGGCATCGATGCCGGCCAGGATCTGGCTTACGCTATCGAGGTTGGCCTCACCGCCGCTGTAGAAGAAGAAGCCCAGCAGAATCTCAATCAGCAGGGTAAGGCCATAACTCACGCCGGTGGTGTAGGTCATGTGTTTGATATGGGTGTACAGATCGGTTCCCACCATGGCCGGCGCCAGGTTGGTGGTGTCGGACAGCGGCGACATCTTGTCGCCGAAATAGGCGCCGGACAGCACCGCTCCGGCCACGACGGGCAAGGGAAATCCCAGTGCCGCGCCGATGCCCATCAGGGCGATGCCGATAGTCCCGGTGGTGCCCCAGGACGTTCCCGTGGCCAGTGAGGCGATCGAACAAATGATCAAGACCGCCGGCAGAAAGATCTTTGGATGCAGGACCTTAAGGCCGTAGTAAAGCAGCGTGGGGACCACCCCGCTCAGGATCCAGACGCCGATCAGAATGCCGATGATACTTAGTATGATGATGGCTTGCAGCGAGTTGGTGATGCCGTTGAGCATGCCGGTTTCGATATCCCTCCAACTGAATCCGGCGCGCAGGCCCACCAGCGCCGCCACCAGAACACCCAGCAGGATCGGCACGTGGGGGTCGGTTTCATAGCGCAGGATGGCCAAGCTGATCGCAATGATCAAGGCCAGGATGGATACCAAAGCCTCCCATAGGTAAGGATCCCGCTTTTGTCGCAAACCTGCCATGTTCGTTCTCCTTTCGCACTGGTTCAGTTGCTTTTGATCAGCATCACCGTAACGGGCGAGAGCTTGCAGACCTTGTCGGCGACGGACCCGAATACCGCCTTTTGCAACGGGCTGCCGCTGCCCATGATGATCAGGTCAATGCCCTCGTCGGCGACGTACTGCAGGATTTCCTTGTAGTGGGTGCCGGTCACCACGCTCGACCGGGTGACCGGCAGGCCCTTGAGATGCTTCTTTTTAAAGGCTTCCAGCGTCTGGTCGGCGCGGGCAAGCAATTGACCTTCGAAGTCGCTGGCAATGCTTTTGAAGTCCGTTTCCGACGGCTGGGAGACATAGGTATCGACAAACCAATCGAATCGCCTCAGTACATGCAACAGGTGCAGGTCGGCGGCGAAGCGGTTGACCATGGTGGTCACGTAGGGTGCCACGACCGGTGAGATGTCGGTCAGGGCGACGGGAAAAAGGATCTTTTCGAAGTGGGGCATATGCGACTCCTTTCACCATCGGCGCTGCCGGATGCCTGGCGGTGCGATGGGGCAGTGCGGCCGGCGGGACCGCGTGGGTTCGGTCAGGCAAAGCGTTCCCGAATGATGGATTCCAGCGTCGGGTCGCCATGGTCCTTGTATTCATAGCGAATGCGGGTATACGGATGCTTGATGGTCAGCAGCCGGGACAGGTCCACCGGTGTGGCGATGACGACCAGGTCGCAGGCGGTGGCATTGATAGTGGCTTCCAGATCCTGCACCTGCTGTTTGCCGTAGCCCATGGCCGGCAGCAGTTGACCGATCCCCGGGTAGGCGGCGAAGGTCTCTTTGAGACTTCCTTGGAGAAACGGTCGCGGATCGACCAATGCCTCGGCCCCGAAACGTTTGGCGGCGATCACGCCGGCACCGTAGGCCATGTTGCCGTGGGTGAGGGTGGGGCCGTCTTCGACCACAAGAACCCGCTTGCCGCGGATTCGTTCTGCATCGTCGGCGATTAACGCGGATTCGGCCAGCACGACCAGGGCCGATGGATTGTGGGTCTCAATGGCCTGGCGCACCGCGGCGACATTCTCGGGTGCGGCACTGTCCACTTTGCTGATCACGGCCACGTCGGCCATGAGTAGATTGGTCTCACCTGGATGGTAGGCGGTTTCGTGTCCCGGCCGGTGGGGATCGAGCAGAACGATGTGCAGGTCCGGCTTGTAAAAGGGGGTGTCGTTGTTACCGCCGTCCCAAACGATGATATCGGCTTCCGACTCAGCCTGGCGTAGGATTTTTTCGTAGTCCACGCCGGCGTAGGCCACCACGCCCATGCGCAGATGCGGTTCATATTCCTCGCGCTCCTCGATGGTGCATTGATGCAGGTCCAGATCTTCATAGGCAGCGAAGCGTTGGACCACCTGCCGGGTAAGATCGCCGTAGGGCATGGGATGGCGTACGGCGACCACTGTTTTGCCCATTTGTTGCAGGATCCTGATCACCTCTCGGCTGGTTTGGGACTTGCCGCATCCAGTGCGCACGGCACACACGGACACGACCGGCTTGGTCGATGGAATCATTGTGTACGGCGCACCGATAATGATGAAATCCGCTCCGGCAGCGGTGGCCACCGAGGCTTTATGCATGACTTCTGTGTGGGGCACGTCACTGTAGGAAAAGGTTACCATATCCACCTGGTGGGAGATGATCAATTCGCGTAGGCGTCGGTCGGAGTAAATGGGAATGTCTTCCGCGTAGAGGTTGCCGGCCAGCGTTGCCGGATAACATCGCCCATCGATGTCCGGAATCTGGGTAGCGGTGAATGCAACCACCCGGTAGCGTGGATTGTCGCGGAAATAGAAATTGAAGTTGTGAAAATCACGGCCGGCTGCGCCCATGATGATGACCTTCTCGATCCGTTGGTTCATACCATGTTTCCTCTCTGGGCCGATGATGGTGCGTCCCGGTTGGCGATACGATGGCATCCATTGCGTGCTCGGCCGTGGTTGCGGTTCCAACCATGGTGGTGTCGACACCGATTATGGGTATTGGTGTCTATCACCCGCACGGGTGCACCGCCCAGGAATGGTGCCGGTTTTTCGGCCGATCGTCGGATGAAGCAATTTTATCGGGTGGCGGGAATCATTAAATTGAAAAGTATAATGATATAATGATTTAATTCTGTCAACACCCAATTGTTCCGCTCCCTGACGGTTACTTGACGGCTTGACTTGTCAGCGACAATTTACATAGTATGATAAAATGATAGAACGATTCCTCCATCAGAAGCGTAAGGTCGGCGTGAAAAACAAAGTCCCCCATCGTAAACTTTACCAATACATTGTCGAGGAGCTGGGCCAGCGCATTGTTCAGGGCCGCTACCGGGATCTAGCGGTTTTACCGACCGAAGATCAGTTGTGCGAGGAGTTGGGTGTCAGTCGCGGGGTTGTGCGGGAAGCCACCAAGGTGCTGACCCAAAAGGGATTGATTCAAACCCGTCCGCGGGTAGGCACCCAAGTGTTACCGAGAGATCACTGGAATTTGTTCGATCCGGACGTGTTGCTTTGGCGCCTGAAGGTGGAGGATAAATTCGCGTTCCTGAAAGCCGTTACCGAAGTTCGCCGCATCGTCGAGTCGGAAGCGGCGCGGTTGGCCGCCTCCCGCGCCGGTCAAGGGGAAGTGGGGACGATGCGGCATCTGCTCGATCAGATGGCCGCAATATTGACCGATGACACCGAATATAGCTACGCTAGCTATCTCGACGTCGATATCGCCTTTCACACCGCCATCATGAAGGCATGCCACAACGAACTGCTGTCCCAGATCGGCGGCATCATGCGTGAGGCGGTTCATCATGCCCGCGAGTACGATGTGAAGGACATCGAACTGCAGCGGCAATCCCTGCCTTTTCACAAGGCCATATGGGAAGGGATTGCCCGCAACGATCCCGACGCCGCCTACCGGGCCTCGCAGCAGATGTTCGATGATGTGTGGCAGTACATCACCCAACCCTGAACGACGCGTTCAGCGTCGCAAGCCGGGGTCGGCCCTGCGGTCTGTGGTTTGTTTAACCCGGGCAAGCCCATCTCCGTCGAGGCTATGTCCTTTCAAAAGATTTGGTAACCAGAGAACAAATCGCTAGAGCCGATAGCGGCCCCGTGGGCCGCTATCGGCTCAGCTTGTAGTTGTGCGTAAAAAAAGGAGTTTCCAAAATTGAAAGCAAGATTAAGCATGATCACGCTCGGTGTTCGTAAGCTTGATGCGGCAGTTGAGTTTTATGAGAAAGGACTGGGGTTTACTCGAATGGAGTCATCACCTGAAGTTGCTTTTTTCACGCTCAATGGTACGTGGCTATCGCTGTACGGGCGAGAGGCATTGGCCGAAGATGCAACGGTATCTCATGAAGGAAGCGGATTCGAATCATTTACGCTCGCTCACAACGTGCATTCAGAAGAGCAGGTCGATGAAGTTGTATCGCAGGCCGTTGAAGCGGGCGCAACCTTGGTCAAAAAACCGCAGAAGGTTTTTTGGGGTGGGTACAGCGCTTACTTTAAAGATCTCAACGGCCATCTTTGGGAGGTGGCCCACAACCCGCTGTGCTGGGTAGGAGTAGGCCCGACAGATGAAAATGCATGACGAATAAGGATAGATCGTGAGAGCGATGCGAGCCACGATCTTGTCCGGTAGTTGGACAAGCCTGCCGGAATTTGAGTTGTGTCCAAAAGGTAAGGTAACCTAGCGTTTCAACAAGGTCAAGGTGTTCGATGCGCTGGAGTGGTTGGCGGCGATGAGCAGCCACATCCCCAACAAGGGCGAGCAGATGGTCCGCTACTACGGGTATTACAGCAACGTGGCGCGGGGAAAGCGCAAGAAGGCCGATGCGGGCAACGTCATCCCCTGCATCCTGGAGCCCGAGTTGGCCGACAGGAGATCTCGTCGGAACTGGGCGCGGTTGATACAAAAAATCTACGAGGTCGATCCCCTGGAGTGCCCGAAATGCGCTGGCCCGATGAGGGTGATTGCGTTTATCGAGGAGATGGATGTGATCCGAAAGATCCTCGAACACCTGGAACTTTGGGATGACAGGCGAAGGCCAGTGCCCACGGCGAACGCACCTCCGGCAGCCGCGCTTCAGTTCACCATAGAAAGAAGATGCCACCCCCTCAGCCGATGACATGACTGTCGATCCGATTTATCTGGTGGATGCCCATTTTAAATAATAGCGCCGCGATCGGCAAGTGTTGCTTATGCTTCGAAAACGAGGCTGCCGGTCAATCAGCGTATTTTTTAAACTTGACATCGATCAGCATGGCCGGTTAGGGATTTTCATCCAGCACCGTGTGAAATCCTTGATCCACCTATTTTGCAAGTGGGGCATCGCAGCCGCAATTTGGGGAGGTGGGAATGGCCTGCGATGAAAAAGCAAGTTCTTATGACCTCTTATCACCTATCACCGAAGGGTGTTGTAACGATTGAATGGGTGATCCTGTGGTTGCCCGAACCCGCATGGTCTGTTATATTGTCAACCGATGTTGGTGATGATCTGCCTGAATAATGGAAAAAACAGGTGGTCATAAAGGACCCGTTCCTTGTGCTCATAAAAATACTGAAAGATGAAATCATAAAAACACCCCTGCGGATACATAGGTCTTTTACCTTTTTTCTGATCATTTGCCTGTTCTGTCCTGTATTTTCGATCAGGGCGCTGGAAAACACGTTTACCGAAGAAACGCTGATTCAGGCAATCGAGCCCTTTTTCGGTGACTGGGATGAAATGGTGCAAAAAAGAACGGTTCGTGTGCTGATGCCCTATAATCGGGCCTTTTTTTTCTTTGATGGCCTCAAAGCGAAAGGAATCAGTTACGAAAACGCCATGCATTTTCAAGAATATATCAATAAGAAACAACAAACCGGGATTTTGAAAATACATGTGCTGGTGATCCCAACACCCAGGGAAAAACTGCTTACCCGGCTGAAGGAAGGAAAGGGCGATATTGCGATCGGCAACCTCACAATTACGGATGAGCGCAAAAAGACTGTGGATTTCAGCGACCCCTTTGCAAAACGTATCAGTGAAATACTGGTGACCCACAAAGACCGGCCTGAAGTGACCGAGCTCTCCGACCTTGCCGGAATGGAAATTCATGTTAGAAAATCAAGTAGTTATCATGAAAACCTGACGGCTTTCAATGAAAGACTTGACAAAGCCGGGAAGAACAGGGTTTCAATTGTTGCGGCCAACGAACACCTCGAAGATTCGGATCTTCTCGAGATGGTCAACGCGGAACTGATTCCGGCCATTATCATGGATGAGCATAAGGGCCGGCTGTGGGTGCAGGTCTTTAACAATATCCGGCTGCACCCTGCTGCAGCGGTTCACAGCGGCGGTCAGATCGGCTGGGCCATCCGTAAAGACAGCCCTCAGCTCAAGGCCGTCATCAACAGGTTTGTCAAGGATCACAAAGTCGGCAGTTTGATGGGCAATATCATGATCAACCGCTATCTGAAAGATGCCGCTTATATTACCAATTCCACCAGTGGAAAAGAGATTGAAAAATTCCAGGCAGCAGCCGGCTATTTTAAAAAATATGCAGCCCGGTACGCATTTGATGACCTGATGCTGGCGGCGCTCGCCTACCAGGAGTCACGCTTGGATCAGAGTCTTAAAAGCCATGTCGGCGCTGTCGGTGTGATGCAGATACTGCCCTCTACAGCCGAAGATAAAAATGTCGGCATCCCGGATATTGAAAAAATCGAACCCAATATTCATGCAGGAACCAAGTATCTACGTTTTTTGGCTGACCGGTATTTTCCGGAAGCGCCGGGTTTGGATGCCTTGAACCGGACGCTTTTCACTTTTGCCGCCTATAACGCGGGGCCGGCCAGGATTTCAAAACTGAGAAAAGAAGCCGAAAAAATGGGGCTCGATCCCAATGTCTGGTTCCATCATGTGGAAGTGGTGGCTGCCAGACGGATCGGCCGCGAAACCGTCCAGTATGTCAGCAATATCATGAAATACTATGTGGCTTACAAACTCCTGGAAGGGAAGTTGCGTCCCTGACCCCGCATCCCCGCAAGTTCATGGACTTTCCAGATGTTCCAGCAGAATTCGGCGGACCTCTTTCTTCTCATCTCCGAATCACCCCTACACCCGGATTCTGTTCTCGGTCATCCCTTCTCTGAACCGCCTCGAGTTTGTCGACGGCCTCGGCGCCAAGGGGGAAGCCCCTACACCGATCAACCTGCCTTTCAGCTGTCCGTTCCAACCGCGATGCCCCAGAGTCTCCGAGCGGTGCGGGATTGAACAGCCAGATCTGCGTGAAATCGCATCGGGCCGGCATTACGCATGCCACCTGAACGGCCCCTGAACCAGGAAACTTCCGGCTTGGCTCATGCGGCCTCCTTTTTCTTCGCCCCGTACAGAAAACGTCGGCGCTGGGCCGAAAGCTCGACTTTCCGCAACCGGATTTTCCCCCACATATCGCATGCACGTAGACGCTGTCTCGCGTGGCGAAAAGCCTGATAGGTCGCTCGGGGAAACGACAGCCTCAAGAGGCTGCTCAGTCAGGATAGCCTGAAGGGACGATGGGTTGGATTTAAGAGCGAGGCGCTGTTCCCGTGAGGGATTTGTTGAACTGTCTACGTCCGGCCACCCAGTTGGGGGTGGCCTATTTTTGGTGGGCCGCCGTTATTTGAAATCCTTGTACAGCCCTTTTACAAACCGACCCTGAGAATAAAAAAAGGGGGTTGCACCATGCGTGCAACCCCTTTATTTTTTTTTGGTAGCGGGGACAGGATTCGAACCTGTGACCTTCGGGTTATGAGCCCGACGAGCTACCACACTGCTCCACCCCGCATCAGATTTCAATCAGCCAAAGTAAGTGAAAATAATTGGTTTGTCAACA
>JAWOIA010000064.1:0-8175 GCA_046484885.1 Desulfosarcina sp. | reverse complement strand
CGACCATCGCAAGCCCTTGCCAGGTGACATCGGATGAAACGCCACAACCGTTAATATCGCCGTACAATCTCAGATTCTGTTAGGTGGATTTCTATTTTGGGAAAGAATAATACTTCCCGCGAGTTATTGTGACGACGTCGTCGCTTGCAAACTGTTCGATGATATCAGGTGGTAGATCGGAAATCGAAAACTTTTTCTACGAGAATGAGTGCTGGATCCATTTGATAACCTTACACATTTTCAGCCTAAAGTGAATCAACATAGAACATGAAAACCGATAATCAGGTAATAGTAGAGCTGTGGCAGGACAGCTCAATCTCCTCGTAAGAATGAACCTTCTAAAGAAAATACCAGATCGATGAAGCATAGGTCCAGTCCTGAATGGTTTCAAGAACCAAGTCCTGCGCTTGAATCGTTTAGTCATTGCCCACCCCGACTCTTCAGAAAAGGCCGCCGCTATAGGAAGTTTTTCCAGCAATCCCTCATCTTGCGCGGTGATCGATGGGTGGCTGGGACGCCGATGGCTGAGTCTCTTTTTTCAGCATGCGGATACCGGCGTAGGCATAGAGAATCGAGATCAGCGGGATCAACAGGTTGAAAAAGGTAAACGGTGCATAGCTGAGGGTGGCCACCCCCAGCGTCGCGGCCATATAGGCACCGCAGCTGTTCCACGGGATCAGAGCCGAGCTGACGGTGGCCGAATCCGCCATCGCGCGGGACAGGACCACCGGCGCGAGGTTGCGCCGCTCGAAGCCGGTCTTGAACATTCGTCCCGGGAGCATGATAGCGATATATTGGTCCGCTGTCACAATGTTCGTGGCCACCGTTGCGCCGATAAGGGTCGCCACCAGGCTGCCGGTCGACCGAACCCCTGCCAGGACCGGTGACACCAGACGCTCGACGACACCTGCCTTCTCGATCACCCCGCCGAAGCCGAGAGCGGTGATGATCAGCCAGACTGTGTTGAGCATGCTGTCCATGCCGCCCCGGGATGCGAGCTGGTCGATTACCGCATAGCCGGTTGCAGAGGTGTAGCCACTGGCTATGGCCAGCCAGACGCCTTTCAAAATTGCCAGGGGAAACGGTAGATCAGGAGCGGCTGCGAAAGCGACGACCCGCTCGGGCTCTGTCATGATAGCCAGCAGGGCCCCGACTAGCGACCCCACCATGATCGTGGTGAAAGGAGGGACCTTCATCAGGGCCAGGCCAACGACCACAACAAGTGGCAGAAATAAGACCGGTGAGACATTGAACGAATTGCGGATCATCTCCATCTTGGCTGAGGCATCAAAATCCCCCGGTTCGCCCAGCCACCAGAAGATGGCGAGGGTTAACGCGAGGGCCGGAACGGAGGTCCACAGCGCTTCCCGCAGGTGCCGGTAAAGGTCGACTCCGGCAACCGCTGCGGTCAGGTTGGCGGTATCGGAGAGCGGCGAAGACCTGTCGCCGAAGTAGCTGCCCGATATGATCGCTCCGGCAGTGATTGCCGGGCTGAGATCCATGTTCACCGCAATGCCCATCAGGCCGATCCCAATCGTGCCAACCACCGTCCATGAGCTGCCGATACTCAATGACACTACGGCACAGAGCAATGCCGCGGTCATATAGAAGTAATTTGGGCTGAGCAGCTTCAGTCCGTAGTAGACCATGGTCATGAGCGTCCCACACATCGCCCAGGTGCCGATCAGTGCGCCAACCGCAAAGAGGATAAAAATTGCCCCAACCCCGGAGCCTACACTTGCAATTGCCGCCTCTCTCAAGTCTTCGAGGGTGTGGCCAGCCCGGCGACCGATGATCAGGGCCACCAGGGCTGCCATCACGAGGGCCACCTGGTTGGGTCCCTTGGCGCCGTCGTCGCCGAAGAGGAAAAAGGAGAGCCCGACCAGAATGATGAGCGCGGCGATCGGCAGGGCGGCCTCCGCCAGGCTCAGCGACCGGGGGGACTTTATGTGGAGTTCATTCGACATAGCCTATTGCTCTTGTCAGTTGTGAATCCTGCCCATCGCTGTCCATCAGAAGTCAATGGCGTCGCGAACCAGCGGGCAGGTCATGCAGTGACCACCACCGCGACCGCGACCAAGCTCGGCCCCGGAGATGGTGATGACCTCGACGCCCGCTTTGCGCAACTCCGTGTTGGTCCAAGTGTTGCGGTCGTACGCGACAACCACGCCCGGGGAGAGAGCAACCAGATTGTTGCCGCTGTCCCACTGTGCACGCTCATTGGCATAATGGTCGCCACCGGTCTCGATAACCCTGAGCTTTTTAAAGTTCAGCGCTTCAGCCACCACATCCACGAACGGTTTCTTTTCGATCGTGGCCTCGATCCCGGATGGTTTCGAGCTGGGGCGTAGGGTAATGGTGTGGACCTGGTCCATAAGCGGGCGGTAGATGGTTACCAGATCGCGGTCCGCGAACGTGAGGACCGTATCAAGGTGCATGGCGGCTCGAAGTTTGGGCATGGCGGCAACGATCACCTTTTGGGCGGCTCCTTTGGCGAAGAGAGCTTCGGCAACCATGGAGATGCCCTGGCGGGAGGTCCGCTCGCTCATTCCGATCAGGACCACCCCGTTGCCTACCGGCATCACATCCCCGCCTTCCAGGGTTGCCAGGCCGAAGTTCTGGTCCGGATCGCCCCACCAGACATTAATGCCCGCCTCGGCGAAAGAGGGATGGAAGCGATAAATCGCGGTGGTCAAGACAGTTTCTTCACGGCGTACCGGCCAGTAGAGGGGATTTAGGGTGACGCCTCCGTAAATCCAGCAAGTGGTGTCGCGGGTGTAGAGCGTGTTGGGTAGGGGCGGCAGCAGATACTCCGTCAGCCCGTGCGCTTCTCGGACCAGTTCCAGGTAGCTCGACTTCGCGAAGCTTTTCGGGATGTCGATAATCGAAAGTCCGCCGATGAGAAATTCGGCCAAGGCACGGGGTTCCAGGCTTTCCAAGTAAGCCCGGGTATCCTCCATCAGTCCCAGTCCCACGTTCGTGGGTTTGATCTTGCGGTCCAGGATCCATGACTTTGCCTCGGGGATGGCCAGGGTCTCAGCCAGGAGGCTGTGCATCTCCACTACCTCGACCCCACGTTCATGCATCTTGGTGATAAAGTCGAAATGGTCACGCTTGGCAGCCTGGACCCAAAGGACATCGTCGAAGAGTAGATAATCGTTGTTGCTCGGGGTGAGTCTGGTGTGCCCCAGTCCGGGGGCGCATACCATTACTTTCCGCAACGTACCTACCTCGGAGTGCACACCATACTGTTTAGTTTTCATTAGAGCTCCCTTTTAGTTTAAACATATTACCTTCTTCAATATGCTTGATATAGTCAATCCCTGTTGAAACTTTTATTGCTGAGTTATCATCTTTGTACTCAATAGTTCCTGAAAACAAGGCGATAATTCCAGCGATGGCCCCTACCACAACTGCAACCAAAAGTACTTTTTCCCAGTTGGTGAACAGTTGTAATTTTTGCTCTTTTCGAGCTATAACATACAAAATTATTCCAGATGCATAGATAATACAAGCGAGCAGTAACAGTTCTGTTCCCGCTGCATAAACAAGAAAAATGCCGTAAAATGTCGCCAGTAAAGCCACAATTAGATCTTTTTTAAGTGTCGCTTTATTGGTTTCATATGTTTCTTTTGTGATCGTTAATTTGAGTGCATAGGCACCCGAGAGCAGATACGGTATTAATGAGAGTGCGGCGGCTAATGTCAGCGCTAATGTCAAAGCATCATCGGAAAAGATGGTGATGGCGAGAATTGTTTGAATCATGATGGTGCTTTGCAAGAGCGCATTAGATGGAACATTATTTGCGTTCTCTTTAGTTAAAAACTTTGGCATATCCTTGTTTTTTGCGGCCAGAAACAATACTTCTGCGCACATCAGTGTCCACGCAAGATAGGCGCCTAAGACAGAAACGATCAATCCAGCGCCAACAAATATAGCTCCCCAGTCACCGACTACCGACGCCAAGACAGAACCCACCGATGGATCAGAGAGTGCGGCCAGTTCAGCACGTGGCAGGATCCCAAAAGACAAAATTGAAATGGATGCAAAAAGTGCAAGAACACCTAAAAACCCTATTATTGTTGCTTTTCCGACGTCGCGACGATCTTTAGCATAACGAGAATACACACTGGCACCCTCAATACCTATAAAGACAAAAACCGTAACCATCATGGTTGCTTTCACTTGCTCATAGATGTCTCCAGCGGTCACATTTTCTGAGCCCCAGAAATTGGCCATAAAAACATCTACTTTAAACGCAATAATAACGACAATAATAAAAAATATTAGAGGAAGAATTTTTGCAATGGTAACAATTTTATTAATAGCAGCAGCTTCTTTAACACCTCGCAGCACCATGAAGTAAAAACTCCAGATCATGACTGAAGAAACAGCAACGGCTATAACAGTATTACCGGCACCAAAAGCAGGGAAAAAGATGCTGAGTGTCGCTTTTATCAACACCCAATAAAAAACGTTGCCAACGCACGCGCTCGCCCAATACCCATATGCTGATAAAAACCCGGTAAAGTCCCCAAATCCTGCTTTTGCATAAGCAAAAACACCGGCATCAATATCAGGTCTACGATTAGCGAGGTTCTGAAATACAAAGGCAAGCATTAACATACCAAACCCGGCAACCACCCACGCAATGAGTGAAGCTAAAACACCCGATGAAGCGGCAAATCGATGTGGTAATGAAAAAACACCGGCACCTACCATTGAACCAACAACCATGGCAATTAACATCGTCAGTGAAAAATTACCAGGAGTTCGCTCTTTTTTTTCTTCCATGGAGACCTCGCCTCATTCCTTCAGGAATATAGAAAATGGTAACTGAAAATTAAAACTGTCGAGTCATTTTCGATCCGCTAACGGGCCCGACCGGCACGCATGATCTGATGCACGTTGTCGGTGGTGAGGGGAAGATCGGTGACCCAACTGAACCGGGTTTCTTTCCCCTTACTGTCGAGCTGCCAGTACTCAAGGACATTGACCAAAAGATCTGGGTTGGATTTATTCAGCGAGATCCCATTGAGTTATGGGTGATCTCCTCTTCGCCCAAAATGGTTTGGGAAAATTCGGTCGCTTCACAGTCCTCGATGGCCAGATCGAGTTGCGCAAACAGATGGGCGTGATCACCAGGTTTTGCCCCGAGGATAAACCGCAGATTGTGGTAGATCAAATCGTTGATGTATGGTCCGTTGGAACTGAGCCCATCTTCGATAACCACGCTTTTCAGGTGGGGATGATCCTGACGGAATTTAACCAGAAAACGACCGGTGGCAATTCTTTCACAACCCTGCTTGGTACTGCCATCCTGCATGATGATCATCTCTGACCAAAGGGGCAGGACAACTCTTTGGTCAGGATGGACAATGGCTGCGCCGAGCATCTGCTGGTAATATTCGATTTGGCCATTTCTTCTGAGCTTTTTCATGCAGTACGGAGAACTGACCTTTGCCGACGAGTAAATCCCCTTGCCGTCAAGACCGAGCAGATAATGGCCGTCAAGCCAGACCACCTTTTCCAGAGCCTTGTCTCGCTGGGCCAAATTGAACAATGTGCGGAAAGATTGGCGCAGTGAGTCAGGTGGATGACGCCATCGAGAATCCTGCGCATCTGGCTGTCTCAGGGGATAACCCGAACGCCGAAAACGCCGTGGAGGCTCTCCGTTTCATCAAAGCGGCGTTTCATCAAATGCCAACAATGACTGATTTTTGAGGGAAAACATCGCAAAACCACTCATCAGGGCATCAACCAGGGGGATCTTCCTGTTGGTGGCCCGATGATCGGCAATTTTGGCGAAATCCTTGCGGATGGCACCGAACATTGCGTCTGCGTCGAGGTTTTTCCGGATCGTGATTTTGCCGTCTCCGGCAAGGCCGGCCAGAACTGAAACGGGGTAGTGCTTTTTTCGTGACTTCATTGCGCTCTCCTATATAAGCAATTGAAACTAAATAGAAAAACGCACATGGCCTCACCGGCCTTGTCAAGCTAAAAACGCACCCCTGTGATAATTTATTTATTTGAAATTACGTGGTAATTTTGTTTTAAAAACCTAACACTATGCCAAAATGTTCAGGAAGCCGATTTAACTTTTGTTGTTTAGATTCAATATGTTGAGATTGTGGCGGGAATCGCTGAAACAGCGGTATCTCTTGCCGAATTCCGACAGTCTGCAACCGTGGCACCATGAAAAATGCCAAAGGGTATCTAAAAAGCTGGAATGTTTATATGCTTCATGCCGATGTCAATGATAATATGTTACCACTGAGGGCTGCACGCAATAATCTGCCAACTTGGGTATCACTAACTACTCTGAGTAAGGGGGTGCGCCGGACACCGGCGCGGCGTCGGCCAGGATAAAGAGCAGCACGTTGCCAGGTTCTGACGTAGCGTCGCTACGCAAGCCACCGATAAAACCGTTGACCGGGCTGGTGTATTCCGCCACCACTTCGCCGAAGGCGTTGCGCTGGATGGCCACCTTTTGTCCTGACGTGGCCTTGGCATTCAATTTGACCAACAATTCGATGAATCCACCGTGGGTGCTCAGCACGGGAACCGCATTCTTCCCGATGTAAACGTTGGTATCGAGTGCGGTGCGTCCGATCACGCCAGAAATCAAGCCGTAATGTTTAAACACGTTCGTCGTGCCTTCGACAAAAAGCGCAATCGCGTCCAGATCCAGCCGCCGCGCCACACCCACTTCAGGCGTGAAGCAAGGAATGCCGGCATCGGTGTAGGCGAGTTGCAGCACACCGGCGTAGGTCGGGTTGTCCCAGATTGCCGAAACGGGGTAGAGCATCATCATGGTCTTCACGTCCGGGATGCGCATCTCGCCGATGTTGAAGGCGGCTGCGTCCAGGCCAGTGGTCCCGGTATGGAAGTCTATGGCCAGGTCGGTATTCGGCTTGAGTAGCCGGTTGAACACCAACCCGGCCTGGCGGCTGACGGCACCGGGGCCGTTCTCGTTGCCGGGCCATTGGCGGTTCATGTCGGTCAACTCGAAGCCGCGCCCAGAACTTGGCCAGCGGCGCTGCATGCTCTCCATTGCAGGGCGTGCAATGTCCAGCACCGCCATGACGGTGCCCGACATTTCCGCAGCGTTCAACTGGCCCATGACAGTCTGCACGGTGTGCACCGAACTCATCTCGTCACCGTGCACGCCGCTAGTAAGGGTGATGCGCTTGCCGGGCTTGACTCCCTTGGCCACGATCACCGACACGTACCAGTACTGGCCCGTGGACATTTGTACACCCTGGAAGTACAGCAGGTGTTTTTTGCCGGGTTCCAGGTCATCGGTGTTCAGTGAACTCACCACTTTCTTGCCATTAATCACATCCCCGGTGTAGACGGTGCTGATTTTGGCCGGGGTTGCAGGGTCACTGACTTGTGTTTGCGCCATACCGAAACCGGTCAGTGCAAACATGGTGATCACTACAAACGCAATGACCATCAGCGTTTGCATAATATTGAGACTGTTATGAATTTTTTTCATCTCGTTCCCGCTTGGTAAGGTGATAAATAGTCCCTTTTTCAGGTTCCCCCAAAAAGCCCCTTCCAACGAAGAGGCGTCCACTTTTATCCGTTAGGCTACTATTCCATTACAACTTTTTCAACAGAAATGTGATGGTGTTGGTGATAAGAAATCGCTATTTTCGGACTTCCCAAAAACCTTCACCAACAACGAGGGGCCATCCGATTCAATGCGTCACAACTACCTTTTACCGACAGCATTGGCAATTATTTTCACACTGAAACCAACAATCTGGCATTGGGCCAAGATAACCAAGACCCTTTCCGTCAAAAACGGACAATGTTCACTGAAATTCGGCAACAGTATCTCGCAGCGGACGATTATCATCCCTACACCGGGGTGAACGACTCCTCATATTCAGACCAGCCATCATCAGAAGGTTGACAACTACTTCGGGACACCTCTTCCGACGTGCAGGTGGCCAGCTATTTTGCAGAGATAGATTTGCCTTGGCAATCCTCGACCTGAGAACATACAACAAGGTTGAGCTTATTCCTGACAGGGTAGATCTGCCTATTTCAATGGAACTGTACAGAAATGGAGTAACTTCAAACGAGAGCTTACCAAAGAATCTCTCAAAAAAGTGCAACCACCAGGAAGTCAAAAAGAGCTCAACGAGCAATGAAAGCAACCCC
>JAWOIA010000089.1:0-5281 GCA_046484885.1 Desulfosarcina sp. | reverse complement strand
GCCCGGGCCTTAACAATGGTTCGTTCTTTGGAAGGCCCCAGTAAATTGCGCGGTTGAACAGAAAGCAATTCAGATACCGCTGCAAAGACGTCCTCAAATTGGATGCCTTTGGCAGCCAGGCTGTATCGCTTGTCCAGGGACTCTTGCGCATTATTTAACACCGCGTCAACAAAGTCGCCATCGCCCAAAATGCGCTCGTCGCTTTTTTGGGACAGGCCTGCTTTGCGCAGGCATTGAACGGCCGCCCACCCTCCGGCGCTGCGGATCAATCCACCGCCGACAAGATCCGGTTGCCTGCCCAATTCAATTCCTGCGGTGACGAACTCTCGATAGGCATCTTGGGCTACTCGCTTTTTTCGGCCGAAAAGGGCCAGGACCTCATTTACCGATTGCCAGGCATTTTTCTCCTTACCCATTATGAAGCTGTGGCCGGCAAAACGGTACCGGTCCAGTGCGCCTACGTTCTTGACTATCCCGGACCTGAGCGGATTAAGATGAATGTAACGCACCAGCGCTTTCAAATAGGCATCTTCTTGGCAAAGAATCGATTGATATCTGTTCTGGAACAAACGCCCGCTGCGCCTGTGGCGCCGGTTGTGGGTGACCGCAACGCTTGTCAGCAAACGGCGCATCAAGCCTGCAATCGGTTCCGTTCCTGTTTTAAGCAACAGATGAAAATGGTTTGGCATCAGAGCCCAGGCAAGGCACTTTGTCTGCGTCTGGACGATCAAATCGCCAAGCCGGGTGACGAAAAAATCACGATCCTGATCGTCACGGAATATCTTAGCGCGCTCAATGCCCCTGGCAATGATGTGATGCAACGCACCCGGTGCGTCAATTCTGGCTTGTCTGGGCATGTATTTGGCTTAGCAGGCTTTGCGTAAGTTTTGAATATATAAATATAAGGGGCGTTCCTCATAGTCCAAAGGCGTACAAATAGCAAGTGTTCTTTAGGGGAAAAATGGCTGTTTAAACCTACCTGCATCCTTTGCTGACATGAAAAAAGCAATCAATTACAAGCGCTGGCAACTGACGACCACAGGCTCGAAAAAGCAGGCGTTCGGATGACGACTTGCCGGGAATTGGATACTGCTGCATAATACTCAAATAAACGGGGGGTATTCAGATGAGCGATCTAGAATTTGTTGTCTTTGGTGGCAGTGCCGGCATCGGTTTGGAGATTACCCGTCGCCTATTTGCCATGAAGCGGCGGGTAACGGTCGTTGCCCGGTCTGCCCGCAACGTTGATTTGCCGGAGGATGTGGCTCGGTTGTCCATTGACCTCACCCGGGATGACATTGACCCAGAGTCCATTCCGGAAACAATCCAAGGCATGATTTACTGCCCCGGTTCCATTCGCTTGCGCCCCTTTCACCGGCTCACGGCCGAGGAATTTATGACTGATTTCCAAATCAACCTGCTGGGCGCGGTCAAGGCCATCCAGGCTTGCTTGCCGGGCCTGAAAAAAGCTCAGGCACCTGCCTCGATAGTTTTGTTCAGCACGGTTGCCGTGCAAACCGGGATGCCCTTTCACGCGTCCATCGCCAGCGCCAAAGGTGCCGTGGAGGGGTTGACGCGATCCCTGGCTGCCGAATTCGCACCCGGGATACGGGTCAATGCAATCGCGCCATCCTTGACGGAGACAGACCTTGCCCGCGGGCTGCTGTCCGATGCAGGCAAACGATCTGCTGCTGCAGAACGACATCCCCTGAAGCGAATCGGCCAGCCGCAAGACATCGCCGCTGCGGCGACATTCCTGCTCGCTGATTCATCTTCATGGATCACCGGCCAAGTAATCGCCGTGGATGGTGGAATGGGAGCCTTGCGCACCTTCAAATAGCGGCTCCGTGTTCAGGGATCTGACAGCCCAACGGGGGTGGTTCGACGATCATTGATTGGAGGAGGGTTTTTTTAGCGGGAATTGTCAATCGCCGGGTGTGTTTTCACGGGTCAAGCAATAAAACAGACATCAGAGGTCGCCATGACAGCCACAACCGACATCCAGGCCAGGCGAAAAGGCGCGATCCTGGGCATGTTCATCGGAGACGCGCTGGCAATGCCGGTGCATTGGTACTACGATCGTGAAGCCCTTGCCAGAGACTACGGAAAGGTGTGCGGTTACCTGCACCCCCGCAATCCCCATCCGAACAGCATATTATGGCGTTCGCACTATCCACCGCCCAGCCCATCGATGGATATTCTGCACGACCAGCGCCAATACTGGGGACGTCCTGGCATCCATTACCATCAGTTTTTGAAGGCCGGTGAAAACACCCTCAACCTGAAACTCTGCAACCTGTTGATCGAAATGCTTGATGAAAACGGAGGTTACGACGCCGATGATTACCTGGCGCGTTACATCGGCTTCATGACCACTCCTGGCAACCACCGGGATACCTATGTGGAAGAATACCACCGCCACTTTTTTGCCAACTATGCGCGGGGTAACCATCCGCGCACCTGTGGGGTCATCGAAAAGCATATCAGCGGTATCATCGGCATGATTCCATTGATCGTTTACTACGCTGATGATCCCGGCCTGGCCAGGCGCCTGGCGATCGAGCACCTTCAACTCACCCATTTGGGAGACCGGATGGAGTTGGCTGGAAATCTTATCGTGGATATTCTGCAGCCCGTTCTCGCCGGTGAATCGCTTCCGCAGGTGCTGTCCGATGCGGTTCGACGACAATACCACCCATTGCTGGGGCACCCGTTGTTAAAATGGCTTGCGGATCCGGATGAAATCGTTGTGGGAAAGCGCCTTAGCACCGCGTGTTATGTGCAGGACGCCGTTCCTGCGACCCTCTACCTGGCATTAAAATATCATCACGATGGGGAGCGAGGGCTGATTGCCAACACCAACCTGGGCGGCGACAACGCCGGTCGAGGGGCAATTTTAGGAGCGTTGTTGGGAGGGGCCAACGGTGAGGGAACGTTCCCCAGACGTTGGATCGAGGGCCTGCGTCATCCACCCCCAGTCTGATTCGCGACTGAAAAAAGGGTGTCGACTGCAGGTTTCAATTGGACATTCAAATGAACGCTGTTAAATTCAGGAGGCCCATCCATGAACACAGAAAAAAAAGAAGATGTGTACGTCAAAGTGAAAGACATGGCCGGAAACGAATTTGTCTGCCCTTTGAATGCACTAAGAGATTTAAAAAGTATCAGCGAGACCGAATTGGAGAACTGTTTCGAAGGTGACGTAGTTGGCCGATACGCGGGCCAACTAAAAATTGTCGATTCGGGAGATTGAACTCTTAGCCGGAAAGTTACGGGACCTATTGTATTATTCGTTTACCAATGTATGGTTTTATGCTTTTCGGTAACCGTGCCACGAAAAGCCCACATAGACGCTCCTGAAGCGTTGCAGAATATTATTGTCAGCGGTATTGAACGTCGATAGATATTCTATGACGATCAAGACCGGGACAACTTTCTGGAACGGCTGGGTGCTGTCTTGGTTGAAACCGGCAGGCCTTGTTTTGCGTGGGCCTTGATCTCGAACCACGCCCATCTGTTGCTAAAAACCGGCACTACGCCAATCGCTGCGGTGATGCAGCGGGTATTGACCGGATATGCGGTCAGCTTCAATCATTGCCACCGCCGGCGTTGATATTATCCGAGCCAACCATCAACCAATCGGCGCAAAGAGGACAGAAAATCGCCCAAACGATAGGAGTATCCCTGTTTGAGAAGTTCAATCAATAATCCAATGGACGTTAATTCGCGTTAATTCGCCCGTTTGACAAGGACCGCAACCCGTGAAAAGCGGCACCACCCTTCGGCTGATCCTCGGTGATCAGCTCAATACCCAGCACAGCTGGTTTCAGCAGGTTCGAACAGACATCCTTTACACACTGATGGAAGTCCGTCAGGAGACGGATGTCGTCAGACCGCACATTCAAAAAGTAGCGGTTTTTTTCAGCGCCATGCGTCATTTCGCTGACGACCTTGCCCGCGTGGGACATCGCGTGGTCTACCTGCGCCTGGACGATCCGAAAAACGAGCAATCCTTCGATGTCAATCTGATTCGTCTGATCCGCGATCAGCGCATTGCGCGATTCGAATACATGCAGCCGGACGATTACCGCCTCGACGGCCAGCTGGCCCGGCTGGCCTCGCGTCTATCCATTCCGTCGACCGTAGTGGATACGGAGCATTTTTTGTCAACGCGCAGCCAGGTGGCCCGGCATTTCCAAGGCAAGAAGCGGTACCTGATGGAATCATTCTACCGTCAGATGCGCCGGCGCCATGATATTCTCATGGACAACGGCAAACCTGCGGGAGGCAAATGGAATTACGATCAAAACAATCGCCAGCGTTACGACGGCGCAGTCCCGCTACCCGAGATCTGCGACTTTAATAACGATGTCTCCGATATCGTCGCGATGATCGATCGCTGCCAGGTACCCACCTTCGGCCGGATCGACCCCAAACGTCTGATCTGGGCGGTGTCCAGAAAACAGGCCCTGCGCCAACTGCAGGCGTTCGTCGATCACCGGCTGCCTTACTTCGGCACCTACCAGGACGCCATGACAACCAAAAACGGGTTCCTCTTCCATTCCATGCTTTCCTTTGCGCTAAACACCAAAATGCTCCATCCCATGGAGGTGATTCAGGCGGCCATTGCCCGGTCTCGGTCAACTGCCGGTGAAGCCGTGGGAATCGAGCAACTGGAAGGGTTTATTCGGCAGATTCTCGGCTGGCGTGAATATATGCGCGGCATCTACTGGGCCCACATGCCTGCATACGCATCCATGAACCATTTCGGCCATACCAACCGCCTGCCCAATTATTACTGGACTGCCGACACTCGCATGAACTGCCTGCGCAGCGTCATATCCCAATCCCTCGAGCATGCCTATGCCCACCATATTCAGCGACTCATGATCACAGGCAATTTCGCCCTCTTGGCGGGCATCCATCCAGACGAAGTCGATAACTGGTATCTGGGCGTTTACGTGGATGCGGTGCATTGGGTGGAGATCATCAACACGCGGGGAATGAGCCAGTATGCCGATGGGGGGCTGGTGGCCACCAAGCCCTATATCTCCTCGGCCAACTATATCCACAAGATGAGCGATTACTGTGAAGACTGTCAGTACCATTGGCGAAATCCCATGGGGGAGCGAGCCTGTCCCTTCAACAGTTTCTATTGGGCCTTTATTCATCGCCATCGGCAGTTGCTTGCCGGCAATCCCCGTGTAGCGATGATGGTTCGGACCTGGGATCGCATGCAAGCCCGCAAACGCGATGACCTGTTGGCCCAGGCTGAACAGTA
>JAWOIA010000076.1:0-16444 GCA_046484885.1 Desulfosarcina sp. | reverse complement strand
GGCCACATCGTTGAAATCCAGCGTCACCTGCGGTAGCGAGGCTGACGGGCGCTCCAGCAGGGCCTTCCACTGAAAGAGGTCGTCCGCCGCTTTGACATCTGCGGCCAGTTTCTTTTTTTTGCCGACCAACGGGAAAAGCAGGTTTTTGGGGAAGGGCAGGTAGTCACCGATGCTGGTGATGACAATCTGTTTGATGCCGGTTCTGGGTCGCAGATCGATCATCCGGTTGCCGAGCAGATCGAGGGTGATCAGCACCTTTGATCTCGAGTCGCAAAACTGATGCTCCAGTTCACGGTCCGAATAGAGCGGGTTGTTCATTACTGTCACGGCGCCGATACGCAGGATGGCATAGTACGCCACCACACACGGAATCACATTGGGCAAAAGAATGGCCACACTGTCGCCTTGTTTCACGCCGAAGTCGCTCAGGCAGGCGGCGAAGCGATCGACCATGTCGTTCAGTTTGGCAAAACTGACCCGGTACCCCTGAAACGTCAGGGCCATTTTATCCGGGAACGCTTTGGCCGACCGCTTCAGGTAGTCCGGCAGGCAGACGGTCTCATATTGAACATGCTCAGGGACGCCTGCCTCGTAGTGCGCCAACCATGGTTTTGCCAGATAGGGATTGTCAGTGCTCACCGGAACCTCCTTTTTTCTTGTTTTTCATGGGCGATCGTAATAAGTGGGGTCTTCATGTCCAGGGTGGGGGATCGACCGCAGGATCTCATCCCAGTGCCTACTTGAATGATCAGCTTTTGTCAAGAAAACCTCGGAGTTAATCGCCTATTGCCAGTGATTGCAAGCCCCCCCTCACAAACCTATCCGGCGGGTTGGCGGCGGGATGCGCCACATGCGGACGTCCCGGTTTGAGGTGAAGGGCCGGTCAGGCGGTCGGCACGATTTTTTCTTGACAGGAGCATCCGCAACAGGTAAAAATGAATGAATCCTCATTCATTTTTCCGAGAGTCTAATACAAAATCGAAGGGAGGGCAAGGGGAAAAATGGAAACCGCGCTGACACCGCCGTCCGATTTGGGTGTTTTAACCCTATTATTTTCGCTGATCATAGTGGCTCTGGGGGTGGGGTTTCTGACCTTCATCCTGGCCCAACGCCTCCGGCCGCTCTTCAGAGCCGCCCCGGATTTCCGTTCGGATCGGCTGTTCCAGCGAATCAGCAACACCTTTAATCTCCCTCACCACCGCATGCCGCGATATTTTCTGGCCGGCGCCATCCACATTACGATCCTGATCGGTTTCATCGTCCTATCGCTGCGTTGGATCAGCATGGTGGTCATGGGCTTTTCGGCGCAGCCCTACCTGCCTTGGCACTTTGGCATGCTGGGCGATGGCTACGATGTTATTCGTAACGTTGTCGCCACCTTCGTGCTGGCGGCCTGCATCGTTGCCATGGTACGACGGGGATATTATCGTCCGGCGCGCTACGAGGTGCCCGAACGCTTTGGAAACAGTCACACCCCGGAAGCGATTTTCGGGTTGGCCCTGATTGCCGGCCTGATGGTTCTGGACATGGCCTTTGAGGGCAGCCTTGCCGCGGCTCGTCACCAGCAGGAGCTGGGCGGCGAGTTTCTGCTGCCGCTGACCGGCGCCTGGTTCGCGTCGGTTTTTATGGGTTCGGCCTCCCTGGAGACGCTGCAATCGGTTCACACCGGCGCTTTCTACCTGCACCTGATCGTCTTTTTCGGTTTCCTGTGTTACCTGCCATTCGGTCGCCTGTTTCACCTGGTGGTCTCATTGCCGACCCTCTTTTCTATGAAACTGGACAAGGGTACGGTCAAACCGGTGCGCTGGGGGGTGAACGACGACCAGCTGGACAGCCTGGAGTCATTTGGGGTCAAACACTTCGAGGACTTCACCTGGAAACACATGCTCGATTTTTACGCCTGCGCCGATTGTGGTCGTTGTTCAGACCATTGCCCGGCCAATGCCGTGGGGCGCCCCTTGTCACCTCGATTCATCACCCTCAAGTGCCGGGATTATGCCAGGCGGGCCTACCCCTTGCGCGGCAAGGTGCTGGGCGGTGCGCCCCTGATCGGGGACGTGCTCGAAGCGGACGAGATCTGGTCCTGCACCACCTGCGGTGCTTGTGAAGAGGAGTGCCCCCTGCTCATCGAATATATCGATAAAATGGTGGACCTGCGGCGGGGCATGGTCGACGACGGCATGGTGCCGCAATCCCTGCAAAAGCCCCTCAGCGCCATCGAAAAGCGCGGCAACCCATGGGGCAAGATGGAAAAGAAGCGCGCCGAATGGACCAAGGTAATCGCCGGCGAGGTGCCGGTCAAGGAGCTCGATGGCAAGGGGAAGGCTGAATTGCTCTACTTTGTTGACAGCATTACCTCTTTTGACGATCGGATGCAGGCTATCGGGCAGGCTACCGCCAAATTACTGCAGCGTGCAGGTGTGGATTTCGGTATCCTGGGCAAGCATGAAAAGGACAGCGGCCATGAAGTGCGCCGCTTTGGCGAGGAGATGCTTTTCCAGGACCTGCGGAATCACAACACTGAGAAAATCAAGGCCTCCGGGGTTTCGCGCATCGTCACCGCCGACCCTCATGCCTACAATGCCTTGAAACATGATTACAAAGATATCCCGCCAGTTGAGCACATCAGCCAGTTTCTGGCCCGCCAGATCCGCGAGGGTCGATTGAAGCTCAAACCCTTGCAAAATGGCCATCACGTATACACCTACCACGATCCGTGTTATCTGGGCCGTCATAACGGTCTGTATGATGACCCGCGCGCCGTGATCGATGCCCTGCCCGGTATGAAGCGGGTGGATATGGCGCGTTGCCGCGATCGGGCCTTCTGCTGCGGTGGGGGGGGGTTGATGTTATTTTACGAGCCGGAAGAGGATCAGCGGATGGGCGTCTTGCGGGTGAAGATGGCCGAAGAGGCCGGCGCCAGTGTGATCGTGACCGCCTGTCCCTTCTGTCTGGTCAATATGGAGGACGCTATCAAAGTGGCCGGTATGGAAGGAAAAATGGAAGCCATCGATTTGTCGGAATTGATTGCCCAGCATTTGGAATAGCAAACAACCAACAGGAGGGAGAACATGGAAATTCTGGTTTGTGTGAAACGGGTTCCCGATAGCGCTGAAAACGAGATTGAGGTGAACCGCTCCGGCAGCGATATCGAGCGTGACGACCTGGTTTACTCGATCAACGAGTGGGACAATTACGCGGTCGAGGAGGCAATCCAGATTCGCGACAAGGTGGGAGGCAGTGTCACGGTGATCACTGTGGGTGATGAGGAGTCCGAAGAGGTCCTTCGTCGGGAGATGGCCATGGGGGCCGACAAGGGCTTGCTGCTTTGCGACGATGCGTTTACCGGCGCTGACGGCAAAGGCATCGCCGCTCTGCTCACGGCCGCCGTAAAAAAAGGGAAATACGACCTGATCCTCACCGGTGCCCAGGCAGATGACGGAGCAGCCCAGGTGGGCGGCATGCTGGCCGCGATGCTGGACTATCCCTACGCATCGCTGGTGAACAAGATCGAGGTTTCCGGGAATGGGAAGATCACGGTGGGTCGTGAAATCGAGGGCGGCAACCAGGAGATGAATGAAATCCAAATGCCGTGCGTCCTGTCGATACAGACCGGCATCAACGAGCCACGCTACGTGGGTATTCGAGGCATCCGCAAAGTTGCTTCGGTCGAGATCCCCAAGTTTGGCGCCGCTGATCTCGGCGTTGACCCTGCTGGGGTCGGTGCGGCCGGTGCCACGGTTAAACGGGTGGATTACTTCGTGCCCGAACTGGGCGAGAGTGCTGAAATGCTCGAAGGCAGCACCGAAGTGATCATCGCCAAACTGATTGAACTCTTGAAGGCCAAAGGAGGGTTGAAATAATGGCACCAATTTACGCACTCATTGCGCACAAGGGTGGAGTCCCCGACGATACGGCATTGGAACTGGCCGCCGCTGCCAAAAAGATCGATCCCGCCGCCGCCGTCACGGCCATCGTTACCGGATCGGGCGCTGACTTGGAGGCCGTGGCCACCGCTGTCGCCGCTTCCTACGCCAAGGTGGTCAAATTCAGCCACGCTGTGCTGGCTTACCCCAATGCCGAAGTGGTGAGAAAACTGCTGGCCAAGGTGCTGCCCGCCAATGCCATTGTGCTGGTTCCCCACGACACGTTCGGCATGGACCTGGCCCCCGGGCTCTCGATCAAACTCGATTCGGCCTTTGTCGCCGACGTGGTGGATATTGACGGTGTCGCGGGCGACACCCTCACCGTCATTCGCCAGGAATTCAGCGGTATGGTCAGCACCCATGTGGCCTGCAACCTGTCCGGTGGTCTGGTGATCACCGCCCGGCCGGGTGCCTTCGCCCCCGATAAAAGCGGTTCGGCCGGAGGCACCGTTGAGGACAAAAGCGCGGAAGTGGGTGACCTCACCGCCCAACGGACCTTTCTGGAAGTGGTGGCGGCCGAGGTGGGCGATGTGGACATTACCAAATCCGATGTCCTGGTTTCCATCGGCCGCGGTATTGAAGAGGAAGAGAACATCGAAATCGCCCAGGAACTGGCCGAGGCCATGGGAGCCGTGGTTTCGTGCTCCCGACCCATCGTGGATGCCAAGTGGCTTGAGAAATCGCGTCAGGTGGGTACGTCCGGCGTCACGGTCAAACCCAAAGTTTATCTGGCCTGCGGCATCAGCGGCAGTTTCCAGCACATGGGCGGTATCAAGGGCTCGCCGTTTATCGTCGCCATCAACAAGAATCCCAAGGCCCCCATTTTCCAGGTCGCGGATGTGGGCATCGAAGCCGACATTCTTGAGTTTTTGCCCGAACTGACCGAAGCCATCAACGGATTGTAACATCACGCTCGCATCTGTGACCAGACCGGCGGGTTCCGGAGTCTCAACCGGGAGTCCGCCGGTTTTTTTAGCGCCGCTGCCCTGCGGCCAGATTAGGGCCGCTAACAAGTGTCCATCCATAAACGGTTATTTCGCCCGATATCGGCGTTATGCTCAAAATTTTATCCTCGGAATATCAACTATATGCCTGCGGTAAAATTTTTCGCATGCCTTGATCTCGACCAAAATTCCTCGTTTCTGGACGGACACTAACGAGAGACCCGCTTTGTCGGTCGGGCGTCATTTTGGGAAACCTGCGTGAAGGCAGCCGCGGTCTTGACATGTCGGGATCCCTGGCCTAAATGGGTCCTTTGGCCCGAGGGTGGCAATGGTTGGTTGCCAGAGGTGATCGGAGCACGCTTATGAGACTGCAGCAGGCGGTTGTTTATCCATGGCGGCGATGGGTCCGGCTGGTATGGATCGGATGGGTGTTGCATGCCGCGGCGATGGTGCCGACCGGATTTGCCGGAGAAACCACCAACCAGCTGGCGCATCTCTATTTTGCGGATGTGACGCGTCCTTTTTTGGTCGCCGAAGCGCGTGTGGTGATCGACCCCGGTGATGCAGCGGCTTTCGGCCGGCAGTTGGTGGCGGAGCTGATTGCCGGCTCCAAACGCGGATACCTGGCCACCCTGCCCAAAGGAACACAGCTGCGATCATTCTTTTTGCTGGAAGATGGCACGGCGGTCGTTGATTTTTCGGTCCACCTGCGGGAGAATCATCCCGGGGGCTGCCGGTTGGAGCAGCTGACCCTTTTTTCGGTGGTCAATTCGTTGATCCTCAACGTTGACGGGATTGATCGGGTCAAGATCCTGATCGACGGCATGGAGGCCCAGGCGTTGACCGGCCACCTGCCGCTCGACTTCCCCTTTACTGCAGACATGCTGTTGACGCGATGAAAAAAACTGAGAAAATAAACAATATCAGAAATATAGGTATCATTGCCCACATCGATGCCGGCAAAACAACCGTTACCGAACGGATCCTTTACTACACGGGGCGTTCCCACAAAATCGGTGAGGTCCACGATGGCGAAGCGGTGATGGACTGGATGGTGGATGAGCAGGAGCGGGGTATTACGATTACTTCCGCGGTCACCACCTGCCAGTGGGATGGCCGTGAGATCCAGATCATCGACACACCGGGTCATGTGGATTTTACGATTGAGGTGGAGCGCTCTCTGCGTGTGCTGGACGGGGCGGTGGGGGTTTTCTGCGCGGTAGGCGGGGTTGAGCCGCAGTCGGAGACGGTCTGGCGCCAGGCCGATCACTATAAAGTCCCCAAGATCGCCTTTGTCAACAAGCTCGATCGTATCGGGGCCGATTTTTTCGGCACCGTCCAGATGATGCGCGACCGGCTGAATGCCAACCCGCTCATCATTCAGATACCGGCCGGGTCCGAGGAGAGCTTCTCGGGTGTGGTGGATTTGATCCACATGCAGCAAATTCGTTGGGACGACGATACCTTAGGGTCCAGCTACCAAACCACGGCGATCGAGGCCAGGTTCCGGGAAGATGCTGAGATCTACCGGGATCAATTGCTGGAACATCTTGCTGAACTCGACGACGGGGTCATGGAAGCCTACCTGGCCGAAAGACCGATCGACGCTGAAACGATTCTGGCCGCCGTTCGAAAGGCCACCATCGCCTTGGAGGCAGTGCCGGTGTTGTGCGGCAGTGCCTTGAAAAACAAGGGCATCCAGCCGCTGTTGGACGCCGTTTCCCGATTTCTGCCCAGCCCGCTCGACGTACCGGCGCTCACGGGCACCCATCCGGAGACCGGAGAGACCGTCCGCTGCCCTCCTGATGAAAAAGCGCCCCTGGCGGCCCTGATTTTCAAGGTTTCGATGATCGAAGGCCGCAAACTCAATTTTTTGCGGGTCTATAGTGGGAAACTCACTTCCGGCAGCGACGTATACAACCCCAGCCGCAACAAAAAAGAGAAAATTTCGCGCATCCTCAGGATGCATGCCAACAAACGGGAGCGGGTGGAAATGGTGGGGCCGGGGGCGATCGTTGGGGTGGTGGGGCTCAAGGACGCTTCCACCGGCGAAACCCTGTGTCAGCAGGAGCACCCGGTGCTGCTGGAAAAAATGGAGTTTTACGAACCGGTGATTTCCGTGGCGGTGGAGCCCAAGACTCACTCTGATCAGGAGAAGCTGCAGCAGGTGTTGGAAAAGTTCATGGCCGAAGACCCTACCTTGCGGGTTCGCGAAGACGAGGACACCGGCCAGATGATTCTCTCGGGCATGGGGGAACTGCACCTGGAAATCATTACCAGCCGCATGCAGCGCGAATTTAACACCCGCGTCAATGTGGGCAAGCCGCAAGTGGTCTATCGCGAAACCATCGAATCGCCGGCGGTTGGCAAGGCGGTCTTCGACAAGGAGGTCGCCGGCAGCCGCCATTACGGCGAGGTCACCCTGAGGCTTGAGCCGCTGCAGCGCGGTGACGGCAAGCGCTTCGAATCCCGGCTGTCCGAAGCCGAACTGGCTCCCGGCCTGGTGAAGGCGGTGGAAAAAGGGGTGATGGAATCCCTGGAGAGCGGCATCCTGATGGGGTATCCGGTGGTGGATGTGAAGGCGGTGATGACCGCGGCCGTCTCCCGGGAATCCACCAGTTCGGAACTGGCCTTTAGCGTGGCTGCCACCATGGCGGTCAGAGAGGCGCTTTTCGCAGGCCGTTCCTTTCTCCTGGACCCCATCATGGCGGTGGAGGTGATCGTTCCCGAAGACTTTACGGGCGACGTGATCGGGGATCTCAACTCCCGTGGCGGCAGAATTGAATCGATTCAACCCAAAATGGGCGCTCAGATCATCAAAGCCACCGTTCCTCTTGCCAGGATGTTCGGATACGCCACCAGTCTGCGTTCCGCCACCCAGGGTCGCGGGACCTTCACGATGCAATTCTCTCGTTTCGATCGCGGGTGATCTGTACGGGTGGTGAGGGCGCCGATACTAGCTTCCGGGGGTAGGCGGTGCCGTTGCCGGTTCAACCGGTTTCCGGCCGTTTGCGGTTTTTGGGGGTCAGGGAGTCGAGTTCACGCGCGACTTTTTGGCGCTGGGCATCGTCGCTAGCCAGTCTCAGGGCCCGATTCAGATGAAACCCGGCGTTTTTGAGGTCCCCCTGCTGTTGATAGTAGCGGCCCAAATGATAGTGCGCTCCGAACAGGTCCCCCAGTTGCCCGCTGGCTTGCCCCAAAAAAAAGTAGGCCTCGGTAAAATCCTCATGGTCACGAACCAGTTGTTCCAGAGTGTCTCTGGCATCTGCGATCCGACCCAGACCCATCTGGGTGCGGGCCAGATAGAGTCGACCCTCGGGACGCTTGGCGGAATTGCTGGCGGAAAGGGCATCGATCGCTTTTTCGTACTGGCCGCCGTGGAAATAGATCCTGCCCAGATCCTGGAGCATGTGCGCGTCCATGGCGTTGGCTTCGACGGCCCGCTTCATATGCCCGGCTGCCTCGTGCCACCGGTCCACGCGAGCCAATGCCAGGGCAGCCCCATAATGGGCGAAGGGGTCATCCGGTGCCGCTGCCAGGGCCGATTGGAAGCGTGACAGAGCCGTCTGTGCGTCGGTGTAAAGGGCTACCAGACGGGTGTGGGCAAGTTTGAAACCGCCGGTTTCGGCTATTTTTGGCATCGGGCTGACCCGGTTCTGGTTGAGCCGGTTGTCGATGTAACTCATGCGTGCTTCCGATGCCGGGTGGGTGTTCAGGTAGGTGGGAATCTGATCGGACCCAAACCACTGTTTGCTTCGGATTTTTTGCAGCGATGTCAACAGTCCTTCACCGCTGTAGCCGGCTTGTACCAGATAGTTCAACCCCAGTTGATCCGCCTGCAGTTCATTTTCACGGCTGTAGGCCAGGGCAGCCGTCTGTCCGGCGGCCACCGACCCCATCGCCACGGCGCTGGCCGCCGTTCCTGCACCGCTGACGCCCAGCAGCATTCCCGCCACCATGCCGGCCATAGTAGCCATGCCGATCTTCTTGGAACTTTCGATGCGTTCGGAGATGTGACGGCTGACCACATGGGCTATTTCATGACCGATAATTCCGGCCAGCTCCTCTTCGGAATCCAGGGCGGCAAAGAGGCCGCTGTTGATGAAAATATGGCCGCCGGGTGTGGCAAAGGCGTTATAGACATCCTCCTGGATGACATAGAACCGGTAGGTGAACGGCTGGGCAGGCAGCACGGCCAGAATTCGGTTGCCCACCCGGTTGACGTAGTCCACGATAACGGGATCCTCGATTATCCGGTATCGCGTTTGAATCACGGCCATGAACTCTCGGGCCAGTTCCCGTTCCTCCTGAATGGTGATGCAATGGCCCTGGGGGGTCACCATCAGGCTGGCGGCCAAGAGCAGCGCCCCAAGGGAAAAAATAGATTTTTTTTTCAAAATTTTCGACATGTTAAAAAAAACTCCAGGGTTGGAAAGATCGCTTCGGCGGCCTTAGCCGGCAACGCTCTACGGCCGCTTATTCCCTTTCCAAACAGTATCGATTGTGCTAAAGCTGGGCGCCATGGCAACGATCCTATGCATCGCCAACCAGAAAGGGGGGGTGGGTAAAACCACCACCGCGGTCAACCTCTCCGCAGCCTTGGCCGTTTCCGAAAAACGGACGCTGCTGGTGGACTGCGACCCCCAGGCCAACGCCACCACCGGCGTGGGCCTTGACAAATCCAAACTGACCAAGACCTTATACCATGGAATGATCGGTGATGTCGAGGCCGCTGGGATTATTGTCGACAGCCAGATCGAATCTCTGAAGGTGATGCCCTCACGGGTGGAACTGATCGGCTTCGATGTGGAGATGATGGACCGGCCTCACCGGGAGCAGGCTCTGCGGCGCCTGCTGGCTCCGGTGCTGCGGGATTTCGATTACATCCTTATCGACTGTCCGCCGTCGTTGAGCCTGCTGACCGTGAACGCCATGACGGCTGCCGATGCATTGCTCATTCCCCTCCAGTGCGAGTTTTATGCCCTGGAGGGGCTCAGTCAGCTGGTTCAGACCGTCCAGCGGATACGGAGCGGTTTGAACCCTGGGCTCAAAATCGCCGGAATCCTGCTGACCATGTTTGACCGCCGCACCAATCTGAGCCACCAGGTGGCCGAGGATGCCTGCAATCATTTCAAGGAGCTGGTATTCAAAACGACCATTCCCCGTAATGTGCGCCTGGGCGAAGCACCCAGTTTCGGACAGCCCATATTGCTATACGACGCCATGTCTACCGGGGCTGTGAGTTATTTTTCCCTCGCCAGAGAGATCATGGCCTCCAATCACGCCGGCCACGGCTGAGGGGCATGGCCGCAACGCTGATTCGCCCGGACCGCTCCCATGGTCCCGGATCGGACAGCCATCATTCAGGATATTGCATGTCGGAAAAAACAGAGCAGGACAACGCTGGCTCGGGTGCGGGGAAACGGCGCAAAATGGCCTTGGGCAGGGGTCTCGATGCCCTGATTCCGGATCTGGGCGGCGGGGATGGTATGCCCGGATCCCCATCGGCCCGGCGCAACGACTATTTCCTTTGTGAAATCGATATGATTCGGCCGAACCCCCATCAGCCGCGCCGTCACTTTGCAGCCGCTGAACTGGACGCCCTAGCTGAATCCATTCGCAGCCAGGGGGTTATCCAGCCCCTGCTGGTACGCAGCGATAAGGTGGGCTATGAACTGGTGGCTGGTGAGCGGCGGCTCAGGGCTGCTGCTATGGCCGGACTGGACCGGGTGCCTGTGGTGGTAAAGGATGTCTCGGATGCCAAGATGCTGGAAATTTCCATCGTGGAGAATATACAGCGCGAAAACCTCAACCCCATGGAAGAGGCCGAGGCTTACCATCGTCTGATCACCGAATTCAACCTGACCCAGGACCAGGCCGCTGAGCGGGTGGGAAAAAGCCGCAGCGCCGTGGCCAACTTTTTGCGGCTGCGCCAGCTTCCCAACCCGATCCAGGCCAGCATCATGGAGGGCGAGTTGAGCATGGGCCATGCCCGGGCCCTGTTGGGAGCCGACACCCCGGCTCGGCAGCAGGCCGCCTGGCGGGAGGTGCTGGCAAAAAAATTGTCGGTTCGCGACACCGAAGCCCTGATCAAACGCATCAATGCCGAAAAGGATCCGGCCCCTGTTCCGGTGTTGACTCCTGAGCAGCGCTATTTCAATGATATTTCCGAAAACCTGTCGCGCCATTTTGGCACCCGGGTGCGCATTCAGCGCAAGGGCAAAAAAGGTCGGGTTGAGATCGATTTTTTCAGCGACGATGATCTGGACCGTCTGCTGGGGCTGTTGCGGACAGGTTAGCCGCCGTGGCCATACACATCATTATCGATGGCTACAACCTGATTCGGCAATCCTCGGAGTTGGCCGGCCTGGACAGACAGAGCCTGCAACTGGGCCGAGAAGCCTTGGTGGACCTACTGGCTGCCTACAAGCGACGCAAGCCGCATAAAATCACGGTTGTTTTCGACGGTTGTGCCGAACCGACCGGGTACAGTTCCCGGGATCTCCTCAAAGGTATTGCCATCACCTATTCCCAGGGGGGCGAGCGCGCTGACGATGTGATTCGGCGCATGGCGCAGCAGGAAAGAGCCAAAGCCCTGGTGGTCAGCAGTGACCGGGCCGTCATGGCCGCTGCCGAGTATGCTGGTGCCACGGTGATGGATGCAGCAGCTTTCGAGTATAAAATGGCCCTGGCCCACAGCCTGATGGTCAACGGGGGTCAAAACGAAGCCGATTCCGACGGATGGGTTTCCGGCACGCGCAAGAAAGGACCCAGCCGCAGACTTTCCAAGCGTAAACGCAAGGTTCGGGCAAGACTGGAAAAACTTTGACTCCGCTTCGGTAAAAAGGGTCAACGGCAGATTCGGAGATTCCAGAATGGTTGGGACGCAACCGTTTTCAATGAAAACAGTGGCTGTAATCGACGGTCAGGGTGGCGGCATCGGCAGCACCATTATCAAAAAAATGAAAGCGTACTTCGGTGAGTCGATTGAAATCATCGCCCTGGGAACCAACGCCATCGCCACGGCCCAGATGCTCAAAGCGGGCGCCAACCGCGGGGCATCGGGTGAAAACGCCATCGTTCAGACGGTAGCCCGGGTGGACGTGGTGGTCGGTACCCTGGGCATTGTGCTGGCCCACGCCATGATGGGGGAGGTTACCCCCAAAATGGCCGAAGCCGTGGCCGGCTGCGCGGCGGCCAAACTGATTCTGCCCATATCCCAGGAAAATATCGCCGTCATCGGCGCATCGGATGAGCCCCTGCCCCATTTGGTGGAAAGCCTGGTGACCGATCACCTCAGCGGGCTGATCGATGGCGCCGCAAAGGAACCCCGCCATGATTGAAGCCGGAGCCGGTCTGCTGGCTCAGGGGGTGCAATGGCGGCCCGCATCCCGGGGGATCGGGTTTCGCCGCTTACCGCGACACTCAGAGCCTCCTCGGTTCGTCGATGAAGATTGAGATCGCCAAGACCGCCGGCTTCTGTATGGGGGTGAGACGGGCGGTGGAACTGGCCCTGGATGCGCCGGCTAAACGCGCCGGGCCCATTTACACCTATGGTCCCTTGATTCACAACCCCCAGGTCCTTGCGCTGTTTGCGGAAAAGGGCATCACGGTTCTGGACGAGATTCCACAGCGCGGGTCCGGAACCGTTCTGGTGCGTGCCCATGGGGTGCCCCCCCAGGATAAACAGCGGCTCAAGCAAGCGGGATTCGAGGTGGTGGATGCCACCTGCCCGCGTGTCATCCGGGTGCAGACCATCATCCGGGTTCACGCCCGCAAAGGCTTTGCCAGCATCATCATCGGTGACCGGGATCACCCGGAAGTGGTGGGGCTGATGGGCTATGCCGGTGATTCAGGGGTGGTGGTCAGCACGATGGCCGAACTCATGGCGCTGCCGGCCTTCGATCAGGCCGTCATCGTGGCTCAGACCACTCAGAACACGCGATTCTACGACCAGGTCAAGGCCTGGGCCGCCGCTCATTTTCCCCATTACAAAACCTTCGATACCATCTGTGATTCGACCGAAAAACGTCAGGTCGAGATCAAGCGGCTGGCCGATCGGGTTGATGCGGTCATCGTTGTGGGAGGCAAAAAGAGTGGCAACACCCGGCGGCTGGCGGAAATTGCCAGAGCTAAAGGAAAACCGGCCTTTCATCTGGAAACCGAGGCTGAATTGGCCGCCTGCGGTCTGGATCGGTTCGGGCAGGTCGGTATCACCGCCGGGGCGTCGACGCCCAACTGGATCATCAAACGCGTCTACCGAGAATTGGAGCTGTTGCCGGCCAGGAAGCAGACCGGGTTGATCAAAACCCTTTTCGGAGCGATGCGTTCGGTCCTGTTGACCAATATCTACGTGGCGGCGGGGGCCGGATGCCTCTGTTTTGCCTGCATCCGGCTGCTGGGTCAGCGGCCTGCCCTGGACCCGGTGGCCGTGGCCATGCTCTACGTGTTTTCCATGCATCTGCTCAACCACCTCACCGGCACCGCTGAAGATAAATACAACGATCCGGATCGGGCCCGCTTTTATGAACGCTACCGCTACCCGTTGTCGGTCATGGCCATTGCGGCCGGCGGCCTGGGTATCCTTTTCGCCTGGGCCATGGGAACAACCGCCTTTGCGATCTTGCTGACCATGAGCCTGTTAGGTCTCTCCTACAACCTTTACCTGATTCCCCGCCGGTTCGGATTTAAATTTCGACGCATCAAGGACCTGCCCGGTTCCAAAACCGTTCTGATCGCCCTGGCCTGGGGGGTGGTGACGGCACTGTTGCCCGGTATTACTGCCAAACCCTCCCTGACCCTCGGCACCGGGGTGGTTTTTATCTGGGCCACGGCCCTGGTGTTTGCCCGCAGCGCATTTTTCGACCTGCTGGATGTCCAAGGCGACCGCATCATCGGCAAGGAGACCCTGCCCATTTTGTTGGGCAACGCCGCCACCGTGAGCCTGCTTAAAGCAACCCTGGTCGGCTGCATGATCCTGCTTTCCTTCGGATCAGCCATCGGTTGGGTTTCAGGGCTGGGTTTTCTGCTGCTGTTGTGTCCGGGAGCGATGCTGATGATGGTGCGTGCCTATGAAAAAGGGCGCATTTTCCCAGGCATGCGGTTGGAGTTTCTGGTGGAGAGTCTGTTTCTATTGGCCGGCGCTGTCACGCTGTTATGGATGGTGCTGAAATAACCCCAAGAGGGCACGTATCGCTATGCAAACTACCAATCCCGAGCTCGGGCTCGCTTTCGACTACGTCTGCGACACCGGCTGCCATGTATTTCTGACCGGCAAGGCCGGAACGGGAAAGACGACCTTTCTCCACAACCTGAAAAAGAACGGTCCTAAACGGATGGTGGTCACGGCACCGACCGGTGTTGCCGCGATCAACGCCGGCGGCGTCACCCTGCACTCGTTTTTTCAGCTGCCCTTCGGGCCATATGTGCCGGGCACTGAAACGAGCCGCTCCCAGTATCGATTCAGCCGGGACAAGATCAGCATCATTACAAACCTCGACCTGCTGGTGATTGACGAGATCAGTATGGTGCGAGCCGATCTGTTGGATGGCGTAGACAGTGTCTTGCGGCGTCATCGCCGCAACGATAGGCCTTTCGGCGGGGTGCAGCTGTTGATGATCGGCGATCTCTTCCAGCTGCCGCCGGTGGTCAAGGACGAGGAGTGGCGACTGCTTGAGGGGTACTATGCCTCGCCCTATTTTTTCAGCAGCACCGCTTTGGCAAAAACCGAAATGGTCAGCGTCGAATTGCAGCACATTTACCGCCAGGTGGACAGCCATTTCATCAGGCTCCTCAACCGCGTCCGCAACCAGGGACTGGATCCCGCCACGATAGATGAGCTCAATCGACGTCACCGACCCGATGTTGTCCCCTCGGACCAGGATGGTACCATTGCCCTGTGCACCCACAATCGACATGCCGACGCCATCAACCACACCAAGCTGGCGGCGCTGCCGCAAAAAGTTCGCACGTTTAAAGCCCACATCGAAGGCGATTTCCCCGAACCGGCCTACCCGAGCGCGTCTACCCTGGAGTTGAAGCTGGGGGCGCAGGTGATGTTCATCCGCAATGATCCTTCCTCGGAAAAACGCTATTTCAACGGGAAAATCGGTATAATCTCCCGGTTTGCCGACAAGACTATCCACATCCGGTGCCCTGACGATTCCGAGGAGGTCGTGGTTGAACCCGCCGTATGGGAGAACATCGACTACAAGCTCGATCAGGAAAGCCTGACCATCACCGAAAACCGCATCGGCATTTTTAAGCAGTATCCCCTGCGACTGGCTTGGGCCATCACCATCCACAAGAGCCAGGGGCTCACCTTTGACCGGGCCGTCATCGACGCTCAGGCCGCCTTTGCCCATGGACAGGTATATGTGGCCCTGAGCCGCTGTCGGACCCTCGACGGCATCGTCCTGGCTACGCCCTTGTCGTCAAGGGCGATCCGAACCGATGACGCAGTGCGCCGTTTCAGCCAGGAGGCGACGCGCAACCCCCCCTCAGCGGCCCACCTGGCGGCCGAAAAAATCCGCTACCAGCAGCGGTTGTTGCTGGAATGTTTCGATTTCCAGCCTTTAAGCGGTCTGTTGCGGCGCCTGGTCGCGATCTTGGCGGCCAACCCCGGCCTGACTCGGCAAGCCGGCCTCGAGGCTCTGCGCCAGGCCCAAAAAAAGAGCGAAGTTGAAATCGTCAGCGTCGGGGAAAGCTTCCTCCAGCAGTTGCGCGGGCTCTTTCCGCCGGCCAGCCTGCCGGCAGACGATCGGGTCATAGTGGAGCGGATCGGCAAAGCCGCAACTTATTTTCAGGATAGAATCACCGAGGTCTTGGCTAAATCCATCCCCGACCTGCAGCTGGACACGGAGAACAAAACGCTGCGCAAACAGGCCGGCCATGCCTTAAAATCCCTGCAGGAAGCGATCGCGGTCAAACTGGCCGCCGTGCAATCCTGTCAGGAGGGATTCTCGCCCTCACGCTACTTCCAGGCCCTTTCAGCGGCTGCGATGGGCAGCCCCAAGACGGCGCCCAAGCCCCACGCGCAAGCATACGCCGAAGCGGACATGGCCCATAACGAGCTCTATCAAACCCTGACCGCCTGGCGGTCTCGCAAGGCCGGCGAGGAGGGTCTGGATCCCTACCGGGTTCTGCACCAAAAAACCCTGATTCAGATTGCAGTCCACCTGCCCGACACGCTTTCGGCTTTGAAGCAGGTCAAAGGGATTGGGGACCGCTTGGCCTCACGCTATGGTGAAGAACTGGTCGCCCTGGTTGGTGCCTATTGCCGTCAGAACCGGCCTGCGGCGGCCACTGCCACCGCCTCGATGGCACCCGGACCGGCATCTGATAGGCCCAAAGCCGCTCGCATCGATACCAAGCGCACCAGCCTCGACCTGTTTGAGAAGGGTGCAAGCCCGGCCCAAATCGCTCAGCAGCGGGGGTTGACGCTTTCCACCATCGAGGGGCATCTGGCCTATTTTGTAGAGCGGGGACAGCTCGCCATCGACGCTTTGCTGACAACTGACAGACAGTCTTCCATCGAAGCGGTCATTTCCCGGATGCTGGGCCAACCGCTGGGTG
>JAWOIA010000049.1:0-10285 GCA_046484885.1 Desulfosarcina sp. | reverse complement strand
GGAGAGCATGTCTGTGCCGCCCCCGTCCATCATCGCTATGCGGGCGCTGGCGTCCCGGGCATATTCGATGCCGACGGTAAAGTCCGGATAGTAGTTCTTGCGTGCCAGTTCTATTGCCAGGCGCTGCTGGTCTGCCTCCTGCCGCGCGGCGGCAAGGTCCGGATTGTGCTGCCTGGCCAGGTCCAACCAATGATCGTCGGTGTAGGCGGGCAACTCGGAAGCGGTCTGCATCGACGGCCGGCGGGCCGGTGCCGGCAGGCGGCCCTGGGCCGGCCGGCCTAAAGCCGTGTTCAATTCGGCCCCTGCTACCTCGACAAGGTCCTGCAGAGAGCGCACTTGTTCATCCAAGCGGCCGATTTCGATTTGGGCGCGACTGACGTCGGACAAACCGGCCGCACCCACGCGGAACATTGTTCGGACCACCGCTTCCAGGCGAAGCAGCAGGTCCAGGTTTTCACTGGCGATTGTGACGGCTTGATGCCGGAAGGCGTATTCAAAATAGGCGCGGCTCACCCGATCCACCAATTGCAGCCGCGTCGCTTCAAAACGCCGCGCTTCAGCCTGTGCCTGGGTCAGGGCCATGTCGCCGCCGAGGGCCAACTTGCCGAACCAGGGGAACATTTGTTCCAGCGCATAGCGTTCCCCCATGTACTCGGCCTCCTTCTCCACCTGGTCCAAAACGACGGCGAAAGAGATCCGGGGATCGGGCAGCGTCCGCGCCTGGGCAATGCGCGCCAAGGCGGCGTGCCAGCGGTAAAAAGCCGCCGCCAGTTCCGGATTGTGGCGCATCGCATAGCGCACATAGTCGTCTAAATGGGCATCGGCGGGCAGCAGCTCAGGTGCTTCGGATGGCCGGTCCGACGGCGGATTTTCCAGCGCGGCAGCGCTGGGCAGGCGGTAGGGCCGTTGATCCGCCGGGGCTAACCGCTCCAGGGCCGGCGATTGAACCGTTTGACCCGAGGGCCCGGCGCAGTTGGTCAGGCCCAGGGACAGGGCCATGACCAGTGCCGGAACCCAAACCCGGTGTGAGTCGTTTGGGAACCGGCTGGCAGCTGCCGGCCGGGAATTTCGGTGGGTGGCCATGCGCATAGATCCTTTCCAAAAGAGGGTATTCCGGTCCTGCAGACAACGTCGATGCAGACGATCACCCGTTGCCGGCAAATCACACTCAAAAGGAGTCAAAGCAGCCCTCCTGCGTTATCCACGGGTGATCCTGGTTTTCCACCGGCCGAGGCCTCGACCGTCAACACACAGGTGGAAATGTGCCGAAACGGGTCGGCAAATCAAATTAAGGGGCCTTGGTTGGAGTCAACGATTGGGTCGCTGGGTTTCGTGTGGTAGTAGCTACGATCTTTAACAGATTAAACGGCAGGTCGTCAAATACAGCGGGGAAAAATGGGGTAGGGGACCGATGAGGCTTGTGGTTGGGCAGAGGCCGCCCGGAAGACGGGCTGCGCTCGGGTTGCCGAAGCCGAGCAGGTGGACAAAGTCAGGTGCCGGCGGCAAGGTGGTCTGAAGCCAGACCGGTGATGCATCGGACCGATCGCCGACGGACAGGAGGCAAGGCATTGACCCTGTTGGGCCGCAACAGACGCCGGCAAAGCCGGTCTGGCCGCCGATGGCAAGGACCGCCTCATGGTTCGCGACAGGCTTGCAGGGGCACGCACCGCTGCAGGCCATCAACCCGCAAGCCGCCGCTAGAAGAGGCGTGCAGAGCAGCAGCACGGCTAGCGCCAGGCAGATGTACCCGTTTAGAAATCGGCCGGGTCTATGGGTGTCAGTCATTTTCATGACCGGATAATAGAAATGATACCACAATGTGTCAATAAAAAAGGTGAATGATAGGGTCACGGGTTGGTTGGGGCCCATGCTACGGTTAGGGAGCAGATAACCCAACTCGTTTGTTTTTGCTAATTTTTCAGGTCACCTAAGTCGAGCGATTTTTGGCGAAGCGATGTGCTGAGATCTTGATGCAGTAGGCTGGGCGAAAACCGCAGGCATACCCGTTGGTTATGGCGAGGCGTGTCGCGCAGCCTTTCTGCGCAAGAGATCGGTGCAGATCGAGTCAAAAATCGCTCAACTTAGATGTCAGGTGTGCCGAAAGAAGAAGTGTTCGGGTTAAATTCGACTGTTTACGACGCGATCAAATTCGATGGAGTCAAACCACGCCCGGGTTGCAATGATTGATAGCTGATGCGATTGTGCCAACCTCCCCGAATTGGCGTTACGATGGGGTCAATGGGCGGTTGAGCAGCCATCGGTGGCGTGTTGGTGGGGCGCTGCCGTGTGTTGTCTGCAACGGGGTGGCATCAGGGCTTGTCTTTGTTCACCGGAGGCTGCCGATGGCCAAAGTTCTGTTTGTCGATGATGATAGGAACCTGCTTCTGGCGAATCAACGTCGCCTGCGCCGAACACTCCAGGTCGATATCGCCGAAGGGGGTAGGGAAGGCCTCGACGCAATTTCCAGCAAGGGCCCTTATGCGGTCGTCATATCGGATCTGATCATGCCCGGCATGGACGGCTTCGAGTTCGTTGAAAAGGCGCGCGAGATAACACCGCGCAGCATTTTCATCATGCTGACCGGCAATGCCAATCTGGATGCCCCCATTCATGCGTTGAACAAGGGACATATTTTCCGTTTTCTTACCAAACCATGCAAAATTCATGTACTTGAAAAGGCCATTCTGGCTGGTATCGAGCACTACGACAAAAACAACCAACTGCAAAAATCAAATTCGATCACTATCGACCAGCGCTATCGGAAAAAGATTCTGATTGCCGATGACGACCCCGAAGTGCTCTCGGTCTTGTCCGGCATTTTGAACCAGAGCGGTCAGTTCGACGTGCTCACGGCCGAAAACGGTAGGGTCGCCATGACCATTTTGAATGTGTTGAAAATGGACATGATCATGGCCGACCGGGAGATGCCCGAAATGAGCGGAATCGACCTGTTGGCGGCCGTTCAGGAAAGCTTTCCCGATATCGAGCGCTTCCTTATGTCCTGGCGCCCCGCCTCGCAGACGGAAGTTGAACTGAGAGCGCTGGGTGCATCCGGGTATATCGAGAAGCCGATTGACGCCGCCGCCGCCATGCAGACCATCAAGGAAGCGATGGCCTCGGCACCCAGGGGCCAGATTGACGGTATCGGCACGGCTTCCTTTTTACAGTTGATTGAGATGGAAGAAAAAACATGCACCTTGCAGGTACGCTCCGGCGACCGGCTGGGCTTGCTTTTTTTTCAAAAGGGGCGGCTGATTGGCGCTGAAACACAAAACTTGACCGATGAAGCCGCTGCCTACGAGATCATCAATTGGAAGGATAGCGCGATAGAAATCGAAAACATCGGCCGAAAAAAAGAAGTCGGCATCCACCGGCCGCTGATGCACGTACTGATGGAGGCCGCCAGATTGAAGGATGAAGAGGATCTGGCCTCCTGACACAGCTTAGGCTTCGATAACCTGCCGACAGGCCGGGAGGTCGCGATTGATGGACAGCGGAGAAACCTATTCCGAATTGGAAGACCAGCTCCTTAAGGAAAACTTCGTCACAGTCGAGGAGGTGGCTTTCGCAAAAAATACCCGACGGGAAAACCTCGCCCGCGCTCAAAAACCGCTTGGATTGCTCCTGGCCGATATCGCGAACATACCCCAGGACGCGTTCAATGGGTTGCTCAATGACAAAAGCACGCAGGAGAAAATCGCGTTTTTCGGTCTCCAGAAAGGCATCCTTACACGGGAACAGCTGGACGCGTGCAGGCCAAGCGGGGATCCCGCAGGGGATCCACTCGCCACCGTGCTCGTTGAAAAGGGATATCTCAGCCAAGCCGACCGAAACATGCTGCTGCAACTTGCCCTGGAAGAGATCGGCTTTGCCAAAGCGGCTATCGCGGGCGGTCTTATCGCTGAAAGGGATCTGGAGCGCGCCCTCAGGGTTAGATCCCATCAAAGAACGGTGTGCGAGATCCTCTATCATCGCAACCTGGTCACCCTTTCCGAATTGAACCATCTGTTCCGCAAACTCAGCCGGGATTTAAAACTGGGGCAAATCCTTTTGTTGCAGGGACTGCTTTCCGACGCGCAGCTCCAGGCGGCGCTTGACGAGCAGTCCGTGACCACCCTGTCGCTCGGAAAAGTGCTGCTCAAAAGACGCCATATCACCGTCGAACAACTCTACTTCGCCCTGTCCATCCAGTTCAACACGCCATTTCAGAAATTGGACGGCTATGTCTATTACGAAAAGCAAAAGGCGTCCTTACGGGGTGTTGTCGGACAGGCATACGCCCTGGAAAATAGAATTCTGCCACTGTTTCAAAACGGGAACATTCTCACGTTGGCCGTATCCAATCCGGCCGATATTTGGAGCATGCACGGGCTAAAGCCCCTTTATCCCGATCTTCAAATGACCTGTGTGCTGATCACCGACGAAAAATTCAGCCAGCTCTACGCCATGCTTTATGGTGAGATGCTATCCAGCGCTGGCGCGCATCGACCGGTTCAGGCCGGTGCAGCGACCCCGGATCAGACCCTGCTGCTCAATCACCCGGCGGCCCAGAAAGCGGTGATGCAGAAATTGTACGAGGAGTACCGCTATTATCAGGACACCGTCGGGTTGACGGCTGTCGACGGTGAGGAGCCCTTGTTTTATTCGTTTATCGAAGCGCAGCATCAGCAAATTTGTGAACAATACCGCTGCCAGGAAGTGCTGTTTCGATTTGAGGTAAAAGCGGGCCGGACCGAAATTCTGGCCTCGCCCGTCATTTAGGCCGCATCAGCATCGGTTGAGGCTGTTTGGCCGGATACCGCAGCCAGTTACTTGCCGGCCAAGCCGGCCCGAAAATAGGTACAAGGAATCGATCATGGCCCGGGTTATTAGCGTTACCAGCGGAAAAGGGGGCGTCGGGAAAACCAACATCAGCGTCAACCTGGCGGTGCAACTGGCCAGGCAGGGGCAGCGCCCTTGTGTCTTTGACGCGGACCTGGGGTTGGCCAACATCAACATTCTTCTGGGAATAAGGCCCGAGTTTGACCTGGAAGATGTCATCTGCGGTGACAAGCGCCTGCCCGATATCATCGTTCAGGATCCCAGCGGCATCGCTATCATACCCGGCGGGACGGGGGTTGAACGGCTGGCCGAGCTGCAGGGTGATCAGCTCAGGCGCCTGATTGCGTCGTTTGCGGGCCTGGACGGGTATGACATGCTTATTTTCGACACGTCTGCCGGCATCTCGCGCAGTGTCCTCTCATTTTGCATGGCGGCCAAGGAAGTGCTGGTGGTGATCGTTCCGGAGCCCACATCATTGACGGACGGTTACGCCCTTCTCAAGGTGCTTTCCTTAAACGGGTATCGTGAACCGGTCAAGGTGGTGGTCAATCAGGCCAAAAATGAACGCTTCGCTCAAATGGTTTTCGACAAATTCAGGGATGCGGTTCGAAAGTACCTGCCGCTTGATATTCTTTTTCTGGGCGGTCTGCCGTCGGACGAAAGCGTGGCGGAGGCGGTTGCCCGCCAACGGCCCTTTGTGAGCTTGTATCCCGATGGCCGGGCCGCCGCTGCCGTTGGCCGTTTGGCTGCAAACCTGCTCGCCGCACCCCGATCCGTCGAAGTGAATGACGGTTTGGCCGCCTTTTGGGATCGATACGCCCAATTCGTCCAGGGCCCGCTGCGACTCCCCCATAAAAAACCCGCAAAGATGCCTGGGCCGCCACCGGCGACGCTTCCCCGCCAAGCCGCACCAGCCGGGGATGCCTCCCCCGATATCCCCCCGGAGACGCCGTTGATGTCCCAACAGATCGTGGACTCACTTAACCGGCTCGTAGCGGCAACGACGGAGATCGGCAGGGAGCTGAGTGAATTTCGACGCGTTTTAGGAAAGCCGGTTGACCATCCGGGCGCGGCCGCCCCATCGTCCCAGAATCTGGCGGGGCCGCAGTTGCCGCCGGTGATCAGGCTGGATTTCGAAGCCTATGCGGAGCGGAAACGGATAAAAACCGAAGGAGACAACTGACAGTGGACAGCGTGGACGCAAACACCGCCCCTTCCCCGAACATGGCCGTGTTGGGCCAATTGGCCGCCGGCGTCGCCCATGAAATCAATACGCCCGCGCAATATGTCAGCGATAATATCTATTTTCTGCAGGATGCGTTTGACAGCCTGCAAAAGGTGTTGTCGCATTACGACCGGCTCCTGCAGTCGGTCAGGGCTGGATCGGTGAAAGCAAAAACCGTGCAGGACCTCCAAGACCTCCTGCAAGCGGTCGAGGTTGACTATCTTCTGGATCAGGTTCCGGATGCCATCAGCCAATCTTTGGACGGCATGACCCGCATCACACAAATTGTCGAGGCCATGCGCGATTTTTCCCATCCCGGCCTGATGGAGAAAAAAACCGTGGACATCAACCAGTCGATCCACAACACCATTGTGGTGACGCGAAATATCTGGAAACGCTGGGCCGACGTGCAAACCGACTTGGATGCCTCCCTGCCGAGCGTTCCGTGCCAACCGGGCGAGATCAACCAGGTGCTGTTAAACCTCATTGTCAACGCCACGGACGCCATTGCCGAGGCTCTCGCCGACTCGCCCGGCAAAAAAGGAGTGATCCGCATTCAATCGGCCCAGCGCGAGCAGGTGGTTGAAATCCGTATCAGCGACACGGGGGCGGGTATTCCGGAAGCGGTTCAGCCCAAAATCTTTGATCCCTTTTTCACGACCAAACCGGTAGGAAAGGGTACCGGGCAGGGCCTTGCCATCAGCGCCGCCGTCATTGCCAATCACGCTGGATCGATCACTTTCGAAACCCAACCGGGATGTGGCAGCACCTTTATCCTGCGCCTCCCGCTTGCCGACCGGGAAGCGTGAGACAATGAATGCGCTCGAAAAAAGAAGCATTCTTTTTGTTGACGATGAGCCCAATTTGCTGGTGGGCTTAAAGCGCTCGTTGCACGCCTATCGGAATCTGTGGGACATGGCCTTTGTCGCCGGCGGCGCCGAGGCGCTGGCGTTCATGGACCAGGAGCCGGTGGATGTCATTCTCACCGATTTCAGAATGGCTGGGATGACGGGCCTTGAGCTCCTTGAGGAAGTCAAGACAAAACACCCGCAGGTGATTCGGATCCTCTTTTCGGGAGAAGTCGACAAGTCGCTGATCATGAAATCGGTAAAAATCGCCCACCAGTTCATCTCGAAACCGTGTCGGGCAGACCGGCTCAAAGAAAAAATCGATCAGACCATATCGCTGCGGCACGTGCTCGAAGACGATGCCCTTCGTTCGATCCTAACCCGAATTGACTCCCTGCCCAGCCTACCTGCGCTGTATGGAGAAATTCTGGCGGAACTCAGGGAGCCGTCTCCGTGTATCCGCAAAGTCGGGCAGATTATTGCCAGCGACCTGGCCATGTCGTCCAAAATCCTTCAACTGGTCAACTCCGCTTTTTTTGGGTTGCGTCAACGCGTCACGAGTCCGGAGCGGGCTACCTTGCTGCTTGGGATCGATACGGTCCAATCGCTGGTGCTCTCTTTTCAGATTTTTTCCCAGTTCGACCTTTTGAAAACATTTCACTCCCAGGCGGCCCAGTTATGGCGCCATAGCCTCAATACCGGGCAGCTGGCCAAAAATATCGCGCAAAAAGAGACCCAATCCCGGGAAGCGGCGGAGCATGCGTTTATGGCCGGACTGCTCCACGATTGCGGAAGACTGGTGATGCTGGCCAGTTTTCCGCAAGAGATGACTGCGATAATGGACCAAAAACCGGGCAACCCAATCGAGTTCCTGAAACTTGAGCAAGCGGCTTTCGGCGTCAGCCATGCCCCGATCGGTGCCTACCTGTTGGGGCTTTGGGGCATCCCTTCTCCGATCGTCCATGCCATCGCGCTTCACCATACACCAGGGGCGGCCAACGAAGATTCCTTTTCCGTTCTCACGGCTGTCCATGTGGCTGACTTTTTGGAACATTGCGGCCAGGCGGGCGGAAGCGGCGGCGGTATTGCCGAGGCTGCACTCGATTCGGCTTATCTGGCCCGTATTGGTTGCGCCGGTCTCATAGACGGTATCGAGGCCGCCTGAACCGTGCCCCGAACCGGGGCAGGGGGCTGTGTTCGTCCGTCAACAGCGGTTACAGCGCCCGCTTTGGCAATGGTTTGGCCGCGCTGATGTACGCGGAAAAGACCGAGTTTTCAACTCCCGGACCCACGTTCCAAGCCTGGATGATTTGCGCGCTCTTCTCTTTGCGCGTGATGGTGACCTCCTGAAACCCGAGACCGGATAGAATCTGTTTCACCTCAGCGGGTGAAATGGCACCGCTCACTCAGCCGGTGTAGGCGGCCGGGTCGTTTTTCAGCGCTTGGGGGATCTCTCCTGAGCGCAGCACATCGGAGATGATGATCCTCCCACCGGGCTTCAAGACCCGGTAGATCTCTCCGAAAACAGCCGATTTGTCCGGCGAGAGATTGATGACGCAGTTGGAGATGGCCACATCTGCGCAATCGTCTTCCAAAGGCAGCATTTCAATCTGCCCCAGGCGGAATTCAACATTGGCCACCTGCAGTTTTTTGGCGTTGTTTTCGGCCTTTTCCACCATCTCGCGGGTCATGTCCACACCGATCACCTTTCCGGACGCACCTACTTGCCTTGCCGCCAGAAAGGCGTCAAAACCGGCGCCGCTTCCCAGGTCCAGCACCACTTCGCCCGCCTTCAAAGCAGCCCGGCTGATGGGGTTTCCGCAGCCAAGGCCCAAGTTGGCCTCGCCGGGAGCCACGCAAAGGTCGTTTTCCGTGTAGTCCAAGGTCTTTCCCAAGTCCATGATGCTGACCGGCAAGGAGGACCCATCACAGCAGGATGGCACACCTGCGGTGGCGTCGCCTTTTGCGATGGCGGAATACTTGCCCTGAACCAGACGGTGAATGTTGTCTTTGAATGAGTCCATAGTGGTTTCATGCCCCCTTTAGGATTGCCTGTGATTGGCCAGTCGCACCGACTGAACGATGTGGTGCGTCACTTCGTTCCAAGCCTCGACAGCGACCGAAAAGGCCGCTCTTCCTTTTTCGGTCAGGGTGTAAACTTTTCGGTGCCGGAGGCCGACACTCTGCGTTTCTGACACGAGCAGCCCACCGGATTCGAACTCCCGTAAAACCGGATACAGGCTGCCTTCGGTTGGCGAGCAGCATCCTTGCGTGAGACGTTCAACGGTTTTTGCGATTTCGTATCCGTGCATGGGCTGCTCCCAGAGCACCCGCAGAATAAAAAACCGGGACAGACACATTTTTATCATGCCGTTCCAGTAAGGTCTCGAAGTGTAATCACTACTTATTTCCATACCGTCCCTATGCATAGATGGTCAATGTATTTTCCAAAAAACATTAACGGATGCCGTTGATCCTGTCAAGATAAAATTTAACCGGTCTAAATGGTGTCTGGAGGGGGTCATTTTAAGGTTGACAACGCCGGGGGGAATTCTTTAGGATGCGCACAATTAATTCGTTAAATGGCCAATTATGCCAAAAATACGAAGGCAAGGAGGCCCCTATGTTTGAAATCATGGCCGTCACCAAAGCCATGGCTGATGAAAGCCGGGCTCGGATACTGGCCGCGCTGGAGGGGCGTGAGCTGTGCGTGTGTCAGCTGATCGAACTGATCGAGCTGGCGCCCTCCACCATATCCAAACACCTGGCCATTCTGCGCAGCGCGCGATTGATAGAATCCCGAAAAGATGGCCGCTGGATGCACTATCGACTGGCGCGAACCGGAGCATCGAAAACGGTCACAGACGCACTGGATTGGCTGACGCGCAGCCTGCGCTCCCAGGAACTGATCCGGGCAGACCGCCAGCGCCTGGGGCAGATTCTGAAAACGGATCCCGGGGAGTTGTGTCGTCGTCAGGCCGCCGATCTGGCCGAGGATAAAAAAGAGCTGGCCCAGTGCGGTTAAATCAATCTTGATGAACTCGTAAAAAGCTTTTCCAGGCCCTGCATGGCCATATATCCGAAAGGAACTTTATGTAATATTAAACAGCGTCTGAATTAAATAAATTGCAGAAATTACAGTTTGTTATGACGAAATTTGAATATCAAGTTCCTTAGAAGTCGAATTTTTCGCTTCGTGAGGGTTTCGGGGCGCGATTTTGGTGGCGGCTAAATTGCAGGAACTCGTCGCAAGCTCCTCAAACAGCTTGCAATTTTTAACGCCCTCCCCAAAATCGCTCCTTCCCCCGAAACCCTCAGCTCCGGATAAACTTATGGTCTGATATACGTCCCCAGGATCCCTGCGCTTTACAATACCCCTGGGATCTGGTAG
>JAWOIA010000167.1:0-23630 GCA_046484885.1 Desulfosarcina sp. | reverse complement strand
GGTAATTCAATCGCTAGTTTGCCCGCAAACCGTGATAAGGTCGTAAAAAGTCGAATTTTTCGCTTCGTGAGGGTTTCGGGGCGCGATTTTGGTGGCGGCTAAATTGCAAGAACTCGTCGCAAGCTCCTCAAACAGCTTGCAATTTTTAACGCCTTCCCCAAAATCGCTCCTTCCCCCGAAACCCTCAATGGCACTCAAAATTGACTTTTTACGAGACCGTCAACCTCAAAATCGCTCATAATGGCTATTTTAGAGGCTGTGCTCTGTAATGCAGTGACCGCCGCAGCCGTCAGGTGCCGTTTTTGCGCTGGGTGACGTAAGCCGCCAAGGCGGTTTCCACATCCGGGTCGATGGGAGGCTTTTCATAAGCCGCCAGGCGTTCACTGAGCTTTTCGGTGGCCACCTGGTCAATGCGTTTGGCGCCGGCATCCTTCCAGCCCGGATAATTCTGGCGGTTGAAAAAATCGGTGGTGTAGAATTCGGTTCGGCAGCGCTCGAAGGTACTGGGTTGGGTCAGGTACTGGCCGCCGATGCCCACGCGTTTGATCATGGGGGTATCGATGGCCTCGGCGGAGAAGTCGATGGGCCGGATCAGCTTGCGCAGGATGGCGCCCATCTCTTCATCCAGCAGGAATTTTTCAAAACTCATGGCGATGTAAGACCCCAGAATGCCGGCCGAGTGAAGAATGAAGTGGATGCCGTTGCGAACGGCGGTCGTGAGGGCCAGAACCGATTCCGCCGCGGCCTGCGCGTCCGGGAGATGGGCATCGGTCAAGCTGCCCCCGCTGCGGCTGGGAAGCTGGTAAAAGCGCGCCATCTGGGCTGTGGCGGAAACCACCATCGAAAGCTCGGGACAGCCGATGGCCAGTCCGCCGGTGCGCATATCCATGGCCGAAGAGGTTGATCCGTAAATCACCGCCGCGCCGGGATTGACCAGTTGTGCCAGCGTGACGCCGGCCAGGATTTCGGCATTCTGTAGGGCCATCACGCCCGCCAGGGTCACCGGCCCGGAAGAGCCCGCCATGACCAGTGAGGCGATCACGCAGGCCTGGTTGCAGCGTGCCGATTCGATCAGGGCGCCGGCCATTTCGTCGGAAAATTGCAGCGGCGACAGAGAATTGATCAGGCTGACGCAGACCGGACCGGTTTGAGCGAGCTGATCCACACCCCCCCACAGCAGCGCTGCCATGGCCACGCAGTCGCGGGCCCCCTGCTTGGATACCGGGCTTCCCATAAAAGGCTTGTCGCACAAGACGATATTGGAAAACAGCATATCCAGGTGGGCGGTGGCCGGTGACACATCCGCCGGCTCCACCATCATGAACCCGTTCATATCCATTGTCGTGGACGTCTGGATCAATTTGCAGAAATTGTCGTAATCCGCCATGGTGGCGTGCCGCTGCCCGCCGTCGGGAAGGGCGATGAAGGGCGCGCCGTAGCCGGGCGCAAAAACGAAATCCTCTCCGCCCACTGCGACGCTTTTTGCAGGGTTGCGCGCCGTTACCGTGAACCGGGCCGGAGCGCTGTCCAGTGCTTTTTGAACCTGGGCCTCGGTCATGAAGACGGTTTTGCCGTCCACCCGGAAGCCGTTGGATGCAAAAAGCGCCAGGGCTTCCGATTCGTTGAAAGCCACGCCCACATCGGAGAGCAGCTTCATGGAAGCGTCGTGGACGCGGCTCATCTGGTCCTGGGTGATTGTCTGCATGCGATCGTTCATGCGCCATCCTCCTTCGTTTGGGGATGGGGACATAGCAGATTGCATGCCAAAACAGGTCGGCTGTCACCACCGTCTCTGCCCGTTGCACCCGTCCGTCGGCCGGGCGCCGCTTAAATCGGTGCCGGCCGCAAAACGCGGTCAACGGTTGGCCGGTTTGTCCAATTATTTGGAAAAGAACTAGTACAGTTATGACGAAAATAAATTTGCATTGACTGTTTTTTTTACATATGATGGCTCAATTTTGAGCGCTAGTAAGGGTTTGGGGGGAAGACGCGTGTTGATCCATCCGCCAGTCAGTCAATCCATTTTAAAGCAGATGGGCGGGATCGATTTCCTGCCGGTGTTCGAAGCTTTGGATGAAGGCGTCATTATCACGGACACCGGCGGGCGCATTCTTTTCTACAATGAAGCCCAGGCCGAGATTGACGGGTTGCGGCCGGGCAGTGTCATCGGCAAACAGGTGCCGGAGGTGTACCAACTGCAGTGGCATGACAGCATGATCCATAGGTGCCTGGAAGCCAACGCCCCCATCATCGGCAGGCTCTTTTTTTACCGCACCCGCAACGGCAAACTGGCCAGCACCATCAACAGCGTTTTCCCGTTGCGTCACAACGGCGACGTGGTGGGGGCCATCTGTTTCGTCAAAAATTACCATCTGCTGGAAAAGGTCATCTCCGGCATTTCAACCCTGTCACCTCACACGCACCCGGAATTGGCCAATGGCACCCGCTATCGCTTCAGCGACATGGTGGGGGTGGACAAGAACTTCCTCCACGCCATGACCATGGCCCGTCTCTCTGCGCAGAGCGGTTCCCCGGTGATGCTTTGCGGTGAAACCGGTTCGGGCAAGGAGATGTTTGCCCAGAGCATTCACAATTACAGCCCCCGCCGGGAGCGACCGTTTGTGGCGGTCAGCTGCGCGGCGATCCCGGACACCCTGATGGAAGGCCTGTTGTTCGGGACGGTCAAAGGTGCCTTTACCGGTGCCATGAACAAACCCGGGCTGTTCGAGCAGGCTGACGGCGGCACCCTGTTCTTGGACGAGATCAACTCGATGCCCATTGCCCTGCAGTCCAAACTGTTGCGGGTGCTCCAGGAGAAAAAAATCCGGCGCGTCGGCGCTGCCGACGAGGTGGCCGTGGCGCTAAAAATCATCAGCTCGGTCAACATCCCGGCTCACAAGGCCATTCGGGATCGGCAGCTGCGCCAGGATCTGTTTTACCGCTTGGCGGTGGTCTACATCTTGATTCCCCCGCTGCGTGAGCGCAGCGAAGGGATTGAGACCCTGACCCGTCACTTCATTTACAAAAACAATCTGGCCATGGCTAAAGCGGTGATCGGCGTCAGTGAACCGGTAATGCGGTTTTTCCGCAGTTACCACTGGCCGGGAAACGTGCGGGAGCTGGAACACCTCATCGAGGGGGCCATGAACACCATCGGCCCGGACACCACGTTGCGCGTCGCCCACCTGCCGCCGCACCTGCTGCTGGATCAGATCCGCGATGACGGCCCGCCGCCGCATCTGTTGCCGATCCAAAACGAGCAACCAGAGCGGGTGGCGTCAACCGACCGGTCGATTCCCGATACGAGCGACCCCGATACCGGGTCGCATGATCTTCGCCGGCAGCGCCGGCTGCAGGAGCGCACGCTGATCGATGGGGTTCTGGCGGCGGTCGGGGGCAATGTTTCCGAAGCCGCTAGAAGGCTCAATGTTTCGCGGCAGTTGATTCATTACAAGATGCGGTTGTATCAATTGAATCGCGCTCACTATCGTGGGCCGCGAAAGGAGAACCAACCGACTTAGGGGGGTCTGAGTTGGTTTAGGGTCGCGGAAAGAAATAATTCCACAATATGGCGCCGGATTTTGGTTCGGCACCCAGGCCCATCCGTCGGCGCATATCGGGATAGGTGGTGGCGGATGTAACGCCGGTGACGGGCCAACAGACAAGCACGATGTGGAATTATTTCTTTCCGAGGCCCTTACCAGGTGACGCTCATCATGCAGCAGTTAAGGCCGCTGCCGATGCCCATGAGCGCCACGTGGTCGCCGGATCGGATGCGGCCGGATTCGGCGGCCTGGCACAAGGTGATCGGCACCGCCGCCGGGCCGATGTTGCCCAGGGTGGGAAAGTTGAGGTGCTGTTTGGCAGGGGTGAGGCCCAGTTTCTGATTGAGCACTTCCATGTTGCGCCGGCTCACCTGGTGGGGCATGTAAGCGTCGATCTGGTCATCGCGCCATCGGGGCAGGGTGCGGCAGGCCAAATCCCAGGTCAGTTTGGCCAGCTCTACGCCAAAGACCAGCACCTTGGACGCATCGGCGGTCATCCAGTCCCGCTGCCCCAGACAAAGGCGGCTGTGCCGGGTGGCGGCGCGGGTGACCGACCCGTTGACACGGTGGCCGGAGGTGGCCAGATCCCGCCGGCACAGGACCATGGCCACCGCTCCGGATCCCAGGGTCAAGGTGGCGAACTGATCCCTGAAGGCTTCGGGCCCGGCATCGGCCCGCTGCAGGCGCCCGATGGTCGCCTCCACCACTTCCCTGGAGTTTTCACCGTCAACGATCAAGCCGTAATCGATCAGCCCGGCGTCGATCATCATGCCCACGTCGGCCATGGCGTTGACGAAGCCCAGGCAGGCGTTGCCGATATCGTAGTTGACACACTGATCGGCCAGTCCCAGGTTGCCGTGCACCAGACTGGCCACGGACGGTTCGATATAGTCCTTGCAGACCGATGTGCTGATCAGGCAGCCGATGGCCTGGCGGGGGATTTTCGTTTGTGCCAGCACCTTTTCGGCCGCTCGCGTGGCCAGGTCGCTGGCCGGTTGATCGGTCTTGCCGAATCGCCGCTCCCGGATACCGGTCAGGCCTTCGATGAGCCCGGGTTTGATCCCCATGCGTGCCATGGTGTCAGACAGCTGGGACTCGATGTCGGCGGAGGTGATCACGGTCGACGGCAATTCGCATGCCACCGCTTCAATGGCCACTTGATCGAAGAAGAGCGGTTTCATGGTTTTCCTTTCAAAAGCGGTGGGTCATCCGATGGGGTCTTCATAGCACGGTTGATGAACGCCTAAAAAGTCAAATCAAAAAAAAATCGGCCCTCCTGATCCAGGGGAGCCGAATTGTTGAAGTACAGGGCTGTTAGCGTGCCGGTTTAGACCCAAGCAGCAACGGGGGGCGTGGTCCAGCGCCCGGGTTCACACGCTGCGGGTCTGCGTCCCCCCGTAGCGGGCTTTGACCGCTTCACGGTCGATAACGCCCTTGTTTCGAGGCAAGGAGGCCACAAACTCGATATACTGGGGCTTTTTATAGCGCGCGATGCGCCCGCCCACGAATGCGATCAGCTCCTTTTCGCTGACGGATTGGCCGGGTTTGAGGGTGCACACGGCTTTGATGCCTTCCTTCCACTTGGGGTCCGGTACACCGAACACCACCACCGACGCCACCGCCGGATGTTCCAGGATCGCCGTTTCCACCTCCACCGGGTATACATTCTCTCCTCCGGGTTTGATCAGCTCTTTTTCGGGCTTGCGGCCGGCGTACCACAGGAACCCGTCGTCATCGAAGCGCCCCAGGTCTCCGGTGTGATGCCAGCCGTTGCGAAAGGTGTGGGCGTTGTCCGCCGCCAGGCCCCAATACCCCTTGAACACCATCGGCCCGCGAACGGCGATCTCTCCGCTTTGGCCGCTGGGAACGGGCTGATCGTTGTCGTCCATCAGTTGGATGTCCACCAGCGGGATCGGCCGGCCGGCGGATTTGGGCTGTTCGTCATAGCGGCTCATGGTGGCCAGCATGGTGGTTTCGGTTTGGCCGAACAAGGCGAAAAAAGAGCCTCCGGTCGCCTTTTGGTAGCTTTCGATGGTCTCGGGGGTGTCGATGCCCAGCACGACCCGCAGCGAACTGATATCGTCCCCGCCCTGGCCCACCTGGGCCAATAGTTGTTGCAGGATCGGGGAGAAGGTGAACATCAGGCTGACCCGGTGCTCGGCAACGAGCCGGGCTGCCTGGGCGGCATCGAATTTGGACATGGTGACATTCAGGGCAGCGGCATGAAAGCTGCTGAAAGCCATGCACAGCCCGGCGATGTGAAAGAGCGGCAGGGGGTTGAGGTGTACATCCGCGCTGGTCAGGCCCAACAGATACATCACCTGGATGCTGGCACACAGCAAATTGCCATGGCTCAGCAGGGCCCCGCGCGGTCGCCCGGCGACCGCTGCGGTGTAGATGATGACCAGGCCGTCGTCGGTTGCGACATCGACCCGGGGCCGGGCGTTTCCGGGCAGGGGCGCATCCGGCAGTTCGGCGTAAGGACCCTGCAGGGGCTGCAGATTGTAAAAAGGAGTCGGGGCGGCCAGTTCGGATTGAACGGTGGCGATCAATTCAGGCGCGTCATTGTCGGCCAAAACAACCCGCGCCCCGCTGTCATTGAGGATATAGGCCATTTCAACCGCCGAAAGGCGCCAGTTCACCGGCACGACAATGGCGCCCAACGCCGCCGCCGCGCCGTAAAGCACGCAGTAGGGCAGGCAGTTTTTCCCAATGACGGCGATGCGATCGCCGTTGACGACCCCCGCGGCGGCCAGTTGCGGCGCCATTCGGTCTACCGCCTCAAGGTACTGGCCGAAGGTCAGGGCCTGGTTGTCATCGGCGTCCAACCAGGCCGTTTGATCCGGGTATAAGCGGGCGTTTCGGTTGATGATATCGTACAGCGTCAGATCGTAGAGGCGCATGGGCGGTATCCTCCCGTCCGGATTCCCGCCATGCGGGCCCGATTGACGTGTTCTAAAAGGAGGTAATCGACGGGTTGGCTAAATCAAAGCCAAGCAAGCCATTAGGGAAATGTGTCTTCGAAGGCGACCACCTGGGTCAGGCCGTCCGCCCGGAAAATCGCCGCTCCCTGGGAAGCGGTCATCTCAAAGGAGAAATCGGGCACTCCCAGCCACCATTTCTCCAGCAGATCCCAGGGGCTCAAGCCCTTTTCCTTGAGCTTCAACGCACCGGGCAGCAGCAGGGTCAACAGAGTCTGGCGGGTGTCGAACATGGCCGGAACCCGCAGTTGGTTAGTCTTGCCGGCGGGAATCCACATGGTCTCCTGGGAGGCGACCGTATTGACCTCGAAATCCTCGAACATCACGCTAAAGCGCAGGTTTTCCAGCTGAACCGGGTAAGGGTTGGGGTTTTCGATATCGAAAATGAAGGCCACCATCAGGGGGGCTCCGTAGTTGTCGGCCTTGCCCTTGGTCGGCTCCACGCTGTTGGCGAAATAGAAGTACCCCACATAATAAGGGATCTCCACATGGCTCAGGGTGACGGTCGGGTTGGTGAAGTTGGCCTCGCTCGGTTTCTGCATGCCGGCGCAACCGAACAGCAGCGCGGCGACGAAACAAACGCTCAAACACGCGAACAGCAATTTTTTCTGCATAATTGTCCTCCCCCCTCTAAGGCTTAGGCGAGCCACCTTTTGCGGCGTTTATAATGCTTGACATCCCGAAAGTTTTTTCTTCCCCCCTTGTCCGATATGCCCAGGTAGAAGTCCTTGATGTCGGGGTTGTCCCTTAGCTTCTTGGCCGTGTCGTGCATGACGATGCGCCCGTTTTCCAGTACGTAGGCATAGGGCGCGACATTGAGCGCCAGTTTGGCGTTCTGTTCCACCAGGAGCATGGATATCTTCTCTTCCTGGTTCAGACGGGTGATGATGTTGAAGATTTCGTGGATCAGCATCGGGGCCAGCCCCATGGACGGTTCGTCGAGCAGGATCATCTTGGGGCTGGTCATCAGAGCGCGCCCCACCACGGTCATCTGCTGCTCGCCGCCGCTGATAAAGCCGGCAACCTCGCTGCGCTTCTCCCGCAGCCGCGGAAAGTAGTGATAGACCATCTCCAGCCCCTCCTTGATGGAACGGCCGTGCTTTTTCATGTGGGCGCCCACCTTGAGGTTCTCCTCCACGGTCAAATGTTCGAACACCCGGCGACCTTCGATGACCTGGACAATGCCCATGCGGGCGATCTTTTCGGCCCCCATCTTGTGGATGCGCTCACCCATGAACTCGATGGAGCCGTCAGTCACCGCACCGTTCTCATGGGTCAGCAGTCCCGAGATCGCCTTTAGGATCGTGCTCTTGCCGGCCCCGTTGGCGCCCAACAGAGCGACGATGCCGCCCTCGGGCACTTCGATGGAGACACCCTTGATGACCAGGATGATTTCGTGATACTTGACCTCGATATTGTTTATTTTCAGAACCATGTTGTCGGTCAATGGTCCGACCTCCTTTGTGACCGGCAAGGGGTAACGGGTTGATGCTCAGACGCTCCCCTTGCCCGTGGCGGCTGTTGACGGGATTGGTGAGAGACTGCGGCGGTTACCAGCCCAGCCACTCTTTCTCCCACTTGTCCGGCCAGCGCTCCTGCAGGTAGATGGTGTCCAGCAGAACTATTTTGCCGTCCTTAATCTCATAGACCGGCACCCGGCCAGACACGCGATGGTCCGAGGCTGTGTAGGTCAAAGGCGGCACACCCAGGCCGATATCCAGGCCCTCGAAGGTTTGATAGCCTTTTTTCAGGATGCCTTCACCGCTCAGATCACCGGCTGCGTCGGCCCGCTTCATGGCTTCGGCCAGCGCCAACACGTTGGCCCAGGCTTGGACCGTGTGAATCAGCCGTTTATCCTGATCCACACCGGGGTTGAACCGCTTGGCGTACTCGACTACCTTGTCCATCATGGGCACATCTTCACCGTAAAATGCGCACACGGGGACCCCCATCACGCCCTCGGCCGCCGCACCGGCCAAGCGGGGCAGGTTTTCATTAATGCCCCAGTTGTTGACGATGTGATCGGCTCCCAATGCCAGAGAGTGTGCATCCCGTACCGTGGCGGAGACCGACATCATGGTGTTGCCGTGCCAGACCACGTCCGGCTTAAAATCGCGCATGGCCAGCACCTGGCTCTGGGTATCGACGGCAAACAGCGAGACATCCTGGTCTGGGCCGATGTCGAACCCCAACAGAGTTGCCTGATCCTTGATGGCCTTGATCGGGGAGCTGGAATAGGGCGAGGCGAACATGTAGGAGCACTGGAAGCGCGGTTTGCGCTTGCCGTAATCGGGGTGCTTGGGCCAGCGGTTGTCAAACCAGGCCGTGAGGGCGGCCCGGGCATTGGACGAGTAGTCGGTGGCGGCGAACATGTTGTAGGGTGTTTTGACGGGGTTGGTCAGATGGGCCGAATAGGATGCCGAGGGGTAAGGCATCTTGTCCCGGGTGACCGTCGGGGAAAGGGCCTCGGTGTCGCCGGTGCCCCACCCGAGCACCGCCAACACTTTGAGCCGCTGGAACAGTTTGTACTTGGTCAGCGCCTCGGGAATGCGATAGCCGTAATCGAATTGATACAACCGGATCTTCTTGCCGTTGATGCCGCCCTGATCGTTGACGTAGTTGATCGCCTCGGCGATTCCCAGGGCGTAGTCTTTGCCCACATCCGACGTGGCCCCGGTCATGTCGTTGAGGGCGCCGACTCTGATCTCCTGGGCGCTGACGCCCCCAGCCAACCCGGCCACCAGCAAGAGAGCCAGTACCATCGAGAACCATTTTGCTTTCATAATCTCCTCCGTTCAATGGAAGTTTGGCGGTTTACTCTTACCCATCCGCCGGCACCGCGCCGAAGTGGATGGGGCCTGACATTGCCAACTCCTACCCGTTGTTGGTGCACCTCCTGTTCTAGTAGGAAAAGGGCCATAGGTTGAAGTAATTTTTTATCTGCCACCAGCGGTAAGCGATCCCATGGGGTTCGAAGATCATGAACGCACAGATGGCCAAACCGAACGCGGCCTCCTTGATGAAGAGAAAATCCATCAGCAGCTTGGGGTAAATGTGGGCCAGGGGCATGACCGCGAGCTGCAGGCCTTCGATGACCACCACCATGAAAATGGCCCCGAAAATGGTGCCGTGAATGGATCCGATCCCGCCGATGAGGATCACACCCACCAGCCACAACGACCAGAACCACGGGAAGTGCTCCGGACTGATGGCCGCCAGGTTGCTGATCCAGAAAGCGCCGGCGATGCCGCCGATGAAGCCGGCCACGAAAAAGGCCAGCAGTTTGTATAGCGTGACGTTGATGCCCATGACCTCGGCTGAAATGTCATTGTCGCGGATGGCCACCCAGGCTCGGCCGGGGCGGCTGCGCAGCAGGTTGGCCATGACCGCCGTGCAAAGAATCACCAGGACCAGCATCATGAAGTAGACCTTCAGATCACTGTTGATGACCCAGGGCCCGATCTTGATGGCTTCGGGGGGGATGTTGAAGGCTTGCCCGCGGCCGCCGATCTGGGCCACATACTGGGTGATGATGAAATCGACGGTGATGAACTGGGCCGCCATGGTGGTCAGGATCAGGTAAAACCCTTTTACCTTGGCCGACGGCAGGCCGAAGAGCACACTCCAGAGGCCGGCTACAACCCCTGCGGCCAGGATGCTCAAGGGGTAGGCCAGGCCAAAGTCCCTCATGAACCCGGGCCAGGGAAACTCCAGAATGAGCAGGGTGCTGGTGTAGGCCCCGACGGCGATGAAGGCGGCGTGCCCCAAAGTAACCTGGCCGCAGAAACCGATCAGCAGCTGCACCCCCAAGGCGCCTAAAACCGTGTAGCCGATGGTATTGCTGACGCTGAGCATGTAATCGTCGGCAAACAGGGGCACGACGACGAAGAGAAGCAGCGCCAGCAGGATCATTTTACCCTTGATGAACGGGGTTTGAAACCAGCCGTGGTCTTCTTTGTAGCTCTGATGATATTTCCCGCACGGTAACCAGGTGGTGGCCATAAAGACTCCTTAAAATGGTTGGTCGCCCCGCAATGCATGGTTTGGATAAAAACCCGGCCCGCCGGCGGGTCTACACCCGTTCGATTCTTTCCCAACCCCATATGCCGTGTGGCTTGAACAGCAGAAAGATCGCCATGAAGACAAAAGGGGCGATCTCCTTGACCCCGCCCGGGAAGAAACGGTCCAGATAGGCCCCCGAAAAATTCTGCAGTATCCCGATGACAATCCCGCCCACGATGGCGCCGGGGACCGAATTGAGGCCCCCCAAAACGACCGCCGGCAGCACCAGCAGGCCCAGGTAGCCCACCGAAATGTTGAGCCCGTTGATGTTGCCCAGCAAGGTGCCCCCCACACCGGCGGCCATGAAGGCGATGGCCCAGGCGGCGGCATAGACGAATCGGGCGCTCACCCCCAGGGAAAGGGCCGCCATTTCGTCGTCGGCGGTGGCCTGCATGGCCAGCCCCCAGCGGGTGTACTTGAAGAAGGCCACAAACAGAACCAGCAGAAAAATGGCGGCGAAAAAACTCCACAGGTAGACCTGCCCGATGACCAGCGGCCCGATGCGCAGCGGTTCGAGGGCAAACACCGGCGGATCGAACATCCGCGTGTCAGTTCCCCAGATTAATTGCAGGGTTCCTTTGAAGAAAAAGGCCAGTCCCACGGTCACCATGATAACCGTCAAAACCGGCTGGCCGATTAGTTTGTCCAAAAAGATCCGTTCGGTCAGAACCCCGAGGATCAACCCGGCGATCAGGGAGCAGATCAGGGCCAGAATGAACGGCATGCCCATGGAATAAAAACTCAAGGACATGTAGGCGCCGATGAGGGTCATCTCCCCCATGGCCAGGTTCAACACCCCCGAACATTTGTAAATCAGCACCCAACCCAGGGCCACCAGCGCGTAAATGCCGCCGACCATGATGCCGGTTGTCAGGGTCATAAAAAAAAGTTCCATGCGAGGTCTCCTTGGTTGTCGCCTAAGTCTTGACGGTCACGATGCGCATATCGGTGTTGATCCGGGCCTCGCGGCCGTCTTCGTACTTGATGGTGGTGTCGATGTGCACACTGTCGTGATCGGAATAGAGCGCGTTGACGATGTCCTGGTAGCGTTTTTCCACGAAGGCGCGGCGCAGTTTGCGGGTGCGGGTCAGTTCGTCGTCGTCGGCGTCCAGCTCCTTGTATAGGTTGGTGAACTTGACCACCTTGGCCACATCCGGCAGATCCTTGTTGGCTTGCATGATCTGCTTTTCCACCAGGTCGTACACTTCCGGCATCTGGGACAACTCCTGGTAGCTGGTGTAGTTGAGCTTTTTGGCATCGGCCCAGTTGCTCACCACGGCATAATCGATGCACAATACTGCGGAGATGTACGGTCTTTTGTCGCCGATCACCCACGAGTCCTTGACGTAGGGGCTGAACTTGAGGCGCGTTTCCAGGTACTGGGGGGCAAAGGGCTTGCCGTTGGTGAGGGTGAAGACGTCCTTGGTGCGATCGAAGACCACCAGGTGGCCGTCGTCATCGATGAACCCCTTGTCCCCCGAATAGAGCCAGCCGTCGAGAAGGGTTTTGGCGGTGGCCTCCGGGTTTTTGTAGTAACCCAAAAAGACCGATGGGCTGCGGGTGAGAATTTCACCCTCCGCGCTGATCTTGATTTCGGTGCCGGGTATGGGGTGACCGACGGTGTCGAACTTGGTGTCGCCCGTGCGATGCACCACCGAGATGCCGGCCACCTCGGTCTGGCCGTAGATTTGCTTGAGGTTGACACCCAGGGCGTGAAAAAAGCGAAAATGGTCCGGGCCCATGGCGGCGCCGCCGGTGTAGGCGTTGCGGATGCGCGAGAGGCCCAGATGATCCTTTAGCTTTTTTTGTACGCTCAGCGAGGCCACTTTTTCCAAGATTTTCCAATACCAGGCCACCGGTTGTTTATCGAATTTCAGATTGGCGACCTTATAGCCCACGTAGTTGGAAAATTCGTAAAACTTGCGTTTGGTCCAGGTGGCGTCGAGATACTTGACCTGCACCGTGCGGGTCATCTGTTCGTACATGCGCGGTGGGGCAAACATGACATGCGGCCCGATCTCGCGGATATTTTGCTGGACGGTGTCGGGCCCTTCAGGGAAATTGAGCGTGTACCCGATCTGCAGGCCGCAGGAGATGGACATCATCTGCTCGCCGATCCAGGCGTAGGGCAGGTAGGAGACATAATCGTCGGTATGCAGGCAGGGGTCCACCTCCATCAGGTGCTTGCCCATGGTCAGCATGTTGTTGTGGGACAGCAGGGCCCCCTTGGGTAGCGCGGTTGTCCCCGAGGTGTAAAAGAGCAGGGCCACATCTTCCCCATGGCCCTTGGCGATGTGCGCTTCAAACAGTCCGGGCTGCTCTTTTTCCAACTCACGGCCCAGCTCCTGAACCTCCTGCAGGCTGATCAGAAAGTCATGGTTGTAACTGCGCATGCCTTTGGGGTCATCCCAGATGATCTTTTTGAGCTTGGGGCACTCGTGCATGACCGACATGGCCTTGTCGACCTCCTCCTGGCCTTCGCCAAAGAGGAATTTGGTGTCGGAGTGGTCCAGGATGTAGCGCACTTCATCGATCAGGCAGTCCTGGAAAAGCCACACCCCCACCCCACCGGCGCACAGGGCCGCCATCTCGGCCCACAAACCCTCGGGCCGGTTGTCGCCGATCATGGCCACCTTGTCGCCGTCCTCCAACCCAAGGCGGATGAGTCCCAAGGCGAGGTATTTCACATTCTGAAAGTAGTCCTGCCAGGAGATCGGCAGCCAGACGCCGTACTCCTTTTCCCGCATGGCCACCCGTTCGGCCCCGAATTTGCTGGCCTGATGCAGGAAGAGTTTGGGGATGGTCAGTTCCGGTGTGATGTCGATGGTGTTGGAAGGGGTGCTATTTTCGGGTTGCATATAAGTCCTCTTCGCCAAGATAGGCTTTGATCACCTCAGGGCTGCTCTGGACTTCTTTGGGCGTGCCCTCCATAATCATGTTGCCGAAATTGAGCACGAAGACGCGGTCGGAAAGGTCCATTACCACGCCCATGTCGTGTTCTACCAACAGGCACGTGACTTTCCAGCGCTTTTCCTGGTTGATGTCCAGGATGAAGCGCGCCATGTCTTCAACCTCCTCCAGGTTCAATCCAGCCAGCGGCTCATCCAGAATCAGCAGCTCCGGCTCCAGGGCCAGGGCCCGGCCCAGCTCAACCCGTTTTTGCAGGCCGTAGGGCAGCATGCCGGTGGTTCGGGAGCGAATGTGCTCGATTTCCAGGAGATCGATGATCTCCTCTTCGATGAACGTGCGGTGTTCGACCTCTTCCCGAGCGGTCTTGCCGGCGTAAATCGCCCCATTTAAGATGTTGGTTTTCTGATGGATGTGACGGCCCAGCCGGATGTTGTCCAGAACCGTCATGCCGCCGAAGACCTCGACTTTCTGGAAGGTCCGGGACATCCCGATGGAGGCGCGCTGGTAGGGCTTCAAGCCGTTGATGCGCTGCCCCTTGAAGATAATATCGCCCTTCTGGGGCCGGTACAGGCCGTTGATGCAATTCATCATCACGGTCTTGCCGGCTCCGTTGGGGCCGATGACCGAGTAGATCTCGCCTCGGCGGATGGTCAGACTGACCCCCGCCACGGCCGCCACTTTGCCGAAGGACATGTGAATGTCCTTGAGCTCCAGGAGTACTTCGCCGGTGTTGACTGGATTCGATTCGACCAAACTTGCGGCCCCCCCTTCCTGGTTGAGACGGTTGCGGCTGAAAGGGTCGCGAGAGTGCTTCAGCCGGTGGATGGTCAGACCCTGTCGCGACAAAAATCCGCGCCTGCCAGGGCAGCAATCGTCATTCGTGATCGGTGGTGTGAAGGATCGACTGTTGTGGGGCGCGATGGACGCCCTTTAACGGATGAACACCGTTCAAACCATAAAGTTGGTCCAATAGTTCATTGCTTAATCAACATCGGTGGGCTTGTCAAGTGAATAAAATAGCGGTAAAACAGTGGTAACTGCCCACTACTATGGCCTGTCGCCGTTCCCGAAAAATCAGGTTCTTCGGGCCAGGTCTGGGGACGGTCGACGGCTGCCGGGTCCCTTATTTCGGTTCATCAAACAGGCATTTGAGCGCCAGCATCTCACCATCGAACGATGTGGTGACGGGGTAGGGCAGGTGGTTGAAGAGCTTGATCATGGCATTGTTGTCGGGCGCGACGTAGGCTACCAGGCCGGCGATGCTGTTTTCCCTGGCGGCGGCGGCCAGTTTTTTTAAAATTATTTTGCCCAGGCCTTTTTGCTTGTACTCCTTGCTGATAGAAAAAGCGATTTCGGCGATATTGGTGTTCGGGTCGATGAGATATTCGCCCACCCCCACTACCCGGCCGAAACCGAATTCGCCGACCAGGGCTACGATGGTCAGGTCCTTGACGTAATCGATCTGGGAGACATCTTCCATCTCTTCCTTTAAAAAATTGGTCTTGTCGTAAAAGAACCGCGCGATGATATCATTTTCCTCCAGGTTGTAAAAGTGCTCCTGGATGCGGCGCTCATCCACCGGTTTGACGGGTCGCACCGTCACAGCTTCCCCATCGATTTCGATGGTCTCCTCCAGGTGGATCGGGTAAACCCCGTGGATAGATTCGTGCAAGGTGCGGTCGCTGCCCAGCAAGCCCATCTTTTTGGCCTCGAAAAAGAGCTCTTCACGGAATTCGGGGTGGGCGATGCTGATCAGGGCCATGGCCCGCTCTTGCAGGCTTTTACCGAAAAGATTCACCGCACCGAATTCGGTGACCACATATTGGGTGTCCCCGCGGGGGACCACCACCGCCGTATCGGTCAGCAGCGGTACGATTCGGCTCTGCTTGCCCTGGGCGGCGGTGGAGGGCAGCATGAGGATCGATTTGCCGCCGGGCGACTGAAAGGCCCCGCGCATAAAATCGCAAATGCCGGTCACACCGGAAAAATGGGTGCTGGGCATGGCGTCGGCGGCGACCTGGCCGGTCAGGTCCAAGGTCATGACCACGCTCATGGCGACCATTTTCTGATTGCGGGCGATCACGGCGGGGTCGCAGACATGGTCGCAGGGGTGGAACTCGACCGAGGGGTTGTCGTTTAAAAATTCATAGAGGTCGGATGAGCCGATGGCGCTGCAGGCGATGGACTTGCCGTCGTGCAACCCCTTTTTGGTGTTGGTGACCACCCCCGTGGCCACCAGGCGCATGACATCGTCGGTCATGTAGAGGGTGTGAATGCCCAAGTCGTTTTTATCGGACAGGGCCAGCATGACCGATTCGGAGGTGGTTCCCAGCCCGATGGCGATGGTGGACCCGTCCTCGATCAGGCGCTGGGCGATCAGGCGGGCCATGTCGTTGGCAGCCGCCAACTCCGGGTTCCCGCCGATGGACAGCAGCGCTTCGCTGTGCTCCACAAAGAGATCGACATCGTTGACATGGATGAAACTGTTTCCCAATACCCGAGGCATTTGGGTGTTGACCTGGGCGATGACCAGATCGGCGGATTGGGCGGCCGCCAGGGTGATGTCAACTGAAATGCCCAGACTCATCCAGCCGAAGTCGTCGGGCGGCGACACCTGAATCAGGGCCACGTGGATCGGCAGCATGCGGCTTTTGAACAGTCTTGGAATGGCCGACATGTGGATTGGGGTGATAAAGCGCTTGTTGCGGGCAATCGCACTGGGCTTGGCTGAGCCGAGATAAAAGGAGCGCAGGTTGAGGTTGTGATCCTGGCTTTTGTTGGCGATCAGTGTCAGGGGCGTCGTTTCCAACGTCATCAGCCGGATGATTTCGATCTGTTTGAACCGGTCGGACAGCTCGGACAACTCGCGTACCAGGTGCTGAGGCTCTCCGCAGGAAGAGCCGATGAAAACACGCTGGGCCGGTTTGATCAGGCGCAGCGCCTCGGCGGCTGAGCGCCGGTTCTCGACGTATTTATCCGCCCAGTAGGTGTTCAGTGCCATCCGCGCCTCCTCGTTTCCGAAATGTTCGTTCGTATCGGCCCTAATCATCCAGTGTCAGCAAATGCGACCGCAAATTGCCGGCGGTCCGCAGCAATTTCATTTTTTTGCGGATATTGTGACGGTGAAAGAGCACCGTATTTTTGGAAATGAGCAGCAAACCGGCGATCTCCTCGTTGTTGCGGCCCTCCTTGACCAGGTTGGCGATGCGGATTTCCGCCGGTGTGAAATGTGAAAACCGGTTCGACAGCCGACTGAGAAAGGGTGCGACGATGTTGTCCAGGTTGGATTCCAGGATGCGCGCCAGGGTCTGCTGCCGCGTGCTCATGCGGGTCTGTTGAAGCTGTTCGAGGTAGGGCCGCACCAGCTGCTTGACATTGTTGAGCACTTTTTTCTGCAGCGCGTCCTTGTCTTCCTCCCGCTGTTTGAGCAGCACTCGCAGGGCGGTGTTGACCTCCTCCAGATGTCTGGACTGGGCTTGCAGGTCCACTTCCCGGCGCAGCAAGGTCTTCTGGGTGCTTTTGCGCTCCTTGACTTCTTGGGCCAGGCGCAGGTTGGCCTCGTTGAGCTCGGTGGTGCGTTCGTGGACCAGCTCCTCGAGCCGGTCCTGGTATTTACGCAGGGCCACTTCGGCCCGCTTGTGATCGGTCACATCCCGCAGGGTGACGATGTTGCCCACCGCCTGACCCGCCTCGTCCATGTAAAGGCAGGAGCTGAGTTGAACATCCAGTTTGCGGCCGTCCTTGGTCATGCGCTGGGTTTCAAAGAGGTTGATCTTCTGGCCTTTGAGCATGGATCGGATGGCCTTGCGGGTTTCGGACCACGCCTCCGGCGGTACGAAATCGATCTGTTCGCCCAGCACCTCATCGCGCGACATGCCGAAGGTCTGTTCAAAGGCCGGGTTGACGTAAGTGGCCACGCCCTTCATGTTGTACACCACGACGGGGTCGGGCGACGACTCCAAAAAATTGCGGTAGCGCCGCTCGCTTTCACGGATGCGGGCCTCGGCCTTTTGCCGCTCCTGGAGTTCATGGCGCAACTCTGTGTGGAGTTCGGCCTTTTCCAGCGCCAGCAACGCCAGGGCGGCGAAGCGCTCCAGCAACTGAAGATCCTGGTCGTCGAAACGGCGATCCGGTTCCACATGGGCCAGCCCGATGACCCCGTAAACCTGTCGGTTGGATTTTAAGGGGATACCCACAATGGACCTGAGGCGGTCCAGGGCGGGATCGTTCAGGCGGGATGGCCAGTGACGGTAGTCGGTCACGATCATGGGCTTTTCCGCTTGCCAAACCGTCCCACCCATCCCGTACCCCTTGGGTACCGTCAAACCCAGCTGTTCGGCAAATAAGCCCTTGCCGACGCGCATCTGCATCACCTGCCGCTGCGAGTCCAGCAGATAGATAAACCCGTGCACAGTGCCGGTGAGGGCGGCGGCGCGCTCGATGATCGTCTCCAGCAGCTCTTCCTTGTCGATCTTGTCCAACAGGCTCAGGGCGGTCTCGTGCAGGGCCTGCAGCGAGGCATTCTGGCGCTGGGATGCCGGATCGATCGGGAAACGATCTGCCGCAGCGGCTATCGTGGCGGGTAAACCCGGCTGTTGCATGCACTGACTCCGGTGGGTGGGGGGCGGCATCCAGCCGCCGACCTCAGATGGTTCACCCTTTTCCCTGGTACCCCACGCTGACGTGGCCCCCGTCGACGATCACGGGAATTTTTCGCTGGCCCTTGGACAGGACCAGCATCTTTTCCAGGGCTTGAGGGTCGTCGACCACACTGACATACTCGATCGTGTGGTTTTTTTTTGCGTAAGCCTCACGGGCCGCCACGGTGTGGGGTCAGGTGTTTTTTCCAAAAATGGTCACTGTTTCGGTCACGGCTGTGCCCCCATGTCCGTTGTTGGGTTCATGGTTGGTCGACTGCGGCGAGTCCTGCTTGATCCTAAGTTGAGCGATTGTCGAGCTTGCCGCAGATACAAGGAAGATGGCTTTGTGCTATAGTCGTCTATGCGCGAAGGCATCTGACGCCGTAGATGCGGTAAGATCAACAATCCCGGAGGGTTTTCCATTTCGGCGACCGAAACGCAAATAACCCCCGTGTATTCTTTTGCATTTTAAAGATACCAAAATGGGAAACGCTCAACTTAGGTTGATATTATTCGCAATCAGCATACCGTGGCGGACCCCTGGTGTCAATGTTTACGCATTGACATCGTTGGCGGCGGTTGATAGATAGTGCCCATCCAGAAACGAGGAATTTTGGTCGAGATCAAGGCATGCGAAAAATTTTACCACAGGCATATAGTTGATATTCCGAGGATAAAATTTTGAGCATAACGAAGATATCGGGCGAAATAACCGTTTATGGATGGGCACTAGATAGTGTCCGCTTGATTCAAAAGGGCGCGTTCCCTTTTACTGTCTGCGGGAAGACCCGGTCATCCGCCTAAAGACCGATTGGTGGCGGTTTTTCAGGAAAGGAGCGGGTTGCGAGCGTCTAAAACCGAAATGACAGCACCCCATTCGATCCGCCTTCAGATCGTCAATCAACTGGGTCTGCACGCCCGGTCAGCGGCCAGGCTGGCCAAGCTGGCCTCCGATGCCCGCGGCAGGGTGTGGGTTACCAAAGAGACGCAAACCGCCGACGCAACCTCCATCATCGATATCTTGGCATTGGCCTGCCCCAGGGGAACGGAAATCACCGTCAGTATCGAAGATGAAGCCGACATGAATACCCTTGCACGCATCGCGGAGCTGGTGCGTTCGGGGTTTGGAGAGTAGATTGGCCATGGAAGATCAGGAACAGCGCGAAATCATCCTCAAGGGTATCGGCGGGTCCCCCGGGATTTGCATCGGCAAAGCCTACCTGGTGGGCAAGGAGGGGGTGGATGTCGTCAAACAATATGAGGTTCGGCCCGAAGCCCTTTGCGCCGAAGTGAGCCGTTTCAAGACGGCGGTGAAAAAGGCCCAGCAAGCCTTGCGCCGCATCATCGGGGATACCCCGGAAGCGTTTCGTCAGCATGCCCAGATATTGGAAGCCCACATGCTGCTGCTGGAAGACAAGATGATCTACGACCGGACCATTGAAGTCATCGAGAAGGAGCGGATCAACGCCGAGTGGGCCCTGAAAAAAGTGGTTTCCCTGGTCAAACCCCAGTTCGAAAGCATGTCCGATGATTATCTCCGGCAGCGGGTCGATGATGTCACCCATGTCGCGGACCGAATTATGGGGAACCTGGTGGGTGCTGACCCGCTCAATATTGCCCACATTGACAAACGGGTGATTCTGGTGGCGCGGGACCTGTCGCCGGCGGAGACCAGCCAGATCCAGTTGGAACGGATCAAGGGGTTCGTGACCAATCGCGGGGGTCATGCTTCCCATACCGCCATTATCGCCCGCACCCTCCAGATACCGGCTGTTTTTGGGGTGGGCAACGCCACCTTGACCATCAACAACGATGATCTGCTGATCGTAGACGGCAAAACCGGGTTCGTGGTGGTCAACCCCACCGAGCAGACCTTGTTGGCGACCGAGGAGCGCCGGGAGCAATACGAAATCCAGCGGGCCTTGATGGTCAGAAACAGCCACTTGCCGGCTCAGACCGGCGACGGGCTTCGGATTTCAGTGCTGGGCAACATCGAACTGCCCGAGGAGGTCGTGTCCGTCCTGGATAACGGCGGTGACGGTGTCGGCCTCTATCGGACCGAGTTTCAGTATCTCAGCCGCCGCGATTTCCCCGGCGAAGAGATGCTGTTTGAAAATTACAAAGACGTGATTGACGTGATGGGTGACCGCCCGGTGACCATTCGGACCCTGGACATCAATGGCGACAAGGCGCTGAACTATATCCGGGACAACGAGGAAGCCAACCCGGCCCTGGGATTGCGGGCCATTCGCTATTGCCTCAACAAGCCCGAGATATTCAAAACCCAGCTGCGTGCGATCCTTCGGGCAGCGGTTTACGGCAATGTGCGTATTCTGGTCCCTATGATTTCGGGCATTGAAGAGGTGGAGCAGACGATTCAGCTCCTGGACGACGTTGCCCGTTGCCTGCAACGGGAGGGTGTGGCCCACAATCGCCGGGTTCCGGTCGGGATTATGATTGAAGTGCCCTCGGCGGCGGTCACCGCCGATATCCTGGCCCCCAAGGTTGACTTTTTCAGCATCGGCACCAACGATCTGATCCAGTACACCCTGGCCATCGACCGGGGCAACCGGCACGTGGCTCACCTGTACCAACCGCTGCACCCGGCCATTTTGCGGATGATCAAGCGAACCTGTGATGTGGGCCGGGAACACGGGATCCCGACTTACATGTGCGGTGAAATGGCCGGCGAGCCGCTGTTTGCACCTCTTTTGCTGGGGCTGGGGGTGAATGAATTGAGCACCAACCCCCAGTCCATCCCCGCTGTGAAAAACGCCGTCCGTTCCATTGACGTGGCAGATGCCCGCGAGGTAATGGCTGCGGTAATGGGCACGAGCACCCCCGATCAGGCCCAGGCGCTGCTGGAGCGACACTTCGGTGCCGCAGTCTCGCAGCTCGTGACCGAACCACAGGAGCGGTAACCCCTTGGACAAGCAACCCATTAAAATGGTGGCTGAAAACCGCAAAGCCCGCCACGATTACCTGATCGAAGATACCGTTGAGGCGGGGATCATGCTGGCCGGAACCGAAGTCAAGTCCCTGCGCATGGGCAAGGCCAACCTGAAGGACTCCTATGCCCGGATCAAAAACGGTGAGGTGTTTATCTACCAGATGCACATCTCGGCCTACCCTTTTGCCTATTACGACAATCACGACCCCCTGCGCCCCAGAAAGCTGCTGCTGCACCATTACGAAATCAAAAAGCTCTACGGCAAGGTCAACGAAAAGGGCTACTCCCTGATTCCGCTCAAGCTCTATTTCAAGGGCGCCACGGTCAAGCTCAGCCTGGCCTTGGCCAGGGGCAAGCAGCAGCACGACAAGCGCGAAACCATCCGGCGCCGCGATCAGGCGCGTGAACTGGACCGGGAACGAAAAAAGAACCGATGAGCGTGCAAATTGGACCATGCCCGTGCCTCTGGACCCGGGTGCCTGGGACCTTTTGTGAAGGGATGCGCGCCGCAGCCATGAAGTCGACACCATCGCGACGCAAGGTGAAATCACCGGTGCTGCGGGGCCCCCGGGAGCGCTTGAATCAGTTGCTGGTCCGTATCCGCCAACTGGAGGGCGACCCCCACCCGATCGCCTTGGGTATGGCGTTGGGCATTTTTGCCTCCTTTGCCCCTATCATCCCGCTGCAGACGATTGCTGCCGTTTTCCTGGCCTATGTGGTGCGGGGCAATAAAACAGCTGCAGCCCTCGGTTCTTTGTTTAGCAACCCGCTGACGATTCCTGTGGTCTACTTTGCCAACTACAAACTAGGCAGCCTGCTGATAGGTCGCCCGCCAGCGCTCGAGAGCCTTGCCTTTGACTCGATTCCGGAGCTGATTGCCCTGGGCATGGAGGTCGCCTGGGCCATGGTTTTGGGCGGTGTGGCCATCGGGGCGGTTGTGAGCGTGGTGGTCTATTTCGTCACTTTCCGCATTTTTTACACCTTCCGGCGACGGTCCGCCTCCGATTGCGAGCCTGGACCATGAGGTCGCCCCGCTCCCTGTTGAGCGCCGGAAATGTCCGGGCCAGAAAGCAGCTGGGGCAGAATTTTCTCAACGATCCCAGCGTGGCCCGGGCCATCGTCAACCAGGCCGCCATCGGCGGTGAGGATGTGGTGCTGGAGATCGGCCCCGGCCTGGGAGCCATGACCGCCCCCGCCGCCGCTGTGGCCCATCGGGTCATTGCCGTCGATAAGGATGCCCGCATCGTTGGCCTGCTGCGCTCGGAGCTGTCGGCCGCCGCAATTGATAATGTCGATATCCGTGAAGGGGACATCCTGCGGGTGGATTTGGTGTCGGTTGCCCGTGAGGCCGGTCGGCGCCTGGTGGTGCTGGGCAACCTGCCTTACAACATTTCATCCCAGGTCTTGGTCCAGTTGATCCACGCCCGAAGCGGTATCGACCGGGCCGTTCTGATGCTCCAGCGGGAGATGGCCCAGCGTGTGTGCGCCGGGCCCGGCTCCAAGCGCTACGGCCGCTTGTCGGTCATGCTGGGGTATTGTGCCCGGCCGCAGGTGCTGATGCAGGTGAGTGCGTCGCGGTTTTTCCCCGTTCCCAAGGTCGATTCAACCGTGGTGGGCATCCGGTTCGCCGCTCCAGCGCCCCCTGCGGCCGATGATGAGGCGCTGCTGTTCCAGGTGGTCAAGGCGGCATTCGGCAAACGGCGCAAAACCCTCAAAAACGCCTTGTCCCAGAGCGATCTCGAACTGGTTCCGGACCGGTGTGAAGGGCTGCTCAGGGCTGCCGGTATCGACCCCATGCGCCGGGCGGAGAGTCTCTCCGTAGCCGAATTTGTGCATTTGAGCAATGTTATCGGGCGGGAACAAGGGATAAGGACTGAGTATGAAAAGACCAGGACTGAGTGCTGAGGACTGAGGACTGAGTGAAAAAACTGAACGTTCAACGTCCAACGCTCAACGTCCAACGTTCAATAAAAAGAAGAAGCCAGAAGCCAGAAGGAAAAAACCAACCCAAAGAACTAACCAATCTTTTGACCTTATCTCTTGCCCTTCAGCCCTTTCATTGGACGTTGAACGTTGGACGTTCGATGTTGGACGTTCAATTTTTTGACCTTATCCGTTGCCCTTCACTTGGCCCCTTTATTTCAATTGGCTTTTTTGGTTCCTTCATTCAAAATTCAAAATTGCCCTTCAGCCCTTTCATTGGACGTTGAACGTTGGACGTTCGATGTTGGACGTTCAATCTTTTTTCTTTTGCCCGTCCTTCTACTCAGTCCTCAGTCCTCATCCCTCAGTCCTGATCCCTTTGCCCTTCAGCCCTTTCATTGGACGTTGAACGTTGAACGTTCGATGTTGGACGTTCAATCTTTTGGCCTTATCCGTTGCCCTTCACTCGACCCCTCGGCCCCTCGGCCCCTGCCCTTTCCACACTCCCCACGAGGATGGCTCCCTCCCGAACCTCCCAGCGCACGTTGACGTCATAGAGCCGCAGACCGAAAGCGGTTCTTTGCGAACGGCCGTTCATATAGGCGGGGCGAGGATCGGC
>JAWOIA010000024.1:0-3974 GCA_046484885.1 Desulfosarcina sp. | reverse complement strand
CATGAGTTTGCCTTCGCCATTGAACGCGCCGTGACCGTGATGGTGATCACCTGTCCGCATGCGCTTGGTCTTGCAGTGCCCCTGGTGGTGGCCGTCTCCACGGCCCTGGCCGCGAGCAACGGCCTGCTCCTTCGCAATCGCGTGGCGTTCGAGCGTGCGCGGAACATAAAAGCCATCATTTTCGACAAGACCGGCACGCTGACCGAGGGCCGCTTTGGCGTGACCGACACACTGGTGCTGAGCGAGGACATCGACGAGGAAACGTTGCGGCAATACGCGGCCTCGGTGGAGGCCAGTTCCGAACATCCGATCGCCAAGGGCATCGCCGCTGCTTCGGAAAAGAGACTGCCCGTCGAAAATTTTAAAAGCATCCCGGGTAAAGGCGCCGAAGGCAGAGTCGAGGGCAAAGATATTAGGGTGGTTAGCCCGGGCTTCTTGCGCGAACAAAACATCGATCTCAGCGACAAGCGCGTCGAACCGCTGCAAGCCCAAGGCATGACGGTCGTGTTTATCCTCGTTGACGGGAAGTTGAAAGGAGCGATTGCCCTGGCCGACATCGTCCGACCCGAGGCGAAGCAAGCGATCGATGCCCTAAAGGCGTTGAACATCCGCTGCATGATGCTCACCGGCGATAACCAAGCGACGGCCAAATGGGTCTCGGATCAAGTGGGACTTGATGAATACTTCGCCGAAGTTCTGCCCCGGGACAAAGCCGCCAAAGTGAAAGAGGTCCAGTCCCGGGGCGTTTTGGTGGCCATGACCGGCGACGGCGTGAACGACGCCCCGGCGCTGGCGCAGGCGGATGTGGGCATCGCCATTGGGGCCGGTTCCGATGTGGCGGTGGAAACCGCCGACGTTATTCTGGTGCGGAGCAATCCGCTGGATGTCGTGGCCGTCGTTCAGCTTTCGCGCGCCACGTATCGGAAGATGGTTCAGAACCTTTTCTGGGCCACGGGTTACAACGTCGTCGCCATTCCGCTGGCCGCCGGCGCGCTTTACGCGTGGGGCGTGCTGCTCAGCCCCGCCCTGGGTGCCGTGCTGATGTCCGCGAGCACGGTGATTGTGGCCATCAACGCGCGGTTGCTGAGACTGAAGGAAGGAACATTGTCATGAAAACAAAAAAAGTATCTGAAAAAACCATTGTTATGAAGGTGAAAAAGGGGTTTGAGGAGAACATCGCCGTGAAAACGGAAAAGATGAAAATAACGGGCAAGCCATTGTCGCCCGATCTGCTGCGAAAGATGAACGCTTATTGGCGCGCCGCCAATTATCTGTCGGTCGGCCAGATCTATCTCTACGACAATCCGATGCTGAAAAAACCGTTAAAGCTGAAGCATGTGAAACCGCGATTGCTGGGCCATTTCGGCACAACGACCGGTCTGAACCTTATTTATGTCCATCTCAACCGGATCATCAAACAGTATGACCTGAACATGATTTATATCACAGGACCCGGGCATGGCGGGCCGGGACTCGTCGCCAACACATACATGGAAGGCACTTACAGCGAGTTATACCCGGACATATCCCAGGACGAAGAGGGCCTGAAAAGGCTCTTCACCCAATTTTCTTTTCCCGGCGGCATCCCCAGTCACACGGCGCCGGAAACACCGGGTTCCATTCATGAAGGGGGTGAACTTGGTTATTCTTTATCGCATGCCTACGGCGCCGCATTCGATAATCCTGACCTGATCGTTGCCTGTGTGGTGGGTGATGGTGAAGCCGAGACAGGCCCGCTGGCCACCAGTTGGCACTCAAATAAATTTCTCAATCCGATCCATGATGGCGCCGTGTTGCCCATCCTGCACTTAAACGGCTACAAGATTGCCGGTCCCACCGTGTTGGCGCGCATCGATCACGAAGAATTGAATCAGCTTTTCCGCGGTTACGGTTACAAACCGTATTTTGTTGAGGGCGACGATCCCCTGAAAGTCCATCTCCTTCTGGCTGCGACCCTCGATTCGATCGTCGCAGAGATTAAAGACATTCAGATGACGTCACGTGCTGAAGGATTCAAGAAGCGTCCACAGTGGCCGATGATCATCTTACGGACACCGAAAGGCTGGACTTGTCCGAAGGTGGTTGATGGCCTGCCCATCGAGGGCACATTTCGCGCGCACCAGGTGCCGATTCCAGATTTTGTGGCGAAGCCTGAGCATTTGAACATTTTAGAACAATGGATGAAAAGTTTTCAGGCTGATGAGTTATTTGACAAGAACGGCAGGCTCATCCCCGAACTGGCTGAGCTGGCCCCCAAAGGAACGCGGCGCATGGGTGCCAACCCTCATGCCAATGGCGGGATCCTTCTTCACGGCCTTAGAATGCCGAATTTCCGAGATTACGCGGTAAAGGTTGAGAAGCCCGGAGCCGTGGAGGCCGAAAGCACACGCGTCCAGGGTCAGTTTATCCGCGACGTGCTCACGCTCAACGCTGGCGCGCGCAACTTTCGCATCTTCAGCCCGGACGAAACCGCGTCGAATCGCTGGGCCGCCGTGTTCGAGGTGACGAACCGTTGCTCGACCGCGCAAACCATTCCCATCGACGACCATGTCAGTCCCGATGGCCGGGTGATGGAGATGCTCAGCGAACACCAATGCCAGGGTTGGCTGGAAGGTTACCTGCTGACAGGCCGCCACGGCTTTTTCTCATGCTATGAAGCCTTTATTCACATTATCGATTCGATGTTCAACCAGCACGCCAAGTGGCTCAAGGTGGCGGGCCAGATTCCGTGGCGACGACCGATTGCTTCCCTGAACTATCTGCTGTCATCGCACGTCTGGCGGCAGGACCACAACGGCTTCAGCCATCAGGACCCGGGCTTCATCGACCACGTGGCGAACAAGAAGGCGGAAATCATCCGCGTCTATCTGCCGCCGGATGCCAACACCCTGCTATCGGTCACCGACCATTGCCTGCGAAGCCGTAATTACGTCAATGTCATCGTCGCGGGCAAACAGCCGGAGCTCCAATGGCTCGATATGGACGCGGCCATCAAGCATTGCACCGCCGGCATCGGCATCTGGGAATGGGCCAGCAACGACAAGGGTGAAGAGCCGGATGTCGTCCTGGCGTGTGCCGGCGATGTGCCCACGCTGGAAACGCTGGCGGCTGTCGAGATCCTGCGACAGCACTTCCAGGAACTCAAGATCCGGGTCATCAACGTGGTGGACTTGATGACGCTGCAGCCGCAGAGCGAGCATCCTCATGGACTGAGCGACAAGGACTTCGATACCTTGTTTACCAAAAACAAGCCCATCATTTTTGCCTTCCACGGTTATCCTTCGCTGATCCATCAGATGACGTATCGGCGAACCAACCATCAGAACCTGCACGTTCGTGGGTACAAGGAAGAAGGAACCACCACCACGCCCTTCGACATGGTGGTGTTGAACGATCTCGACCGCTTCCACCTGGCCGGCGACGTAATTGACCGGGTGCCGAGTTTGGGTTCACGGGCCGCCTACGCCAAACAGTTTCTTCGCGACAAGCTGCTGGACCACAAGGCATATATTGACAAGCACGGACAGGACATGCCCGAAATCCGGAATTGGAAATGGGAGCTGCCCCATGAATAAGTTCAAGCAAAGCTGGAGCAATCTGCGGTCGAGTCTTTGGTTTCTGCCTGCGCTGATTGCCGTGGTCAGCATTGCCTTCGCGATAGCGTTGATCGAAGCAGACTCCGCCGGGAGTCACCGATGGCTAGCCCGTTGGCCGCGCATGTTCGGCGCCGGGGCGGAAGGCGCTCGCGGGATGTTGTCCACGATTGGCGGTTCGATGATGGCCGTGGTGGGCGTCAAGCTCCCGGTGGGCGGCTGCGCAAGCAGCGGGATTTGGCCTATGACATGATTACCTCGACCCCGGGTGTGACCTGTGTCAAGCCCAAGGCCGCTCTGTATCTGTTTCCACGACTGCATCCCAAGACATACCCCATCGTGGATGATCAGGCCTTTGTCCTGGAGTTGCTGCTGGAGGAG
>JAWOIA010000108.1:0-35955 GCA_046484885.1 Desulfosarcina sp. | reverse complement strand
GGTTGGACAAGATTGCGTCGATGGTCAGGGTTTTCATTTTCGCTTCAGATTGGGTTGCAGAATTGGGATGCTGACAAATTTGAAACACCCAGCTCAGGCACAAGCTCGTGCGAGAATAACACCAATAGTTGAAATGTTCAACCTTGACAGTCTCGTAGAAAGTCAATTTTGAGCGCCATTGAGGGTTTTGGGGGAGGCGTTAAAAATTGCAAGCTGTTTGAGAAGCTTGCGACGAGTTCTTGCAATTTACCCGCCACCAAAATCGCGCCCCGAAACCCTCAAGAAGCGAAAAATTCGACTTTTTAGGCCCTTATCAACCTTGACGGATTCGTAAAAAGCATTTCAAGGTGAGCGCTTGTCGAGCTTGCTGCAGCACCATGGAAGCAGGAAGAAGAACCTTCGACAGGATACCCGTTGTGCCGGAGCCATTATTTTGGTAGGCTCACCCGATCAGCGGCCCCACCCCTGGCGGGGCGGTCTTGGTTCATAGAAAAGGAGAGTTGCGATGCCCTTGCAGACAGTTCATACCGACAATGCCCCCGCGGCCATCGGTCCTTATTCCCAGGCGGTGATCGCTGGGGACTTTGTTTTTGTCAGCGGTCAGCTGGGCTTGAACCCAGCAACCGGCGATCTAGTGGGGCAGAGCCTGGAAAGTCAGGCCCGCCAGGCTTTGGAGAATATCAAGCAGGTGCTGGCCGCTGCCGGCAGCAGCCTCGGGCAGGTAGTCGCTGTGGAGGTGTTTCTTACCGACATGCGGCAGTTTATGGCCTTCAACGCCATTTACGGCGAGTATTTTTCCGCCCACAAACCGGCCCGTGCCGCCGTTGAGGTCAGCGCCCTTCCCAAAGGTGGGTGTGTGGAGATCAAGTGCACGGCTCAGGTGGGCTGACCGTAAGCCATACCGGCCCGAGGCCGTCGCAGTTGCTCCAGAATCGCCGTTACAACCTGTTCCGGTGTCGCAGCGGCGCTGGCAACGGTGATATCCGCGTATGTCTCGTATAGGGGGCATCGCTCCTTGTAAAGCATCTCGATGCTCTGGCCGGGCACTCTCAGGACGCCCCGTTCATCCAGGTTGCCCAGGCGGCGCTTTAACGCTGCCAGGCCGACTTTCAGGTAGACCGCCGGGCCCACCGATTTGAGGTGGGTCATGGCGGTTGCGCTGTAGACGGCGCTGCCGCCGGTAGCCACGACTCCGCACGCGGGTCCGATGGTGAGCAGATAACGTTCTTCGATGCTGCGGAACCCGACGATGCCCTGCCGGGTTATGATTTCCTGAAGGAAAACGCCCTCTCCCGTCTGCATCAGGATGTCCGTATCCAAAAAGGCAACCCCCAGGCGCTTGGCCAGAAGCACGCCAACGGTGCTTTTCCCGGCGCCGGGCATACCGATCAGGATCAGGTTCCCCTTTTTCACTTCAAGACCTTGTAATTTCCCTCATACCAGTTTTCAAGGTCGCTGAGATACCATTCGGAGAAGCGTCTGTCCGATGGGCCACCGGCTAGATTGGTATGGATTTCATCACCGGCCAGGTCGGCGATGAAGCGGTAGGTGGGACCGACGGTGGTCAGTCGCCCGCCATGGCTGAACGTCTGTCCCTGGACTATGGTGGCCCGGGATCCGGGCAGGGCGATGGGGCCGAAATCGAATCCAAGAAACCGAGGCAGGCGGCGGCCGAAGAGCAGGTGGGCCAGGGTGATGGACCGCGTCTGGCCGTATGGCGCCGCTTCAGCAGCAAGACCGGCTTCGATGCCCTGCTTGAATAGTGTTTCCCGCGATTGCCCTTCGAACCAGGCAGATGACGGCATCGCCAGAATTCGGTCCAGATTGCCGTAATAGTCGTTGAAAAGGCCGGTTTCAGTGAAAATGCGATTCACGCCATCCCGCCCCAGGCCGTGATCGCCGAACACCACGTCGATGATGGCCCGATAAACCGATTCAAAGAGGGTCGCCCCCACGGAGTCGGGGGAGTAACGCAGATCCCATTTTTTCAACAGGCGGCCGTTTGCGGTGTCGGGAAGCAGCGGCAGGATGATGGCCATCAGCCGCTCCGCCTGCAATGAGTAGAGGTCGTAGTGCATGTCCTTCATGTACGCCGTATCCAGTTCGCTCCCGCTTTCCAGCAGCTGGGTGATGCGATCGGCGCGGTAGGCCCCCATGGCCAGGTTGATGGGATGCGACCGCCCCAGATAATTGAGATCCTGGTTGGCGGTGGCAATGATGCCCTCAGGCGGATTGAAAACCTGCGGCAGGTCGTCGGGGTCGTTAAATCCCCAGCCAGCGACCGGTGCATCCCACGCGGGCACTGGCAGCAGGCCGCTGATCCCTGGCGGTCGCCTGAAATGACGACCACTCATCTGATAGCCGATGTTCCCGTGGGTGTCTGCCAGAACCCAGTTCATGGCCAGCGCTTCCATCTGACGAAAGAGCGCCATGGCGGTTTCGACATGGCGGGCTGCCATTACCTGGATCAGTGCGTCAAAATCCCGCGCCCCACAACCGCAGGCGCCGGACCATGCAAGCACCAGGTAGTGGCCCTGGCGATGCGGGTCACCTTCCAGCAGGCCGTATTCATTCTCATAGACGCTGATGTGGCGGGTGGGCTGGTTTTTGATTTTGATCGCTTCTTGGCGAACGGCAAAGGGTTTCCAACCCGCTTGGCGGTAATAGTGACCCTCCCGACAGTGCTCGATGCGGTAGTCCAGCATATCCATAAAGGCATGGGTTGCGCTCCAGGCCAGATGACGGTTGCGACCCATGATCAACCCGGGAACACCGGGTATGCTGGCTCCGACCAGGGTGTTGCCGGGCAGCCTGAGGACGACCTCCTGCCAGACGTTGGGTAGGCGGTTGACCGCCTGGTGCGCATCGCCGCACAAGATTGGGAAACCGGAGCGGCTATGCCGGCCGGAAATGGCCCAGTTGTTGGAGGCCTTGAAGCGCGGGAGCCGGTTGAGCCATTCGACCGCTTGCGGTACCAAGGGTGGCGCGAGGGTCACCCGTGCGAGCAACGCCCGATCAATTGGATCGGTCAGATAAGGAAACAGCTCTCTTAGTTTGGCTTCCGAAAGTCCATGCTGGACCATCTCCACCAGCAATTTTTCCATATTGGCCTGGATATCGGCCAGCCCCAAAAAACCGAACGCCTTTCCAAGCAGCAGACAATCGGTCACTAGGTAGGGCTCCGGGCGACGGTATCCGAGCAGCTTGAACTCAAAAACCGGGCTGTTTTCCGCCATCCAATCATTGAATCCGCGCACATAGGCGTTCATGGCCGACCGGGTTCCCGGTTCCAGTCGGTCGAGCTGCCGTTGAGGGTCGGGCAGAAAATTCATTCTCCGCATGTAGGTGTCGAGGGCGATCAGGGATTCGTCGGCTTTGAGCAGTTCAGCCGCCCGGCCCTGCAGAAGCATACGGGTCAGCAAGGTCTGCAGTTGACGGTCGTTGGCGTGGACCCAGCCCAAACCCCGCATGAGGTCGGCCGTCGAGGGTGCGCTGATCTCGGGGATGCCGTGTGCATTCCTTCGGATTTGGATCGCTCCCTCAAGGCCGTTGAGGGTAACCAGGTTTTTTTTTAATTTCACCGAGTCAGAAGTGTCCAAAGACCTGCAGTGCGGTGGTCAGGGCAACGGCGTGAAACAACCAGGCCGGAAGGATGCTGTGAGACCGCTCGCGGATCATGCCGGCTCCAACGCCGAATATGGCTGCAACAGCGGTATATTTGAGCAGGTTGAGACTGGTCAGGGTTGCCAGGGGGTCACCCGACATCAACGTGACCTGAAGGCCGACCGCAGCCGCATATAACAGCGCGGACCCGATGGTGGGCTCGGAGAAAAACCAGCTGCTTCGACAGTCCTGAATGGTAGCCAGCTGCGCCATCATGCCGTGAACCAGACTTCTGAACAACAGCTCCACTGAGAGCGGAATCAGCAGCAGGGTGATGGCCCAGGCCAAGACCGGTTCAGAGACAAAGATCGTTTGATCGGGCAGGGGAATCCCCCCGCTCAATCCACAGAGAATGGCGAGGGGCAGAATGCTCCACCAATCTTTGCCAGCAGGGAGCATGATGCCGAACTGCCATGGGCGGCGAAGGCCCACCGCGCAGAGCGTAATCGTGGTAAAGATCAACAGAGCCGCGTGAAATCCGAAAAGCGGACTGTGGGTGTACACCCCCGCTACTTCCCGTCCAAGCCAGCGGGCCGGCTGCCAGTTCTGACCGGTGGCAACGGCGGCTATCACAATGAGCATCGAAAGGGCCGCGCTGGTTAAAAATCGTTTGATATGGCGAATGTCGCTGCGCTTTTCAATGACATCCCGGCAGGCTGAAACGATCTCCCCGGGAGTGAGCCGGGTGCCGTTATCCCTGGGTGAGCCGCCGATATCCCCGGATCCACCCCAGCGGCTGACGTCAATACGCCCTTTGATGGCTGGATCCATGAAGTTCAAGCGCTGGTAGACGTCCTCCAGATTGACCGGCATAAACAGGTCGACCTGCCTCAGGGTATAGTCCGTGGTGCCTCTTTGCAACGCCACCCACCCCAGCCGGTTGCCGTAGAGTTTGGTCAGGTGGGGCTCTAACTCGTAGATGCCCAAATCCGAAGCCACCACCACCGCAATGCGATTGTTGGTCAGTTCTATTCGAGCCAGTTCCTCGACGCCCTTGAAGTCGTCCAGCTCCTGCAATTTGATCAAAAACTGATCCAATTTGCGAAGGATGCCGACGGTGAAATCTACGAAATCAGTTTTGGCCCACTCCCCGGCCTTCTTCAATTCCAGCTCGTCAGCCCGAAGGCGGTCGATGACCCGCATCAGCCGCTGGATCAGGTCGGTCGGCAAACCGCTCAACTCGCGCATTTCCAGACCCAGGGAATCGATAATCCCCTCCAGCCGTACCAGCGCGAAGAGAGAGCGCCGATGGATCGCGTCTTTGTTGTTGATCCGTTGGTGGTTGAGAATGATCCAGATGGCCAGAATGGTGTCCAGGTCCGGGTCATTGGCAAAAATTTTCCACTCCCGTTCACGCAGATCCAGACCTTTCACGCACATGATCAGCGCCTGCTCGCAGGTGGCCAGGGTGAAGGTGCGAACGCACCCCTCGTGGTGGTCCAGATTGTAAATTTTCTTTTCGTGATCCAGGAACGGCTCGGTTTGGGCGACGCCATCCAGGAATATCGTTCCCGGCAGGGCTTTGCGGGCGGCAGATGCGCTGAAGGCCAGGCCGGCCTTGATGATCACCTGCAGATTGGGGGCTTCGAGGCAGGTCAACACTCGGTCTGAACCCACCGCCTTGACCGCGTAACGATCGGGAAAGACGGTTGCAGCGGTCGGTGGTGAAGTAAGAGAAATGTTATCCGCTATCGCGTCGGTGTTTTCAGTATCGTCCATTTCGGGTCGATGATCCTGCTCGATTGATAAAATCGACTGATGCCGGGAAAATCGGCGCGCTGTATTCATAACAACCAGCGCGGCGAGGGTCAACAGCCAAATGGTCGATGGACCCGGCAAGCGCCTTCCCCAGCGCGTGGCGTTGGTCGGTCGTACCGGGGCCGGATTCTCAAGCGGCGACTTTGATCCGACCCACCACCGCCTCGACAGCCTCAAGAATTTCTCCGGAACGCAGCACGCGGGCCATGATCCCCATGTCCGTGAACAATTCCCGATCCTGAGCCATGTAAGGCACATGGCGGCGGATGATTCGGTAGGCTTCGCGGGTGCCCCTGCCGGCCGTCAGGTGCTGTTTTTGGGTGAGCAGATCGTAGGCCTGGGCCGCACAGAGCAGTTCGATGGCGATGACGGTTTCGACGTTGGTCAGGATTTCGCGGCTCTGGCGGATGGCGATGGTCCCCATGCTGACGTGGTCCTCCTTGTTGGCGGAGGTGGGGATCGAGTCCACGCAGGCCGGGTGAGCCAGCACCTTGTTTTCCGATACCAGGGCTGCGGCTGCATATTGGGCAATCATGTAGCCCGAGTTGATCCCGCCATCGTTGATCAGAAAGGCGGGCAGTCCGCTGAGCTGGGGGTTGACCAGCCGTTCGATGCGTCGCTCGGAAACGCTGCCCAGTTCCGCCAATCCCATGGAGAGATAATCGGCGGCCATGGCAATCGGTTGACCGTGGAAATTGCCTCCCAGGCGCACCTCTTCGGTATCCGCGAAAATCAGGGGGTTGGTGGTGGTTGAATTGATTTCGATCTGAATCACCCGACGGGCATGAGTCACCGCATCCTTGCTGGCGCCATGGATCTGGGGGGCGCAGCGCAGGGTGTAGGCGTCCTGGACCCGGGCGCACCCTTCGTGGGAAGCGATGATTTGGCTCTCTTCGGTCAGGCGCAGCATGTTGTCCGCGGTGACCAGTTGCCCCGGGTGGGGGCGGACGTGGTGGATGCGCGGGTCAAATTCACTCTTGGAGCCCATGAGCACTTCCAGGGTCATGGCGCAGGCGATGTCCGCCATTTTGGAGAGGCGCAAGGCATCATGCACTACCAGCGCGCCGATGGCCGTCATGACTTGGGTGCCGTTGATCAGGGCCAGGCCCTCTCCCGCCGCCAGGGCCAGCGGGGGCAAACCGATCTGATCGAGCGCCGCAGCGCCGGACAGGCGCTTGCCTTGATAATCGGCTTCGCCTTTGCCAATCAATACCAGGCCCAGGTGCGCTGTCGGGGCCAGATCGCCGCTGGCGCCCACCGAGCCCTTCTCGGGCACCACCGGCGTCAGCCCATGATTGAGAAAAGCGAGCAGGTACCGAATCGTCTCCATGCGACAGCCGGAATAGCCCATGCACAGGTCGTGCACCCGCAGGGCCATGATCGCCCGTACAACCGACCCGGGCAGGGGGTTGCCCACCCCGGCGGCGTGACTCATGAGGATGTTTTCCTGCAGCCGTCGTGTGTCGTTGACGGAAATGGTCACATTGCACAGCGCGCCAAAACCGGTCGTGATGCCGTATATAACCCGTTTCTCCTTGACCCAGCGTTCGATCAGGGCACTGGTTCTCGCCACCCGTTTCTTGCCGGCGGCTGAAACCGTGACCCGGCGGTTCAAACGGGCAACCGCTGCCAGGTCGTCGATGGTGATGGTGGCTTTATCCAGCAGCAGGGGTCTCATGGTCGCCGGTCCTCTCCCTGAGGGGTGTGCGCAGGCGTGTGTTCAGCCACGGCTGCATCCAGGGTGTCGTCATCGACCAGAAAGGGAATCGTAATCTGATCGCCGTTGTCCTTGTCTGCATTGTAAGCGGCGGCCACCTGCATGGCGTTGGGGTTTCTGGCCCAGTTGCGCCGGGCCACGCCGCCCATGACATCCCGATCCGTATCAGTCAACATGGCGGTTTCCTTTTCTTAACGGGATCTACTCATTTTTATATCGAGCCCAAAAAAGAAGCAACCCGCCTCTCGAGAAATAATCTGGACAATCCCGGCCGGGGATGGGATAAAAACAGACGCTTCCATTTTCATTACAGGAAAACGGCCCATGCAGAACCGATCGAAATTGTTGGTCAGCGCAATAGCCTGCACCCTTGCCGCCGGCAAGGCCATCCTCGCGGTCTATGAATCATCGCACCTGGATGTGCAGAAGAAAGCCGACGATTCCCCCCTGACCCTGGCGGACCGGCGTGCCCATGAAATCATCCTGGCCGGCATCGGCGCCCTCGGCATCCCGGTACTCAGCGAAGAGGGACGTCATATCCCCTTTGATGAACGAAAAGGGTGGCCGCGGCTGTGGATCGTCGATCCGCTGGACGGCACCAAAGAGTTTATCAAGCGCAACGGCGAGTTCACCGTGAACGTTGCCCTGGTGGAAGGGGGGCGACCCACCCTGGGGGTTATTTTCGTTCCGGTGACCGACACCCTCTATTTTGCCGACCTGGAGCGGGGCGCTTATAAGATCGGCGCCTGCGGTCAGGCGGGTATGGATGCGGGGTGGCCCGGCCGAGACGACAATCTGGCATTGTTGTTGAGGGCAGCCCGGCGGTTGCCCCTGGAGCCGGAGCAGGTGCGTCCCGTCACCATCATGGGAAGCCGCTCCCACGCCACCCCGGAACTGGAAGCCTATGTGGAAAGTATGCGGCGCCAGCATGGCCGCGTGGATTTTATTTCAGCCGGGAGTTCTCTGAAAATCTGCCGGGTGGCGGAAGGCCGGGCGGATATCTACCCACGACTGGGGCCTACCATGGAATGGGATACGGCGGCGGGACAGGCCATTGCCGTGGCCAGCGGCGCCCAGGTCGTCCGCTATGATGACGGCAGCGCGCTTGCCTACAACAAGGCGGATCTGCTCAATCCCTGGTTCATTGTCAAACGGCCGTCGATGCGCCCCCGGCCCGGTATCTGAAGCGCGTGTCGGCCAGAAAAAAACCTTGACTTGACGGGCCATGGCCCTTTATATGTAGGGTCGCTTTTGGGGCGATTAACTCAGCGGGAGAGTGCCACCTTCACACGGTGGAAGTCACAGGTTCAAATCCTGTATCGCCCACCAGAAATGAAAAGGGTTTGCAAGGATTCAGTCCTTGTAAATCCTTTTTTTATGAACTTTTGTAAGGTCGGCGGCGCTTGAATGCCTGTTTGATAGGGTTTTATAAGAATGGTTGTTTTACAGTAAGGTTGTGCAGGACAAACTCGATAGGTTGCGGGCTCGGAAGGCAAGTGCCTGAACAACGCAACCATTTTTGTAAACCAATGATTTCTATTTAGAAAACGGGGTCCCGATGGGACTTAAATTTCGGATTTGAAAAATTGTGACCGGAATCGAGAGGACTTTCAATCAGGTTTGCTGGTTCGCCGAGGCATAGTAAGCGCTCCAATATGAAAATGACATCGAAATTCGGATCTGCGATCTAGAGAAGCTCGTCCGAGAATCGCCGGTCCCGTCCCATGGCGCGGGATTTCGGCTTGACACCAGCCGCCGCCGGCCGTTATGGTTTTGTTGTCTTCCTGGTCGATTCCGGCCGCCACCACATGTTGGGCTTACAACCAGGCAGGGCACAATTCGGGAGGTGGCGATGGGGACGGTCGCGAAAAGCGAGTCCTATTACCCCGGAGGATCCCTGGCCCCGGCGGTCTTTCGCCTGGCATTTACCTTGTTCCGCGGCTGCCTGCTTTTGACCGGATTGCTCTATGGTCTGACCGTCGAAGGTAAAAAACCCTGAATAAGCCTGCCGGGACCCGAGTACAGGATAACGGACCCCAACATACATGATGAGGGGGTAAAGGAACCGATGCATGGATGAAAATGCCCGCCCCTCGAACAGCGGCACGGTGGTATCTGTTCGCGGCAGTGTCGTCGATGTAAAGTTCGATCGGCATCTGCCGCCCATCTACTCGCTCCTGCACGCCCGGGAAGGTAAAATCGCCATCGAGGTGCTGGCACAGCTCGACGCGCAGCGCGTGCGCGGCATTGCCCTGACCCCCACTCAGGGCTTGGCTCGCGGCATGGCGGTCGAGGACACCGGCGGACCGCTCAAGGTCCCGGTCGGCAAGGGGATCCTGTCGCGTATGTTCGACGTATTCGGCAACCCGCTAGACCGCCAAGGGGCGGTTTCCGACGTGACCTGGCGCACCGTCCACCACGCCCCGCCGCCCCTGGTCCGGCGCTCCACCCAGTCCGAGGTCTTCGAAACGGGCATCAAAGTCATCGATGTCCTCGTGCCCCTCGAACGCGGCGGCAAGGCGGGCCTGTTCGGCGGTGCTGGGGTGGGCAAGACCGTCCTGCTCACCGAGATGATCCACAACATGATCGGCCATCACGAAGGGGTCAGTCTGTTCTGCGGCATCGGCGAACGCTGCCGCGAAGGCGAGGAGCTCTATCGCGAGATGAAAGCCGCCGGTGTATTGCCAAACATGGTGATGGTCTTCGGCCAGATGAACGAACCCCCCGGCAGCCGCTTTCGCGTAGGCCACGCCGCACTGACCATGGCCGAGTATTTCCGGGACGATGAACGGCGCGATGTGCTGCTGCTCATCGACAACATCTTCCGTTTCATCCAGGCCGGCTCGGAAGTGTCCGGTCTGATGGGCCAGATGCCCTCACGCCTCGGTTATCAGCCCACCATGGGCACCGAGCTGTCCCGGCTGGAAGAGCGTATCGCCAACACCGATACCGGCGCCATCACCTCCATTCAGGCGGTGTATGTACCGGCCGATGATTTCACCGATCCGGCGGCGGTACACACCTTCTCCCACCTTTCGGCCTCCATCGTGCTCTCGCGCAAGCGGGCCGGCGAGGGGCTCTATCCGGCCATCGACCCATTGCAGTCCAGTTCCAAGATGGCCACGCCGGGCATCGTCGGGGAGCGCCACTACGGTCTAGCCCAGGAAATCCGGCGGACCCTGGCGCAATACGAGCAGCTCAAGGACATCATCGCCATGCTCGGCCTGGAGCAGCTTTCCCAGGAGGACCGCGCGGTGGTGGCCCGCGCCCGCCATCTGGAACGCTTTCTCACCCAGCCTTTTTTCACCACCGAGCAGTTCACGGGCCTCGAAGGCCAGCTCGTCAGCCTGGAGGACGCATTAGACGGCTGCGAGCGCATTCTGCGCGATGAGTTCAAGGATTACCCGGAGAGCGCCCTTTACATGATCGGGACCGTGGACGAGGCGAAAGCGAAGGCCGGCCGGCGCGCGGGCAGCGAGCCTTCCGGCAGCGAAAACGAAGGCAACCCGAATCCGGCCCCGGAATCCGGCCCCGGTAACGGGTCCCGGCCGTCTTCGAGTTCCAGGCGGCGAACGCAAGCGGAGACCGAAAATGCCGACGACGGCAATGACGCTTAAGATACGCCTGCCCTTCCGGGTCTTTACCGAGAAGACCGGTGTGACCCGCATTGTCGCGGAAACAGTCCAGGGCTCGTTCGGGCTGTTGCCCCGCCGCCTGGATTGCATCGCGGTGCTCGTGCCCGGTATTCTGATCTACGAAACCGAGGACGACGGCGAGGTTTATCTGGCCGTCGACGAGGGTGTGCTGATCAAAACAGGTGCGGAAGTGTCCGTCTCCGTGCGCAACGCCATTGCCGGAAAAGAGCTTGGCCGACTGCGCGAGGCGGTGGAACGGGAATTTTTGAGCCGGAACGAACGGGAACGGAAGGTCCGTTCAGTGCTGGTCAAAATGGAAAGCGGTTTCATCCGCCGCCTGGTGGACTTTCACCATGAATGACGGCTCGAAAAAAGCACCTGAAAAGTCCAAACGGCTGCTCAGTGAGGAAATCGCGGCCAAGGCGGCTCGCAAACTCCGTGCCCAGCGCCATGTCACGCGGACTGTCTGGTTCGGCCTGGGCATGATGGGGCTGATCGGCTGGTCCGTCGCGATTCCGACGCTGCTCGGCGCGCTGCTGGGTGTCTGGCTGGACCAGCGCTATCCGGGAGGTCGCTCCTGGACGCTGGCCCTGCTGGTTGCCGGCCTCGCGATCGGGTGCATGAATGCCTGGCACTGGGTGACCAAGGAAGACAGGGCCATGCGTGAGGAACAGGAGGATGACGATGGATGAGTTGTGGATGCTGCCGCTGGCGTCGATGGCGGGCGTGCTGCTCGGCGGGTTTTTTTTCGGCGGTCTCTGGTGGACGGTCCGCAAGGCGATTTCGTCCAGACGGCCGGCCTTATGGTTCCTGGGTAGTCTCGTGCTGCGGACGGTCATTGTGCTGGCAGGCTTCCATTATGTTTCCGGCGCGCATTGGGAGCGGTTGCTGGCCGGCCTGCTCGGGTTTCTTGCGGCCCGCGTTGTCGTGACGCGCCTCACGCCTCCCCCGGTCAAACACCGCAACGCTTCATCGCGGGAGGTCGGCCATGCAACTTAGTCCCGACGGGATTATCTTCTGGCAGCACGGTTTTATCAAACTCAACGCCACCATCGTGTTCACCTGGGGGCTGATGGTTCTGCTGGCGCTGGGGTCGACGGTCATCACGCGCAAACTTTCCAGGGATCATGAACGTTCCCGCTGGCAGAACCTTCTGGAAATGGTGATCATCGCCATCGAGAATCAAATCGAGGAAGTAGGCCTTCGTCAACCGCGCAAATATCTCAGCTTTCTGGGCACGCTATTCCTGTTTATCGCCACGGCCAGCCTTTGCACCGTGATTCCCGGATACGAACCACCGACTGGCTCGCTCTCGACCACCGCGGCCCTTGCGCTGTGCGTGTTCGTGGCCGTGCCCCTGTTCGGGATCGCGGAACAGGGTCTGGGCGACTATTTCAAGTCCTATCTGCGGCCAACCTTCATCATGCTGCCCTTCAACATCATCAGCGAGCTTTCGCGCACCCTGGCGCTGGCCGTTCGGCTCTTCGGCAACATGATGAGCGGAACGATGATCGTCGGTATTCTGCTGACCATCACGCCTTTCATCTTCCCCATCGTAATGAAGGCTCTCGGACTTCTCACCGGCATGGTGCAGGCCTACATCTTCTTTGTCCTGGCCACGGTGTACATCGCGGCCGCCACAAGAGTTAAACGGCCCCAGGCTGAATCCAAGGAAAGAGATTGAAGCGACCACCCCAACGCAAAAAGGAGACACGATGGACAGCATGACGATTATCGCGGTAATCTCCATCTTCACCGCCGGCATCACCACGGGAATCGGCTGCCTTGGGCCGGCATTCGGCGAAGGCCGCGCCGTATCGACCGCGCTCAGTTCGCTGGCCCAGCAACCGGATGCCTCCGCTACCATTACCCGGACCCTCTTCGTGGGCCTGGCGATGATCGAGTCCACGGCCATCTACTGCTTCGTGGTCACCATGATTCTGATCTTCGCCAATCCGTTCTGGAACCACGTCATCGCCCAAACCACAGGACAGTAAGCCGATGCTAATCGATTGGTTCACCATCGCGGCGCAGGTGCTCAACTTTCTCATCCTGGTGTGGTTGATGAAGCGTTTTCTCTACAAACCCATTCTTGACGCCATCGATGCACGCGAAGAGCGGATCGCCGCGAAAATCGCGGATGCCGACGCAAAAAAAGCTGACGCCGAGAAGGCGCACGAAACCTTCCAGGAAAAAAACGTGGAAATCGACCGCCGGCGTGACGCCATGCTGCACCAGGCGGAGGAAGAGGCCCAGGCCGAACGCCGCCGTCTTATCGACGAGGCACGGCAGGCGGCCGATGCGCTGCGCGCCCAACGACAGGCCGCGTTGGAACGCGAACAACAGCACCTCAACGACGAAATCACCCGCCGGACCAGGAAGGAAGTTTTTGCCATTACGCGAAAAACGTTGACCGACCTCGCCGGGACAACGCTGGAAGAGCGCATGAGCGAAACGTTCACGCGCCGCTTGCGGGAGATCGACGGTGAGGAAAAGGCCGGCCTGGGAGAAGCCCTCGGGACAGCGTCCGATCCGGCGCTCGTGCGCAGCGCCTTCGACCTGTCGCCGGAGCAGAAAACAGCGCTACAAGAGGCGCTCGAGGAAACCTTCGCACTTGAACGCCAGGTGCGTTTCGAGACTGCCCCTGAGGTGATCAGCGGCATCGAACTCATCGCCAACGGACGCAAGGTCGCCTGGAGCATCGCGGATTATCTCGCATCGCTGGAAGCGAGCGTTGAAGAACTTCTGAAAGGACAATTCAAGCCACAAAGCCAACCCGAGGCCGAAGCGGACACGCGCCCCGAACCCGAACCGAAATCCGGGAGGACATCCGGCGCGCACGAGGAGGCCCCATGAGCGCGCCGCCGAATTCCCTGCAAACCGGCTTCGATCGCGCTTTCGCCGCCTTGGATCAGGGGCGCCGATCCTTCAGGCCTCGGTTGGCAACCCGCGAGGTGGGTACGATCGCCAGCGTCTCCACGGGTATTGCCCGTGTCGCGGGGATTCCCGGCGTAGGCTTCGATGAACTGGTGGCCTTTCCCGGCGGAGTGTTCGGCATCGCCTTCAACGTGGATGCGGACGAAATCGGGGTCGTGCTGCTCGGCGAATACTGGCATCTCCACGCGGGGGATGAGGTCCGGCGCACGGGCCGGGTGATGGATGTGGCTGTGGGCGAAGGGTTGCTGGGCCGGGTCATCGACCCCCTCGGCCGGCCCCTTGATGGCCACGCGGCGCCAGCCGCAAGCCAGCGCCTGCCAATCGAACGCCCCGCCGCCGCCATCATGGACCGTGCGCCCGTCACGACGCCGCTGCAGACCGGCATAAAGGTCATCGATGCGCTCATTCCCATCGGGCGGGGTCAGCGCGAACTGATCCTGGGCGACCGCCAGACGGGCAAGACCGCCATTGCCATAGACACCATCCTCAACCAGCGCGGCAGGAATGTCCTGTGTGTCTATTGCGCCATTGGCCAGCGCGCCGCCTCGGTCGCCAAGACCGTGGCGGCCCTGCGCCAACGGGGCGCCATGGACAACACCATCGTTGTTGTGACCGAGGGCAACGACCCGCCGGGCCTCGCCTACATCGCCCCCTACGCGGCCACCAGTATTGCGGAGTATTTCATGGAGCAGGGCCGCGATGTGCTGATCGTTTATGACGACCTCACCCACCATGCCCGCGCCTATCGGGAACTCTCCCTCCTGCTGCGCCGTCCGCCGGGGCGGGAAGCCTTCCCCGGGGACATTTTCTACATCCACTCGCGGCTGCTCGAACGCGCCACCCATTTGCGTGCGGAGCTCGGCGGCGGTTCGCTCACGGCCCTGCCCATCATCGAGACCGAAGCGCAGAATATTTCCGCCTATATCCCGACCAACCTGATCTCCATCACCGATGGCCAGATCTACCTCACGCCGTCGCTGTTCGAGCTGGGGGTTCTGCCGGCCGTTGATGTGGGCAAATCCGTTTCGCGCGTCGGCGGCAAGGCCCAACGCGCCGCCTACCGTGAGGTGGCCGGCGACCTCAAACTGGCCTATGCCCAATTCGAGGAGCTCGAAAGCTTTTCCCGCTTCGGCGCCCGCCTGGATGAAGAAAGCCGCAAAACCATCACGCACGGCAGGCGCATCCGCGCCAGCCTCAAGCAGTCTGAATTCGCACCGGTGGCCGTACCCGCGCAGATTGCCGTGCTGCTGGCGTTAACCAAGGGAATCTTCGATGATGTCCCGCTCGACCGGATGACGGATGCCGAGCTGGCCGTGCGCCAGGCGGCGGCGGAAATTCCGGCGGCGGTGCGCGAACGACTGGATTCCGCCGACAAGTTGAGCGACGAGGATCGCGAAGCCATCATTGATGTCGCCCGCCGGGCGCTCCGAGGCTTCGGCCCGGAAACGGAGGCCGCGTCGGATGAGACGGGGGCCGAACCCCGGCCCCAGGCGGCACCGCAGGAGTCGTCGTGAGCGAGACCACCGCAAACCTGCGCCGAAAGATCGACAGCGCCGGGGACCTCCAATCCGTCGTACGCACCATGAAGGCCGTGGCCGCCTCGAGCATCACCCAATATGAAAAGTCGGTGGCCGCCCTGTCCGATTACTATCGCACGGTGGAACTGGGACTGGGCGCATGCTTCCGGGCCACCGGCCCGACGGCCGCGGTGAACGAACCAAATCGCCAGGCCGTGGCCGGAGCCGTCGGTGCGGTCGTGTTCGGTTCGGACCAGGGACTGGTGGGGCAGTTCAACGATGTGGTGGCCGACTACGCGGTCAGGCCGCCGCAAGGGCTCCCGCCCAATGCAAAGATCTGGGCCGTGGGTGAGCGCGTCCATGCGCGCCTTGAGGACCAAGGGCGCCATCTGATGGGGCTCTTCAGCGTGCCGAACTCCGTCAAGGGCATCATACCCCTCATCGGACAGATTCTCGTGGAAAGCGAAACACAGCGCAGCCGCGGTGTCATCAGCGAACTTCACCTTTTCTACAACCGCCCCCGGGCCGGAGCGGTCTATGCACCCGTCGCTCAGCGCCTGCTGCCGCTGGACGCCATCTGGCAACGCCGTCTAGCCGAACTCTCCTGGCCCACGAAAAACCTGCCCGAGGTCATGGGGGGCGGCACTGCGACCCTGCGGGCGCTCATCCGTGAATATCTTTTCGTCTCCCTCTTCCGGGCCTGCGCCGAATCCCTGGCCAGTGAGAACGCGAGCCGCCTGGCAGCCATGCAGCGCGCCGATAAAAACATCGACGAACTTCTGGAGAACCTCAACGGAACATTTCACCGTCTGCGCCAGAGCAGCATCGACGAGGAACTGTTCGACGTCATCTCCGGCTTCGAGGCCTTGTCGGATTGAATCTGCGAGTATCTTCCGGACGACACAACTGTCCACGGTCATGACCAAACCAGCCAAACCCGCCATTATCGTGGAAGAGAAATCAGAGTTCTGCTCATAGGAAAAGCAAGCACCCAACGCAATGGGTCTTTGGTAACTTTTATTCACTATTCGGGCTTTGACCCCCAATTTCTACTTCAGGGGGGTGACTTATTTGATTCCTGAACGCATAAAGCTCTGCACGAATTGGCGCTGGAATAGAAAAAAGGCGATCAGCAGGGGCGCCACGGCAATCAGCGTACCCGCCGTGATGATCGAAAAGTTGACCCCGGATTCCGGTGCGCCGAAGATGGCCAGGCCCACGGTCAATGGTCGGACATGGGCGGAGTTGGTGATCACCAGCGGCCAGAGAAAGTTGTTCCAGTGGTGGCTCACGGAAACCAGGCCGTAGGCAATGTAAGTGGGTTTGCCCAGAGGAATGTAGACCTTCCACAGCACCCGCAGCCAGCCGGCGCCCTCCACCCGCGCAGCCTCCTCCAATTCACGCGGGATCTGTTTGAAGGTCTGGCGCAGCAAGAAGGTCCCGAAGGCCGAGGCCATATAAGGCAGGGAGATGGCCGCCGTGGTGTCCACCAGGTTCAGTCGACTCATGATTTCGTAGTTCTTGACGATCAACTGGTCCGGCATGATCATCAACTGCACCAACACCAGCATGAAGGCCACATCCCGGCCGGGAAAATCGAAGCGGGCAAAGGCGAAGGCGGCCAGCGTACACAGCAAAAACTGCCCGGCCAGGGTCATGCTCACATAGTAAAAGGAGTTCAAAAAATAGCGCGCAAAGGGTGCCGCATCCCAGGCCGTCCGAAAATTTTCCAGGGTCAAGGGGGCAAAGAGATCGAAGTTGGCGATGTAAGTTTGGGGATGGAACGCCGCCCAGGCGGCGTAGAACAACGGTCCGGCCCACAGCATCGCCAAGAGCCATGCACCCGCGGCCTCGAGGATCCGGGATAAGCGGTGACTGCTCATTGATAGTGGGTCCGGCGTTCCAGATAAAGGAACTGGCTCAGGGCCAGGACAGCCAGAACCACCAACAGGGCCATGGTCAATGTCGAGGCATAGGCGGTGTCCCAAAAGGAGAAGGCCACTTCGTAAATATAGTAGAGCAGCAGCGAAGAAGCGTTGTTCGGGCCGCCTTTGGTCATGATGAACAGATGGTCCACCAGCTTGAAGGCGTTGATCACCGCGTTGAACAGGATGAACACGGTTGTGGGCATCAGCAGGGGCCAGGTCACCCGTCGGAAAAAATAGAATCGCCCGGCCCCCTCTACGCGGCCGGCCTCCTGCAATTCCGGCGAGATGGATTGCAGGGCCGCCAGATAGAAAATCATGAAGAATCCGGCCTCCTTCCAGATGGTCATTACGATCAGGCAGGCCATGACTGTTTTCGGGTCGCCCAGCCAGTTGCGACCGTAGACACCGGCCAATCCCAGCAAACCATCCAGCAGTCCGATCTGCGGGGTGTAAAAAAAGAGCCATATGTTGGCTACGGCAATCATGGGCAGTACTGTCGGAGTGAAATAAGCCGTGCGCACGATGCTGCGACCCGACAACCTGCCGTTGACCCAAAGCGCCATCAGCAGAGCCAGCCCGATGCTCACGGGAATGGTCCCGGCGGCAAAGATGAAGTTGTTGCCCAACACTTGCCAGAAAATCGCATCGTCGAACATCATGCGGTAGTTTTCCAAGCCTACGAAGCGAGCCGGTCGTGCCCCCCTGGGCGTGGAGAAAAAACTGGCATGGAGCGTGGAGAGAATGGGGTAGTGGGTAAACAAGAAGAACATGACGGCTGCCGGAAAAAACAGCAACCATCCGTAAACCTGAGTGGGGATGCGGGTAAAGGCCATTGAGCCACAGGGCTATCGCCACACCCAGAGCCCCCTCCCGTCGGCGCGAACCGCCATGGAGGGGGCCTTGGGCGGCCGAATGGGGGCGTTATCGATAGTTGCGCAGAACGCGCTCCGCCGCAGTCTGAGCGCCGGTCAACGCTTCCTTGGGTTGGGATTGTCCGGATAGCACGGCCTGAATGGCGTCGTCCAGGGATTTTTTGACCCTGGCGGTCTCAAAGGTCGAAAACTCTGCCGTGGCGAATTCCAGCTGATCCCTGGCAACCGCCGCGGCCGGGAATTCGACAACGTATTCAGAGAGTGCCGCCGTGGCATAGGCATCCGCACGCGTGCCCACATATCCCGTGGCGATGGACCACTGCGCCGTTCGTTCGGGAGCGGTCATCCAGCGGATGAAGCTCAGGGCGGCCTGGCGTTCCTGGGGTGAGGCCTTCTTGAAGATATAAAAGTTGCCGCCGCCGGTGGGACTGCCCCGTCGCTTCGCAGCCGGGAGCATGGCCACGCCGAAATCGAACCGGGCCTCGTTGCGCACCGGCGTCAGGTTGCCGGTGGTATGCCACATCATGGCCGTGCTGCCTTCAAGGAATTTCTGACGCAAGGTGCCCCAGTCAATCACCCCTTGCGGCATGACCTCGTGAACGAAGGAGAGGTCACGCCAGAACTGCAGGCTTTCCACAACGGCTGGGTGGTCGAAAAACACCTCGGTTCCCGTTTCGTTCATCAGAACCTGACCGTTCTGCATGGCAAAGGCCTGAAACATCCAGTACGGATAGCCGGAGGATGGAACGTGCAGCCCCCAGCGCAGCACGTTTCCGGATGCATCCCGTTTGGTCAGTTTTTTGGCTGCTTCGACCATTTCCTCCCAGTTTGCCGGGGGGGTTTCCGGGTCGAGCCCGACCTCCCTGAAGGCGTCCTTGTTGTAGTACATCACAATCGTCGAGCGCTGGAACGGAATGCCGTAGACCTTTCCGTTCACCACGCTGTTCTGCATCAAGGCCGGGTAGAAACGCTGCATCCATTGACGATCGTCATCGGTTGTCGCCAGGTCGTCAAAGGCGACGACAGCGTCCTGTTCCATCAGGTCAAACACATCAATGGAAAAAAGCACCGAGAGCTGAACCGGCTCACCCGCATTCAGCGCCGCCAGCGCTTTGGTCCGGGTGTCGTCGTAATTGCCGGCGTACACCGCCTGAACCTTGATGGTCGGATGTTCCCGTTCAAAATCGGCGATCATCTCGTCAATAATCTTGGTGATCGGTCCACCCACGGCCACTGGGTAATACATGGTCAGATTCACGGTCTGGGCCAAGGCTGCCGTGCTCCAGGCGATCAGGGTGCATATGACCAGGGTTGCAATGATTTTGCGCATGATGATTCTCCCTCCTCTTTTTTTGGTTGGGTTGTTGGGCAAAGATGGAATCAGCGATCATCCCCACCACCATCGTGTCTCGAAAACCGGGCGAAGCGAATCCGGCAGTCGACGGGACCGCCAACCGTTGACGATGTCCTAAAAAGTCGAATTTTTCGCTTCGCGAGGGTTTCGGGGCGCGATTTTGGCGGCGGCTGAATTGCAGGAACTCGTCGCAAGCTCCTCAAACAGCCTGCAATTTTTAACGCCTTCCCCAAAATCGCTTTTTCCCCCGAAACCCTCAACGGCGCTCAAAATTGACTTTTTACGAGACTGTCACCGTTGCCTGGCGGCAATTTCAACAAGCGCTGCAATTCTTCGCGCCGGTTCCCGGTGGTTGAACTGAAGACATGGCTCTGTTCAGTGTTCCAGGCCAGACGGACGTTGTCTCCTACCTTGAATCCATGCCGTCCGCTCAGACGCATGACCAGGATGTTTTCTCCCAGGCTGGCGGACACCAGCGTGTCGGCGCCATGATATTCGGTGCTGATGATCCGACTGGGCAGTCCGTCATCCGAGGGGCGGACATCTTCCGGTCGCACGCCGACGAACAGGGGCTCCTCCTGAAAACCGGGCATCAACAGCATTCCATCCCCCTTGATCACGCATCCGGTTGGACCGGGCTCCAGACGCAGCATGTTCATGGGCGGCGAACCGATGAACTGGGCTGCAAAAATGGTGGAGGGACGCGAATACAGCTCCTCTGGCGGTGCGATCTGAGCGATGCGCCCTTGGTTGAGCAGAACGATCCGGTCTGCCATGGTGATGGCTTCCACCTGATCATGGGTCACATAGACCAGGGTTATGTTGAGCGTGCGTTGCAGCTCCAGGATCTCGCGGCGCATCTCATGGCGCAGTTTGGCGTCCAGATTGGAAAGGGGTTCATCCATCAGGCAGATCGGTTTTTGGGAGACAATGGCCCGGCCCAATGCAACCCGCTGGCGTTGACCGCCGGATAGCTGGGCCGGTTTTCGATTGAGCAGCTGACCCAGACCGAGCATTGCCGCCGCCTGCTCCAGGCGGCGGTTGATTTCGCTCTTGGCCCTGCCGCGGATGCGCAAGCCAAAAACGATGTTTTCCGCAACGGACAGATGGGGGAACAAGGCATAGGACTGAAAAACCATGGAGATGCCGCGCTGGGCCGGAGGCAGACGGGTCACATCCCGCTCGCCGATGTGCACCTGCCCGGAACTTGCGTCGTCGAGTCCGGCAATGATGCGCAGCAGGGTTGATTTACCGCACCCCGAAGGCCCGAGAATCACCACCAACTCTCCGGAGGCAACCATGAAACTGACGGAATCCAGGGCCAGGGCGGTCTTGTAGGCTTTACTGATCTGTTTCAGCTCGATGCGCATGGATATTCATTTGACACCCGGCGGTTGGTTTTCGGTTAGGACTCGGTTTGTTTTCCGTCAGGACAGGCTGATCCCGCGCAGCAAAGTTGTCTGCCGGCCCTGGAATGGGCTCTGAGGTCCGGCCTCGGCAATGGGATGGTCAAGGACCGCCCTGGTTAAGTGAAAAGGGCCTGCTTTTGCGGGGGTACAGTGGTGGAAATGGCGTTGCTTGTCAAGAATAATTGAGTCTACGGCCGGGGCGGGCAGCGCTCGCGGGAACGGCTCGCGTGCGGATCCCGGGCCGGTTATCGTCGCCGGGCCAAGTGTTGGTAAGCTTGCTGAATCTCCTTGAAACGCTGTTCGGCCAGCTTCTGGAACTCCTTGCCAAGGTGGGTCACCTTATCCGGATGGTATTGGTTGGCCAGCTTGCGGTACGCCGCGCGGATCTCCTCCTGGCTGGCGCCAGGAGATAGCCCCAGAACCGTGTAAGGATCGGTGCCGGGGTCATGGGAACGGCCGGCCTCCTCCTGACGTTGCTCCCGGCGGCCGTTGTCGCCGGGGGGCTGCCGGCCGCCGGCGGGGCGATTCCCGGATGGTTGGCCCCGATAGCGGTAGAGGTAGCGCCCCAAGAGCAACGCAACGACGATATCGTCGATCCAGCCGCGCACCGGAATAAAGTCCGGTATTAAATCGTAGGGCGACAGAATGTAGGCCAGCGCCAGTATGATCCAAACCCATTTCATCGGTTTTTCCGTCAAAGACAACAGTTCGCGGGAGCCAACCCTGGATTTCAGCGATTGGGAGGAAGTGTCCATCCATAAACGGTTATTTCGCCCGATATCGGCGTTCTGCTCAAAATTTTATCCTCGGAATATCGCCTATATGCCTGTGGTAAAATTTTTCGCATGCCTTGATCTCGACAACTTCGGTGACAGTATCAAGCGGCGGTGAGCACGTCCATGATTTTGGCATATCCGAAGGCCGCTTGGTGGAGCTGTTCGATTGCGACGTATTCGTCGACGGTGTGGGCCAGGCTTTCGCGCGAGGGGCCGAACCCCACGGTGCGGATCCCCCTTTCGCCGGCATAGTGGCTGCCGTTGGTGCAGAAGGAGTAGTGCGACAGCTGCGACGGGATTCCCGCGGCGTTCAACCCGGCCAGTAATCTCTGCACAAAGGGTTCCTGTGAATCCTGCAGCCACCCGGGGAAGAAGCGTTGCCCTTCGATGTCGCAGCCGGTGTAGCACCGTTCTCGGCCGTGGGCGAAGTGCGCAGCGGCCTTGAATCCCGACCCCTCGCCTTCGAGCTTTGTGATCAGGGCGTTCAGCGGGGCCATCACCCCCGCCGGGTCCTCGCCCATCAGCAGCCGCCGGTCGCAGGTCACCCGGCAGTAATGGGGAATGACCGACGCTCCCGGATAGGGCTGGGACTGGATGTCGGTCACTACCAGAATGCCTTGGCCCAGCAACGGGTGAGATCGGATTTCCAGCGTCTGGATCGCATCGATGAGGCGGCACATGTGATAAATCGCGTGCACCCCCTTGTCGGGGTTGGCGGAATGGGCCGGCACCCCGTAGGTTTCCAGCACGATCTCGGCCCGCCCGCGTTGGCCGATTTTCAGGTTCAGTTCAGAGGCTTCCCCGATGACGACGTAATCGGGGTTGAAGGTGCGGCTGATCTCGCGTGCGGCCACCCCTTCGAAACACTCTTCATGGACGCCCCCGGCCACGCCAATCTCCCCGGCGAAATCCCGACCCGTATCCTGAACGAACTTTTCCGCGCCGAGAATCATGGCACTCAGGGCCCCTTTCATGTCCGAGGCGCCGCGCCCGAACACCTTGCCGTCGGTGATCTCGCCGCCGAAGGGGCTGCGGGTCCACTGGTCCTGGTTGACCACCGGCACCGTGTCCACGTGGGCGTCGAAAAGGACGCGCGGACCATCCCGGCGGCCCTTGATCCGTCCGAGAATGCTCCCGTAGCGATCCACCGAAAACCCGTCGAAGCCAAAGGCGGGGAACACCGCGGCCAGTTTGCGCACCAGCGCCCCCTCCTGGCCGGAATAGCTTTGGATTCGAATCAGGGAGCTGCAGAGCTCGGCTGCTTTAAGCGCCAGGTTGGGTGTCATGGCGGCGGCCTACCTCAGGGGCTGAAACCAGTGTGGAAACCGGTCATCCTTAAAGGCGATGATATCGTCCATCAAATTCACCAGTTTGCGGGTGATCGGGCCTGGGGCCTCGAGGGTGCGCTCCTCGAACCGCTCGATCGGTGAAACCTTGACACTGCTGTGACAGGTGAAGATTTCATCCGCTGTGTAGAGCGCCTCGGGCGCAAGCGCCTCCTCAACAACCGGTATCTTCAAGCTGGGGGCTGCCTCCAGCAGCGACATGCGGGTGACGCTGGTGAGGATCCGACCCAGCGGGGGCGTTTTGAGCACGCCGTCCTGGACGAGGAAGAGGGATTCGATGGAACCTTCGGCCATAAAACCGTCGGTTCCCTGCAGAAGCCCCACGTCAAACCCGCGACTGTTGGCATCTTTGCGCGCCAGGTAGCCGTTCAGATAATTGGCGCATGCCTTGGCCCCCACCGGAACGGTCAGCGGATGAAGTTTTCGCCATCGGGTGATGCAGGCCGAGATGTTCTTGGGCTGGTCCACCCCCGGCGTGCCGCCGTGGGGAATCGTGAAAATGGCCAGATCGAGCTTGGCGGTGAGCACCAGATCGATCAGGGCCTCCTCCCCCCAATAGGCCATGATCTTTACGATACCCTGTTTCAGACCGTTGGCCCGGACCGTTGTTTTGACCGCCTGGATGATCTCCTCGCTCGAATAGGCCAACTCCATCCCCAACAGATCCGCGCTGCGCCGGAGTCGCTTGAGGTGCTGATCCATCCGAAAGGCCATGGGGCCGTCCGGGCTGTTGTAAACCATGAAAACATCGAACATCGCCGAGCCCCGGGAAAATCCGTGCGAGAGCAACGGAACCGTGGCTTTTTCCCAGGGGATCAGATCACCGTTTAGCCATACTTTGCGTTCGTCAGCCATCGAAGTCTCCCTCCGTCAGCAAGCTTTTAAACCCAAATTCAACGGCCGTTCCGCCGTGTGCGGGTCGGCGTACAACCGCACCAGGGCGGAGGAGCCCCCCCGCCCTGGTCAACGGTTGCGTCGGTTTTGAACCGATGCACGACTACTGAAGGCCGACAGCCTTCATGGCGCGGTTGTATAGATCCTCGCCCAGCATATCTTTCAACTGCGGCCACACATCCTTGCGAATGGCATCGGCGCAGGCGTCGAGCTCCTCATCGCTGAGGGTCACGATCGTCCAGCCGTTCTCTTCCTTAAGGATTCTAAGATAATCATCCTCTTCGGTCTGAACCTGTTCCCAGCGGATCGCAGACGCCTCGCTGGCGGCTTCCTGGAGACCCTTCTGCACGTCCGGCGAAAGTTTCTCCCAGATGTTGGTGTTGATGGTGATGAAATGGATCTCAAAGTAATCGTTGTAGCGCACAAAAACCTTGTTCACGTCCCGGAATGACCAGGCCTGGAAGGCTCCGCCGCCCATTTGGCCGTCGGCAATTCCGGTCTGGATGGCACTGTATGTCTCGGCGTAGGGAATGGGGGTGGGGATGTAGCCCAGCCGCTTATAGGTGAGTTCGCAGGCTTTAAGGGGCATGACACGGATCTTCATGCGCTTGTCCACGTTGGGATCCCCGGGAGAAGGCGGCATCTCCCTCAAGGATACACCGGCAACGCCGACCGGGAAAACCGACAGGGCCGTGATACCGTGCTCGGCCCAGAGGCCCTTGCAGATATCCAGGGCCCAGCCCCCCTCGCCGTAGGCTTTTTCGGCCTCCTCCAGGTTCCGCACGACGTAGGGCATGTAATAGGCGAAGTTGAGCTTCGGATCGTAGGCGGCGTTGGCGATCTGAAAGCCCATCTCCACATCGCCGCGCATGATGAGCTCAAACGTTTCGGTCCAGTCGCCCAGTTGGTTGTTGGGGAAAATGGAGACCTCCACCTTGCCGTTGGTTTTCTCCTTGGCCAGTTGGGCGAACTGCTTGGCGGTTTGGTCGTAGGGGGTGTCGACGGGGTTGGCGTGCCCCATCTTGAATTTGAACTGCGGGGCGGCCTGCGCTGTCGAACCGAAACTTACAACCAAGACCAGGACGCTCAGGATGACCAGTAACCGATGCATGTCATACCTCCTTGAATTGAGATGGGTGTGGGCTGAAAATAAGGGTTTCTGTTACACGTTACTTGGGGGTTGACCACCTCCCTTCGAAAACACCGGCTGCCGAACGCTGGCGACTACCTAGTGTTGATCCAGAAATGAGGAATTTGGGTCGAGATCAAGGCACGCGAAAAATTTTACCGCAGGCATATGGTTGATATTCCGAGGATAAAATTTTGAGCATAACGCCGATACCGGGCCAAATAACCATTTATGGATGGATACTATTTAATGCCCATGACCAGTCGCGGCAGGTACAGCGACAGGTCGGGGATGTAGGTGGTGATGAGCACCACGGGCAACTGCACCACGAGCATGATCTTCAACGCGGGTCTGACGAAATCTTCAAAGGACGCCCCCCCGATCCGGCCGCCTAAGTAGAGGATCGGTGCGCAGGGCGGCGTGACGTTGCCCAGGCCGAGATTGGTCCCGACGATGGCCGCGAAGTGGACCGGGTGAACCCCGATTCTCAGCATGAGGGGCAGCAGCAGGGGCGCGGCGAGCATGGTCCCGCTGAAATCGTCCATCATCATGCCGATGATGATGAGAAACAAATTGACCAGGATCAGAATGACATACTTGTTTTCGGACAGGCTCAGGAGAAATTCCGCCAGCTGCTGGGGGATCTGCTGCATGGTGTAGATTTTGGCCAGGATGGAGACAAAAAAAAGCATCAGGGCGCAGACCCCACTGGTGGTGGCCGAGGTTGCCAGGGCGCGCCCCAGGATCGTCAGATTGAGCTCGCGGTGAATCAGGAACCCGATCAGGATGGCATACAACACGGCGATGGCCGCCGACTCAGTGGGTGTAACGATTCCGCCGTAAATACCGCCCAGAATGATCACCGGCATCAGCAGGCTCCACATGCCGCTGCGGGTGGCCTGACCGATGACGGCCACCTTGCGCTTGAGCGGCATCTGGGGTTCGACCCGCACATTGGGCAGCTTCCGGACTTCGAAATAGTTCAGCACGCACATCAGGACGGCCATCAGGATGCCTGGAAAGACCGTGGCCAGAAAACAGGCCGCCACGGACTGCTGGGTCACCCAGGCATACAGGATCATGGGAACGCTGGGGGGGATGAGCTGGCCCAGCACGGAGGCGCAGCTGACGACGGCCACGGAGTAGTAGCGGGGGTATCCGAAATCCTCGAGGCGGGGAATCATGATTCCGCCGATGCAGGCCACCGCAGCGGAGCAGGTCCCGGCGATGGAGCCGAAGATGGCGCAGGCGACGATGGTGGCGGCCCCCATTCCGCCCCGCATTCTTCCCAGAAAGGCCTGGGCGAAGGTGGTCAGGCGCTGGGCGATCCCCGACGATGCCATGAGGGCCCCGGCCATGATGAAAAAAGGCATGGAAAGCAAGGTCAGCGAGTTCAGGGAGTAGTAGCCGGCCGGAAGCAGAAAGCCAAAGCTCAGGCTGTAGGCCACTCCCAGATAAATCGCCGCCGCCATGAAGCACAACGGAACCGGCAGGCCGATGACAATCAATCCGATCAGCAGGGCGAGGTTGGTGGCGATCAGCATGGGCGATCCTCGGTCTCGGACGTCGACTGGTTGTGTTCGCGGCAGCTGCCCGGACACCGTGCGGGGGCCGGATCGCCCTCGCTGTCGGTCTCCAGGGGGATGCGCCCCGTGGCCTTGAGAAGGTTATCCACAAACTCCACCCCGAAGTAAAAGACCATCAGGACGGCACAGATAAAGATGCTCACCTGGGAGTAGATCATCGGAATCATGAGGGTCGAAGACCGCTGCCACCGGCTGATGCCCCATAAGACGTACTGCCAGCCCCAATAGGTCATGAAGATGCAAAGCCCGAGCGAAAGCAGGGCCACGCCGGTTTGGATCCACAAGAGTTTGCGCGGGTCTTTGACAAAGGCGTTGACCAGGTCGGCCTTGATGTGGCTGCGGTCGGCGGTGCCCCACGAAGCCCCCATGAAATAGAGCCAGAACCCGGTCATGGTAGCGAGTTCTTCCACGCCCATCAGAGGCCTGACAAAGACGTAGCGCAGCGTGACCTGAACGACGACCAGCGTCAGGATGGTCAGGGAAGCCAGGACCATGATCGACTTCTGAATGTACTCCAGGACTTTCCAGGGACGGCTTTGCATGATCCGGATCATGGATTGGACGCACTCCTTCAGGGGCCTGTACGCAAAGCGAAACAGAAGGAAAAAAGAACGTGCGGCAGGTCCTGGGTCGCTCCACGGGCGACGCTGCCCCCGAGCACCGGAACCGGCTGCGTGACAGTGATCGGAGAAATGGAAAACGTACGATAGTCGGCCCGGAGAACTTCGAAATCAATCTCCAATCGCCTGCAGATCCCGCATCGCTGGCAGTGGTGCGGGGCGAAGCGGAAACTTACTAAAACCGTAATTGGGCGTCAACCATTTTTATGGTCGCCTGGAATCCCGCAAGCGATCGAACGCAGCGCTCGAGTGGCCCCGTCATCCTTTGCTTTTGCGTTCATGTCTTGACGATGTCGTAAGAAGTCGAATTTTTCGCTTCGCGAGGGTTTCGGGGCGCGATTCTGGTGGCGGCTAAATTGCAGGGACTCGTCGCAAGCTCCTCAAACAGCCTTCAATTTTTAACGCCTTCCCCAAAATCGCTTCTTCCCCCCAAACCCTCAATGGCGCTCTAAATTGATTTTTTACGAGACTGTCATGTCTTGCTATTTGCGTGATTTTGTGATGTCTTTCCGACGAATTATTTAACGGGCAGGGTTTTGTTGCCAAACACCGCCTCCCGGGACAGGCAAGGGAGGCGAATACGGTCGTGGATTCTATCAGGAGGGCTTCAGCGTGCGTATCGGCGTCCACCAGAGTGCCCCGGTCTTTGGCGATGTCAGGGCCAACCTCGAGCAGGTCGGCAAGGACCTTCCCCAGGGTGGGGCGGACCTCTGGGTCCTGCCCGAACTCTTCAACACCGGTTACCAGTTTGTCTCCCCGGAAGAGGTGGCCGACCTTGCCGAGGAGATCCCTGAAGGCGGAACCTGCCGAAAAATGATCGAACTTGCCGCTGGCCTTGGCGCCCTCCTGGTCTTCGGCATGGCGGAAAAATCTCCCAGCGGCTGTTACAACGCTGCGGCTCTGGTCGGCCCCGAGGGTTTCATCGGGGCTTATCGCAAGGCCCATCTCTTTTATGAAGAGAAGCTGTTTTTTAAACCCGGAGACACGGGTTTCCCGGTCTTTGACGTCGGTTGGGCAAAAATCGGCCTCATGATCTGTTTCGACTGGATCTTTCCCGAGGCGGCCAGGACCCTGGCCCTTGACGGGGCCGACATCATCTGCCACCCCTGCAATCTGGTACTCCCATACTGCCAGAGAGCCATGGTGACGAGATCCCTGGAGAACGGGGTCTATTCAGTCACGGCCAACCGGATCGGCACGGAGGCAAGGGGCGGCAAAGATCCTTTGACCTTCACTGGGGGGAGCCAGATTCTTGGGCCTTCGGGCCAAGTCCTGTCCCGGCTGAGCGACCGGGAAAAGGGATGGGCCGTGGCGCAAATCAACGTGCAAGAGGCCAGAAGCAAGACCATCACGTCCCACAACGACCGCTTCGGAGATCGGCGGCCCGATCTCTATCACACGCTCTGGCGGTGACCATTAAATTCCACAGGGTTTATCGAACGTGACATCCGAGAACCAGACATCCGATCAGCTGGATTGGCGCAGCGGCGTATGGAACCGCCGCCGCGCCGCTGCGCCGGCCGCCAGGATCACCATTGCGTCCGATTGGGCACCCATCCGACGGTTTGCCCCGATCATCGAAAGCGACCCCGAGGCGGTTTACGGCGATTTGCTGCCGGCATTGCGTCGCAGCGATCTGCGCATCGTCAACCTGGAGTGCCCGCTGACCGCCCACAGCCGGCCCATGGTCAAGAGCGGGTCGGTTCTGGAAGGAGTCCCATCCCATGTGCGCGGCCTCACGGCGGTGCCCTTCGAGATCGTTACCCTGGCCAACAACCATGTCTTCGATCAGGGCCGCGAGGCCTTCCAGGAAACCGTGCAGCTGTTGGCCGCAAACAGAATTCGCTGGGTTGGGGCCGGCATGTCGGCTGATGCGGCAAGTCAACCGTTGATCGTCGATCTGAAAGGCATCCGCCTGGCCATCGTCAATTTCAGTGAAGGCGAAGATCTCACCGCCGCCGTCGACGGCCCCGGTGTGTCCGGATGGGAGGTTCAGCGGGTGTGCGACCAGGTCCACGATCTCCGCAAAACGGCGCATGCCATCGTGGCGATCTGCCATGGCGGAATCGAGTACATCCCTTTTCCACCCCCATACGTGGCCCGAGCCTTTGAGCGCATCGCCGACGCCGGTGCCGACCTGGTCATTGGCCATCACCCCCACGTTCCCCAGGGCGTCCACATCTATCACGGGGTGCCGATCTGCTACAGCCTGGGCAACTTTGTCTTTTTTCAGGAAACCAACCTGATCTACCGTAAAATGGGGTATCTGGTCGAGGCCGATATTTCCCGAAACGGCCTTGATGGGATCGCGATCGTCCCCTATGAAATCGCTGCGACGGGTCTAGTGATGATGGCGGGGCAGCAGCGGACGGTTTTTTTCAACGCCCTGAAGCGGGTTTCGACACCCCTTGCGCAAAAGGGCGGGGTCGAGGCGGCCTGGAACGGGTTTTTGCGGCGCTATGGCCAAGCCGGGCTGGTGCAGGAGATTGGCATGATTCTGTCGACGATGGCCCAGGACCCGCCCAAAGGAGCGGCCATGTTCAGGAACCGCTTGACCACCTTGCAGCATCATCAGCACTGGGTCGCGCTGTTGACCCGCGTCATGGATCGGACCATCGACGATGCGCCGGATTGGGCGCTCGAGCTGGCCCACGAGTGGTTGACCCGCCAATGTTGATGTCACGACTGCCCAATGGGTCCCTCTTGTCGACGCGGGAAAACCTGTCCATCCTGATCATGGACTCAGGGATGGGCGGACTCTCGATCTGTGCCGAAATCGTCGAGGGCCTGCGCAGCCGGGCCCCGTTTAAAAAGGTCGCCGTCACCTACTTCAACGCCTGGCCGGAGCAAGCGCGCGGGTACAATGCCCTGTCCGGTCCAGCCGAGCGGGTGCGTGTTTTCGATCAGGCCCTTTTGGGAACGCTGCCCTTTGCTCCCGACATCATCCTGATTGCCTGCAACACCTTGTCGATACTCTATCCCCAAACGGATTTCTGCAGGCACACGGCCTTGCCGGTGGTGGGTATTGTGCTTTTTGGTGTGGATATGATTCATGAGCAACTGCTTGCTCGACCCGACAGCCAGGCGATCATTCTGGGCACCAAGACCACCATCGCCGCTGACATGCACCGGCAGGCGCTGCATGACCGGGGTATCGACGGCCAGCGCATCGTTTCTCAAGCCTGTGACCAGCTGGCCACCCAAATTGAAAAAGATCCCCACGGACCGGTGGTCAGGTCCATGGTCGAGCAATTTGTGCAGCAGGCGCTGGAAAAGGTTAACAACCCCCAGGCGCATGCGTTTGCAGCCCTGTGCTGTACCCATTACGGTTACAGCGCCCAGGTTTTCCAAAAGAGTTTCGATGCCCGTTTGAGCGCCGGCTGTACGATCCTCGATCCCAACCGGGCCATGGCCCAGGGCTTGTTGGCAGCGTTTTCGCACAACCGATTCGACCGAACCGCGATTGACGTCCAGGTAGTTTCCAGAATTGTCTGGAGTGCCCGGCAGGTGACCGCCATTGCTGGTTTAATCGAGCAGCGATCGCTCCTGACAGCCGAGGCGCTGGTGAATTACCGGCCTGACCCGACCTTGTTTGCGTATTAGGCGTGCAGCTCTTTTGGAGCGTGCCAGGGCAGTGTGTGCAACGAAAACCGATGGAGATGGGCAATGAAAAAAGTACTGATCATTACCGGGCCGGCTGGCGATGCCCAGGGTTGGGGTGATTTGACCGTCACCCAAAACATCCGCGATGCCATCGCCGCCACGGGTAAATCGGCTCAGATCGCCTGGGTGGAGCGGTTGGATGATTTTTTCAGGGCCATCGAGCATCACACCTTCGATATCGTCTGGAGCGCCCTGTACCATGCCAGTGCCCGCGCGGAGATCATCGGCCTCAGCGAGAACGACGATGCCTGGCTGGCCGATCATTTGGACGCCCGGCAGATTCCCTACATCGGCCCCAGCTCCCAGACCATGAAACAGTTGATTCAAAAAGCCGAAACCCATCGTTTATTGCATGCCAGTGGCGTGGCGGTCCCCGCTTATTTCCTTGTCAACGACGGTGACCGCTTGCCCGATGTGAATTTTCCGGCTTTTGTCAAGCCCGCCAACGAATCCCGCTCCGTGGGGATCAGCGACCAGAGTGTGGTCCATTCACCCGAGGCGCTGGCGGGGCAGGTCCGCTACATCCATGCCACGTTCCAGCAGCCTGCACTGGTTGAAGATTATCTGCCGGGGCAGGAGTATACGGTGTTGATGCTGGGCAGTGGTGATGGGCAGGAATTTTTACCGGGCCGGGTGGTGGTGGAACGGGTCCACTTTGGCCAATATCCCATTTTGCGCAGCGATCTGCGGGGGGTGGGATTGACCAAAATTGTCAAACCCGAGGCCCAGGTCCAGGAATCGATGGCATTGTGCAAACTGGCAACCGATACCTTAACATGTCACGATCACGTGCGGGTGGATATGCGCCAGGATGCCGCTGGTCGTCTTAAAATCATCGAGGTCAACGGCATTCCGGGTCTCAAACCCGTCAAAAGCTGGAGCCCGCAGATGTATACCCTCTATCATGCCTCTCCCAATGGCCCGTCGGAGGATTACCGCAACCTGATCGATCACATCGTCACATCGGGCTTGAAACGCTGCGGTTTGACCTGATACGCACCCGAGGTAACCCTGGGATCCGGGATGAAGACAACTGCAAAATGCCCATCCGGGGCCGGTAGCGATGGATCCGGCCTGACGCCTGATGATGGCCCTGGTCTTGTCGACCGGTTCAGCTCCCGCCAAACGGTTCACGGGGTGGATCCCGAAGACGGGTTTGCCTACCAGCTCGATCCTGCGGTGCCTTATATCGCGACAGCCATTCACGCCGGATCCCGGATGCGGCAAGAGCTGGAGCCGCTGATGGCGATATCATCCCAGGCGCGTGGCTTGGAAGAGGATACCGCCACCGACCGGATGATCCGGGGCTTGCCCAGTGCCATCTGGGGGCTGGACTCCCGCGCCGAGTACGACCTGAACCGTCCCGCCGAGCGGGCGATACCGTTGACGCCCGAAGGGTTCTGGGGCCTGCAGGTCTATAAGCGCCGGCCGAACGCGGCCATGATTCAAAAAAGCCTGGCCAAGTACCACGCCTTCTACCGGTTCGTGGAGCGCTGGATCAAGCGGCTGCTGGATCGTTATGGATTCTGCCTGGTCTATGACCTGCACGCATACAATATCCGCCGCCAGAGGCACCAAGGAATCGACGACCCCCCGGTCTTCAACCTGGGCACGGCCCTGCTGGACCGACGCCGGTGGCATGCGGCCATCGAGGGCTGGCTGAAGGAGCTCGGTGCCATCCGCCTGCCGGATCACGCTGTCACGGTGGCCGAGAATCGGGTTTTCAAAGGCCACGGTGAGTTCTGCCGGCGCCTGACCGCGTGGGATCCCCGGATTCTGGTCCTTCCGACCGAAATCTCGAAAATCTTCATGGATGAAGCGTCCGGCCAGGTCCACACACCGGTGGTGGCGGCCTTGGCCGAAGGTATCCAGCGGGCTGTCGGTCGTCACAGCCGCCGCTGCTTGAATGAATCCACGGCTTCAGACGCCAGGCGTCCACCCTCGGTGCGGCGCTCGCCCATGGATTGAACGCGTAGGGTCGCGATGCACAACCGCTATCTCTATTGTCCCGCCTGCGCGAAGCGTTTGAGCGCCCAGTCCGGTTTGATGGGCTGCCCTGCGTCACGCGCCGGAGAAGAGCATGCGTTGATTCCCATGGGCCCTGCCGTACGCGTTGCCCCGGGGGTGCTCGTCGATGGGCTGCAACCCTTTTTTCGGTCATGCGCCGCCTTTGCGCACGGATTCGCTTTTGCATCGATTCTGAAACCAGATGCCTATGAGCAGCTGCTGGGCGACCTGGAGGCGGCCTTGGAGCGCTGGGAGGGGCAGCGGCCGCAGGTCACTCCATTGGTTCGGGCCGGAGCGTTGGCAGAAGCGGTGGGTCACGGCGGCCCACTTTGGGTCAAGGACGAAACAGGTTTCATTGCCGGGTCGCACAAGGCCCGCCACCTCCTGGCAACCCTGCTTTACCTGGAAGGAATGCGTCGGCTGTCAGGTTCGGCGGAAAGGGCTGCATTGGCCATCTATAGTTGCGGCAACGCGGCTTTGGCCGCGGCGGCCGTGGCCAGGGCCGGCGGCTATAGCCTGCGGGCCTTTGTACCGGAGGGGGTCGATCCGGTTGTGGAGGCAATGTTGAGGGAGCGCGGGGCCAGGGTGGCAAAGCGCGGCCGGCGACCAGGCGACCCGCCGGGGGACCCCTGTTACCACGCTTTCCGTGCCGCTCTGCGTCAGGGCCATGTCGCTTTTTCGTGCTCCGGTTCGGACAACTGGTCCAACATTGAGGGCGGGGAGACCCTGGGTTTGGAAATGATCCTGCAGCTGCGCGGTCAGGGTGCTGTCTGTGATCATCTGGTGGTTCAGGTGGGCGGCGGTGCGCTGGCCCGCTGCCTGGTGCGGGCCTTGGCCAAGATGCGCCGTGGCGGCGTTCTATCAGTCCTGCCCCGGGTGCATGCTTGTCAGGCCCAGGGCGGTTTCCCGTTTGTGCGGGCCTATTTGCTGGCTCTGCGGGAGCTGTCCGCCCTTTTCGACCTGCCCTTTGACCTGGAGTGGCCGCAAAACGCAGCGCCGCTGGAGCGGATCCGGCTGCTGCAGCACTTTGAAAGCGGGATGTCGGGTCAGATCAGCCGGGTGGCCGAACAGGTCCGAACCCTTTTTCATACCCCCCTGGTGCAGGCTTGGGTCGGATCGTTGCCCATGCGCCGCGGGGCCTTCATGCGACCCTGGGACGGGCCGTTGCCGTCCAGTCTGGCCGACGGTATTTTGGACGATGAAACCTACGACTGGTATGAACTGCTCCTGGGGATGCTGGAAAGCGGCGGTCAGGCGGTGATCGCCACCGAGACGGACATCTTACAGGCAAAACGTCTGGCGGATCGGGCCACCGGCATGCACGTGTCCGCCACGGGCGCTGCCGGCCTGGCGGGTTTGCTGGTCTTGCAGCGCCGAGGGTGCATTGCCAAAAACGACAGCGTCGGTCTGCTCTTTACCGGAGTGGACCGCTCAACGACGCGCTGGCCGGGACCCGGCCACCGGCGCTGACAAGGGGGGCGTTTACGGATGACTGCTCGCGAGACATTGATTACCGGTCCCACCTTTGCGGAAATGCTCGACCCCTCCCGGATTGACCCGCGGATTCGCGGGCGGGCCCTAAACGCCCAAAAGAACGATCCCCTTGATCCCATCAACCTGTTCAACATCTCGTGGAAGGATGGGTGCAATCGCATCTATCACATGGTCCTGCCCCGGGAGTTGACCGGCGTGGATGCGCCCATCGTGGTGCTCTACGGCAAGGATTTTCCAACCGGCAGCCACAAGGTGGGGGCTACCTACAGCGTGTTGATCGAGCATGTCGTCAAAGGCCTGGTGGACCCGGCCCGGCACACGATTGTCTGGCCCTCCACCGGCAACTATGGGATCGGTGGGGCCTGGGTCGGCTGCCGCATGAACTTTGATTCCATGGTCATCCTGCCCGAGGAGATGAGCCAGGAGCGTTTCGAAATCGTGACCCGGTACGGGGCCCGGCTGGTTCTCACTCCGGGTTGCGAGTCCAATGTCAAGGAAATTTTCGACAGGTGCCATGATCTGAAGCGCCGCTTTCCGGAAAAGATCGTGATCATGAACCAGTTCGAGATCATGGCCAATTATCGTTTCCATGCCCATGTCACCGGGAACACCATCGTCGAACTGGCCGCCCAGTTGGCGGAGCAGGGTATCGGAAACGGTCGGGTCGCGGCTTTTGTCTGCGCCATGGGCTCGGCCGGTACCATTGCCGCCGGGGACCGGCTCAAGGAGGTCTGGCCCGAACACAAGATCGTTGGTCTGGAGCCGATCCAATGCCCGACCTTGTTCTGCAACGGTTACGGCGGCCATGACATCCAGGGCATCGGCGACAAGCATGTGACCTGGATTCATAATGTGATGAACATGGACTGCCTGATGGGCATTGACGATGTGGCGTGCAAAAAGGGCTTGCAGATCCTGACCGAGCAGCCGGGTCACGCCGTGCTGGCGCGGCGCCTGGGCATCTCCCCGGAGCAATTGGCCCTGCTGGCCTCAATTTTTGGTATTTCCGGGGTATGCAACCTATTGGGGGCGATCAAGACGGCCAAGTTCTACGAGCTGGGCAGGGACGATCTGATCGTCACGGTGTGTACCGACGCCATGGACCGCTACCACTCGGTCATGGCTCAGATGAACCAAGCCCACGGCCCCTTGACCGAAAGCGAAGCCGAGGTTCGCCTGACCGCTATCTTCCACGGTCAGAGGCTGGACTGGATCCAGGAGGGTGACCGGTTGAACCGTCAGCGCTGGCACAACCTTAAGTATTTCACCTGGGTCGAACAGCAGGGTAAGACGGTTGAGGCGCTCGACGCGCTAAAAAGCCAGGATTTCTGGCAGGAGCAGCGCCGGGAGGTGGCCGAGGTGGACCGCTTGATTGAGGAATACCGGCGGTTGGGGTAGCTCTCAATCGCGTTCAAAATCCCTCTGGACGCAACTGCCAGCGGTAAACAGCAAAGCGTTTCCCTGGACGAATTGTCCCTTGCGGGTTGACCCCCTGTTGGGATACCTTTTGCACGATATGCCAGCGAACGCGAGGGCTCTTATGGGGACCAACTCTCATGCCAACGGACTGATTCTGGTTTTTACGGGCGATGGCAAGGGCAAGACGACGGCAGCCATGGGCCTGGCGCTTCGTGCCGGCGGGCACCAGCT
>JAWOIA010000073.1:0-14411 GCA_046484885.1 Desulfosarcina sp. | reverse complement strand
CCGCTTCCCGGTGCTCGAGCAGAACTTTAAGTGCACTGTTCGATTCTTCGAGACGGGTGGCTTTGTCTTTCAACTCGGCAAGTTCGTGCATGAGCCGCTGCTTCCTGATCGCCACCGCAATGTGCTGGTTTACGGCAGCCCTCCACATATAGCGGCTCCACCGCATATTGAGGCCGAGTCTATCGTTCACGCGGTGGGGATAGATCTCACCGATCCATCTAACATTCTGATATTTAATCGATAACTCAACATTTTGACTCAGACTGGGATGTTGGCAGGCTATTTGCTGCCCTATCGGCAGGTGGCGGTCGTTCACTTTCCTGCGAAAAATGACCCTTTCTGTCTATCATCGGAGTTGTTTCAGATTTTTTACAAAAAGAAATAAAGGGAGGAAATTACAATGGGAACAACAGAACTCATCATTCTCGTGTTGGTGCTGGTCTTGCTGTTCGGCGGCGGGGGTTTTTGGTGGAGTAGACGAAGGTAGAAATCTCGTTTCACATGTTGACACTCAGGGAGGTGTCGTGAAGTGACAGGTGTATGCGGGGGTGGACATGGGATACATCCTTGCTTGGTTTTTTTTGGTACCCAAGCTTATCACATGTTCGCTCTCCCTATCTATTCCTTCTCGTGTGAAAACCCCCATGCCTGGTTCGGGCACAACCAAGGATGGAAATTTTCCATTTTCATGTAAACGAGGTAAATATGCATCGGGATAGAAAATATGCAACGTCTATAGACGATTTCATGGAATTGTGTGGCATTGGCCCCGAGCTTGTCGAGTTTGTGGACGAGTTTATCCAAAGCCCGGAGCGATACCTGTCCATGACGCCAGAAAAACGCCGCGACATTGAAAACCAAATGGATGCCATTACCTCTGCGTTTGAGCATTGATCACAGATTTGCGGTGAACGGGATGCAACGGTGAATGATTTTGATATCAATGCCTAAACTGCAATTCCCAGTGTGCAGGCATACCGTCCATATTTTCAGAATTTACCCATTCCAGCTCCATACACCCCATGAAAACGGGGTCCCTGGTTGAGCGACGGTCTCGCCTGCCGCGGCGCCACACGGAGAGGTGGTCCGGCGGTGCTGTTTGGTGTCCATCCATAAACGGATATTTCGCCCAATATCTGCGTTCTGCTCAAAATTTTATCCTCGGAATATCAACCATATGCCTGTGGTAAAAATTTTCGCGTGCCTTGATCTCGACCAAAATTCCTCGTTTCTGGATGGACACTGCTTAGTATTTGAATAAACCCCATAAAAACCCCATGAATAACTCGTGTTGCAGCCGTTGTCATGCGTGCCTATTGTCAAAATCGGGTAAGCGTTCACACCCTCTGATCTGGTCGAACGATCTTTACACAAGCCCTCGCCACCGATTGATTCCCAACGGAAAAAAATATGGGGGCCGTCCTGGGCGATTATGGAAGGAGGCCTCATGGAAACCCTTTGCGAGTCAACAAGAGCTGAAAACCCTCTGTCCGGGGTTGCTGACCTGCCCGACCGCTGGCGTTTTTTTGACGATGCAGCATAACCTGAGCGATAGTGGCATCGGTCTGGCTATCAGCCGCAAAGAGAGTATCCGCAGAGCCTTTGATCGTATCTGGGCGCGCCTCTCCCGCACCCGGCCGGAACGGAAATTCGCCGGCGATGATCCGCCCCTCCGATCGGAACTGTTCAGCAGAGAAGAGATGGATCGGCACGCCAAGGAACTGGCGGCCATGCACCAGCTGAGCTTGGGGGGCGCCGCTTCAGACCGGCTTTTGTCGCGGCTGGCCGAGAACGAAAGTGTCTTGATTGCAGCCCGCAACCAGCTGACGGAGGCGGTTGAGGTCAACCGCCGGATTGCACCTGCCGGAGAATGGCTGCTCGATAACTTCTATCTGATCGAGGAACAGATTCGAACGGCCAAACGCCACCTGCCCAAGGGTTACAGCCGGGAACTGCCGCGCCTGCTCAAAGGCCCCTTGGTCGGATTCCCCCGCATATACGACATTGCGCTGGAGATTGTCTCGCATGGCGATGGGCGTGCGGATCCGGAAAGCCTCAGCAGTTTTGTAGCGGCCTACCAAACGGTTAGTGTTCTGAAGATAGGCGAGTTGTGGGCCATTCCCATCATGCTGCGCCTATCTCTGATCGAGAATATCCGGCGGGTCGTCTCCCGGGTCGCCGCCGGAAGGTCAGAGCGGAACCGGGCTTCCCATTGGGCCGATCTGATGACGGAGATCGCCGAGAAGGACCCCAAAAGCCTGATCCTATCAGTGGCCGACATGGCGCGGTCGCAGCCCCCAATGGTGAGCGCTTTCGTTGCCGAGCTCGCGCGGCGTTTGCAGGGCCAGGGTCCGGCTCTGGCCCTGCCGCTGACCTGGATGGAACAGCAACTGTCCGCGATCGGTCTGACGATCGAGCAATTGGTGAGCCTGGAGAACCAGCAGCAGGCCGCCGACCAGGTCTCCATGAGCAACTGCGTAGGCAGCCTCCGCTTTCTGGGGGCGATGGACTGGCGTGAGTTCGTCGAAACGATGAGCGTTGTCGAGCGGATCCTGGGGGAGGATCCCGGCGATGTTTACGACAAGATGGATTTTGCCACCCGGGACCGCTACCGCCACGTTGTGGAGAAGGCCGCGAAGAACAGTCCGCATTCCGAGATCGAGGTGGCGCGCCAGGCGATCCGCCTGGCTCAGGCGTGTGCAGATAGTAAAGGCGCTGACGATCGCGCGGCCCACGTCGGGTTCTACCTGGCCGACGAGGGGTTGGCGCAGCTTGAACAAATGGTGGCGGTGCGCGTATTGCCGCCTGTCCGGGTACTTCGCAACCTCGGCCGTCGGTATCCGTTGCCGCTATACGGCGGTGCCATTGTTTTGCTGACGGCGATTTTCGCCGGGGGCCTCACGGCCGAGGCCTATGCCGGCGGTCTGCAGGGCTGGACCCTCGGACTGGTCGGGCTGCTCCTGCTTTTGTGCGCCAGTCAACTGGCAATCGCCTTGGTGAACTGGCTGGCAACCCTTTTGGCAACGCCGCATCCGTTGCCGCGCATGGACTTCTCCCGAGGCATCCCGTCGGAATTGCGCACACTGGTGGTGGTCCCGACGATCCTTGCGAGCGCTCAAGACATCGAGGACCTGAGCGAGGCGCTGGAAGTCCGCTTTCTGGCCAACCGGGATGACCATCTGCACTTTGGTTTGCTGACCGATTTCTGCGATGCAATGGAGGAAACACTGCCGGAAGACGAATCGCTGTTGCGGCTGGCCCGGCAAAGCATCGAAGCCCTGAACGCCAAGTACCGCAATTCGGACGGCGACAGCTTCTTTCTGTTTCATCGCCCCCGCCGATGGAATCCGCAGGACCGGATCTGGATGGGATACGAGCGCAAACGCGGCAAGCTGACGGATTTGAATTGGCTTCTACGCGGCGGAGCGGATGATTCAACGGGGGATCGCTTTGCACTCGTCGTCGGTGAAACCAGGGTCTTGTCCAACGTCAAATATGTGATCACCCTGGATACCGACACGCAGCTGGCACGCGATTCGGCGTGGCAGTTTGTGGGCGCCATGGCGCACCCGCTCAATCGGGCGCGCTATGACGAAAGCCGGCAGCGCGTTGTTGCGGGGTACGGCATTCTTCAGCCGCGGGTGGCGGTGAGCCTGTCCGGCACGGAGCGGTCGCGATACGCGCACATGTGCGCCATTGAACCCGGTATCGATCCCTATACGCGCACCGTTTCCGATGTTTACCAGGATTTGTTCGGTGAAGGTTCTTTCATCGGCAAGGGCATTTATGAGGTCGATGCATTCGAACAGGCCTTGAACGGTCGTTTTCCCGAGAACCGGATCCTCAGTCACGATCTGCTGGAGGGGTGTTACGCCCGGGCCGGGTTGCTCAGCGATGTGCAGTTGTACGAGGAATACCCATCGCGCTACAGTACGGATGTGAACCGCCGGCACCGCTGGATTCGCGGCGATTGGCAGATTGCCCGCTGGCTGTTGCCCGATATTCCCATTCCCAATGTGCGCCGGCGGCGGAACCCGCTCTCGATGTTGTCACGCTGGAAGATCTTCGACAACCTGCGGCGCAGCCTGATGCCCGCAGCGTTGACCCTCCTGTTGTTGTTGGGCTGGACGGTGCTGGCAGTTGACTGGTTCTGGACCCTGGCGGCGATCGGCATCCTTGTAATTCCTGCTTTGTTCGCTTCCACCTTGAATGTGCTTCGCAAGCCGGTCGATGTGACTCCGGGGCAGCACCTTGCGGCCGAGCTGGGTTCGGCCGGCCGGCAGTTCATTCAGCCGGTATTCACGCTGGTATGTCTGCCCTATGAAGCGTTTTTCAGCCTGGATGCGGTGGTGCGCGTCGGCTGGCGGATGCTGATCACGCATAAGGGACTGCTGGAATGGAATCTGTCGGGCGACCCGGAACGCCAAAACCGCGCTGACCTCGCAGACTCCTGGCGCACCATGTGGTTCGCCCCCGTTCTGGCCGCAGCCGCGGGGGTTTACCTGGCCGTTTCAAGGCCGGCCGCGTTATGGGTGGCGGGGCCGATCCTGGCCCTCTGGCTGGCCTCTCCTACCATCGCCTGGTGGGTCAGTCAGCCGCTCGCCCAACGCCGAGAACGGATAAATCCGGATCAGGCGGTCTTTCTGCGCAAGCTTGCCCGCAAAACCTGGGCCTTTTTCGAGACTTTCGTCGGTCCGGAAGATCATTGGCTGCCGCCGGATAATTACCAGGAGCATCCCAATCCCGTGATCGCGCATCGCACCTCACCGACCAACATGGGCCTTGCGCTGGTAGCTGGCTTGTCGGCCTACGACTTTGGCTATATTTCGGCCGGCCAACTCCTCGACCGGACCTCCAAGGCGCTAAGCACCATGGAAACCCTGGAACGACACCGAGGCCATTTCTACAACTGGTATGACACCCAATCCCTGCAACCATTAGCGCCCAAATACATTTCGTCGGTGGACAGCGGGAACCTGGCGGGCCACCTGTTGATCTTGCGACCGGGTCTGCTCGCGCTTCCCGAAAACAAGATTCTGGGGCCGCACCTGTTCGAGGGTTTGAACGACACGCTTGGGATTGTGGCGGATGCCGCGACCGGCACACTGGACGCACACATTCCGGTCCAGCTCAAGCAACTTCAACAGGATCTGGCCTCCGCGGTTTGTTCCCCTCCCGCCACGATCACGGCGCTGCGACGGTGCCTTGACCGACTGGCCGCATCCGCCGAGGCACTGGTCGTCGGCATTGAAACGGGCAGCGAGGACTCTGAAAACCAACTGGTGTGGTGGGCCCATGCTTTCGCCGGGCAATGTGCAGGCGCCCTTTCCGAACTCATGACTCTGGCGCCGTGGGCGGATTTAGCGGCTTTTCAGCATCGCCTCAGAGATGTTCCCGGGCTTGACGAGATCCCGACCCTGTCCGAACTGGCGGCACTGGACGTCAATCTCCAGCCGGTTATCGCGCAGCAACTGAAGGTTGCCGCGCCGTCCGGGGAGTGTTTCTGTCTTGGTGAATTGCAGCGCCTCCTCACGCTGGCCGGTCAGCGCGCCAGAACACGGATTGCGGCCATCAACGGGCTTGCCCGGCAATGCGACCTGCTCGCCTGGATGGAATATGACTTTCTGTTCGACGAGAGGCGCCACCTGCTGGCCATCGGCTACAATGTCGATGAACACCGGCGGGACGCCAGCTACTACGATCTTCTGGCTTCGGAGGCGCGGTTTTCCAGTTTCGTGGCGATTGCGCAGGGACAATTGCCCCAGGAGAGCTGGTTCGCCCTGGGGCGTCTGTTGACCATCTCCGGTGGCGAACCGATTCTGCTGTCGTGGAGCGGTTCGATGTTCGAGTATCTGATGCCGCTGCTGGTCATGCCGACCTATGAACGCACCTTGCTCGACCAGACCTGCAAGGCTGCGGTGATCAGGCAGATCGCCTATGGCAACCAACGCGGTGTGCCGTGGGGTGTTTCGGAGTGTGGCTACAATGCCATCGATGTGCATCTCAACTACCAGTACCGTGCTTTTGGCGTACCCGGCCTGGGGCTAAAACGTGGACTTGCCGAAGACCTGGTGATTGCACCCTATGCTTCAGTGCTGGCGCTGATGGTAATGCCCGAGAAGGCCTGCCTGAACCTCGAGCGGCTCGCCGCCGACGGTCTTGAAACCCGGTATGGCTTTTACGAAGCCATCGACTACACGCCGTCGCGTCTGCCGCGCGGACAATCGAGCGTCGTGGTGCGGTCCTTCATGGCCCATCACCAGGGCATGAGTCTGCTCTCTCTGGCCCACCTGCTGCTGGACCGCCCGATGCAGAAGCGATTCGAGTCGGTTCCCATGTTCCAAGCGACCCGGTTGTTGCTCCAGGAGCGGATCCCCAAGGCGACAGCCTTCTACGCGCACACCACCGAACTTTCCGAACACCCCATGGCTTCCGGCGCGCCGGAGACACCGATACGCGTTTTTACAACCCCGGACACGCTCAACCCGCAAGTGCAGTTGCTCTCAAACGGCCGATATCATGTGATGATCACCAATGCCGGCGGGGGTTACAGCCGCTGGAAGGACCTGGCTGTCACCCGGTGGCGCGAGGACCGCACCTGCGACAATTGGGGCATGTTTTGTTACATCCGTGACGTGACCAGCAGGTCCATCTGGTCGACCGCATGTCAGCCGACGCTTAAACGATCGAAGCGGTTTGAAGCGATTTTCTCTGAAGGGCGGGCAGAATTCCGCTCCCGCGACCACGACTACGACACCCATACCGAGATCGCTGTTTCGCTCGAGGATGATATCGAACTGCGCCGGGTCCGCATCACCAATCGCGCCCGGACGCGCCGGTCGATAGACGTTACCAGTTACGCGGAAGTGGTTCTGGCAACGCCTGCCGCGGACGCACAGCACCCGGCCTTCAGCAACCTGTTTGTGCAGACCGAGATCATTCACCGGCAGCGAGCGATCCTTTGCACGCGACGGCCCCGTTTCGAGGGCGAGTCGGTGCCCTGGATGCTGCACCTGATGGCCGTGCACGGGGCCCGGGTCGGAGATGTCTCCTATGAGACCGATCGGTCGCGGTTCATCGGCAGTGGTAATACCGTCGCCGATCCACAGGCGATGCTCGGGCGTGGCGGCTTTTATACGGGGGCCCTCTCGGGCAGCGAGGGCTCTGTGCTTGACCCGATTGTCGCCATCCGCTGCAGGATTGATCTGGGTCCTGAAGAATCGGCAACGATCAACATCGTCTCCGGTGTCACTGAATCCCGTGCGGAGGTCTTACACCTGGTGGAAAAATACCAGGATCGGCGTCTGGCCGATCGCGTTTTCGACCTGGCTTGGACGCATGGCCAGGTGCTGCTACGCCAGTTGAATGCTTCCCAGGCCGATGCGCAGCTCTATGGGCGCCTGGCCGGTTCGATCCTGTATGCCAACGGCTCGCTGAGAGCCGACCCGAGCGTTCTCATCAAGAACCGCCGGGGACAGTCGGGCCTTTGGGGGTATGCCATTTCCGGTGATCTGCCGATTGTACTGCTGCGGATTGAAGATGCGGCCAATATCGACCTGGTGCGCCAACTCGTCCAGGCCCACGCCTACTGGCGTCTGAAAGGCCTGGCAGTGGACCTGGTGATCTGGAACGAAGATCACGCCGATTATCGGCAACTCCTTCACGACCAGATCATGGGGGTCATCGCCGCGGGCACCGAAACCAGCGTGACCGATCGACCCGGGGGTATTTTCGTAAGGACTGCGGAGCAGATTGTGGAAGAAGACCGCATCCTGATCCAATCGGTCGCTCGCGCCATCATCACCGACAGCCGGGGGTCGCTGGCGGATCAGCTCAACCGGCGCCGTCCGGGGAAAGCTTCGGTGCCGCTGCTTGTCCCGACTCGCACCCACCGCTCCGAACCCCCGGCAGTGGCCGCATTGCCGCGCCACGATCTGCTGTTTTTCAACGGGATGGGCGGCTTTTCCCAGGATGGGCGTGAATATGTCATTTCCACCGCGCATGGCCAGGTGACACCGGCGCCGTGGGTGAATGTACTGGCCAATCCGGATTTCGGCACCGTTGTCTCGGAGAGCGGTCTGGCGTATACCTGGAGCGAGAATGCCCATGTGTTTCGCCTTACGCCCTGGTCAAACGATCCTGTCGGTGATTCGCGTGGGGAGGCCTTTTTCCTTCGCGATGAAGAGCGCGGCCACTTCTGGTCGCCCACGCCCCTGCCCAGCCGCGGAGCGGAGCCGTATGTCACCCGGCACGGTTTCGGCTACAGCGTCTTCGAACACACCGAACGCGGTATCCATTCAGAGCTGTGCATTTACGTGGCGCTGGACGCAGCCATCAAATTCATGGTGTTAAAGGTGCGCAACTTGTCGGGCCGGTCCCGTCGGATCTCTGCGACCGGATACGTGGAATGGGTGCTTGGCGACTTGCGGTCGAACGCGACCATGCATGTCATCACCGAAACCGACCCGAACAGCGGCGCACTGTTGGCGCGCAACCCTTATAACACGGAGTTCCAGGACCGGGTTGCGTTCTTCGTTGTGGACGATGCAACGCGCACCCTCACCGGCGATCGGACTGAATTTCTGGGACGTAACGGCACGCTGCAAAGGCCGGCCGCGATGATGCGTACGCACCTTTCAGGCAAGGTGGGGGCCGCACTGGATCCCTGCGCCGCGATCCAGGTAAGTTTCGATCTGACGGACGGACAGGAGCGGGAGATTGTCTTCCAGCTGGGCGTGGGGCGAGACGCCGATGATGCCCGCAACCTGGTCAATCGCTTTCGTGGATCAAGCGCTGCGCGCGCGGCTCTCGATGCAGTGTGGCAGCACTGGGCGCAGACCTTGGGCGCGGTAAATGTGGAAACGCCCGATCCGTCCCTGAACGTGCTGGCCAACGGCTGGCTGTTGTACCAAACCCTGGCGTGCCGGCTCTGGGCGCGCAGTGCAACCTACCAGTCGGGGGGCGCTTTCGGTTTCCGTGATCAGTTGCAGGACGTGATGGCGCTCATCCACACCAGGCCGCATCTCGTGCGCGAGCACCTGCTCTTGTGCGCGGCCCGTCAATTCTCGGAGGGAGATGTGCAGCATTGGTGGCACCCGCCAACGGGCCGGGGTGTTCGCACGCGCTGTTCGGACGATTACCTCTGGCTGCCGCTCGCTGCCTGCGGTTATGTCCTGGCCACCGGAGACACCGCCGTTCTGGACGAGCCCGTCCCCTTTCTCGAGGGTCGTCCGCTTAAAGCCGGTGAAGAGTCTTATTATGACCTGCCCGGACGCAGCGAAGAGAGGGTGAGTCTTTACGAACACTGTGTCCGCGCCATCCTCAACGGCCTCAAATTCGGTCAACACGGCCTGCCGCTGATCGGGTCCGGTGACTGGAACGACGGCATGAACCTGGTGGGTGAACACGGCCAGGGCGAAAGCGTGTGGTTGGGGTTTTTCCTTTATGACGTGCTGATGCGTTTCACCCAGGTCGCCCGTATGCGCGGGGACCTGGCTTTCGCTGAGCGTTGCCAAGGGGCGGCGGCTCAACTGCGCCGGAAGATAGAGCAAAATGGCTGGGATGGGGGGTGGTACCGTCGTGCCTATTTCGACGACGGCTCGCCGCTTGGGTCGGCAGGCAATCCCGAATGCCAGATCGATTCCATTGCCCAGAGCTGGTCCGTTCTTTCGGGTGCGGGAGACGCTGCGCGCGCGCGCATGGCCATGGAGGCGTTGGATGAGCGCCTCGTTCGTCGCGAGCATGGACTGATCCAGCTTCTGGATCCGCCCTTCGACACATCCGATCTGAATCCCGGCTACATCAAAGGGTACGTGCCCGGTGTGAGAGAAAACGGCGGCCAGTACACCCATGCGGCCATCTGGGCGGCGATGGCCTTTGCCCGGTTGGGGGACAACCGGCGCGCCTGGGAGCTCTTTACCTTGATCAATCCGGTGAACCACGCCAGATCGATCGAGGAAGCCACGGCTTACAAAGTGGAACCTTACGTCGTCGCGGCCGACGTCTATGCGGTAACGCCGCACACCGGCCGCGGCGGCTGGACATGGTACACGGGCTCGGCCGCGTGGATGTACCGCCTGATTGTGGAATCTCTGCTGGGGCTCGAACGTGAGGGAGACCACCTGCGGTTCAGGCCTTGCCTGCCCGCGGATTGGAAGGGGTTCAAGCTGCACTACCGCTACCGGGAGACCATCTTTCACATTGCGGTTCTGCAGGTCCCCGCCGCCAAAGGAGGGATGCGTGTGAGCGTGGATGGCATCGAGCAGAACGATCAGCGCATCCCTCTTATCGACGACCACAAGGAGCACTGGGCCGAAGTACGGATAGCGGCAGGCGGGTGACCACGCCTCGACAGTGAAATCGCACGCCTGGTTGCCGAATTTCCGAACCCGACCTGCGCCGTCCGCAAAAACGGTCGCGTTGGACCCGTCGGTTGCGTCCGCTTGCCACCCCCACCCCCCCTGCCCCCTGACGCCAAGCAGAACCAAAAGGGGCATGTAGCATGGCGAAAAGTTTGAACCGTGCCAATCAGGGGCTACTCAAACCGGTTGGCCCAGATGCTATAGCGGGTGCCGTCGCGGTGCTCCCAAACAGCGACGGCTTTGCCGGCGCCATCCAGGGCGACCTGAGGGGAATAGGCATTGCCGGTATTGTCGGTTGCAAGCGGCTCCGCCGCGCCCCAGGCCGCGCCGTCAAAGCGGTTGACAAAGATTACCGTGCGGGTGCCGTCATGTTGATCCCATACGGCCAGGGCCTTGCCGTCGGCCGCCATGGCAATTTGAGGGAAGAGCGCATTGCCGGAATCGCCGCTTTCGATCATCTCTGCTGCAGCCCAGGCGCTACCGTCAACGTGGCTGGCCCAGATGCTTGTGCGGGCGCCGTCGTGCAGCTCCCATACCGCAATGGCGCTGCCGTTGTCAGCCATGGCAATTTGAGGGTAGAACGCATCGCCGGTATCGTCGGTTGGAACCGGCTGCGCTGTTGCCCAGGCGACACCGTCAAAGTGGCTGGTCCAGATGCTGGTGCGGTCGCCGTCTTGCAGCTCCCATAATGCAATGGCCTTGCCGTCGGCGGCCATGGCAATTTGAGGGTAGAACGCATCACCGGCATCGTCGGTTGAAATCGGCTGCGCCGTTGCCCAGGCGGTGCCGTCAAAGTGGCTGGCCCAGATAGCCGTGCGGGTGCCGTCATCGTGAAACCACACAGCGATGGCGCCGCCATTGGCCGTCATGGCAATTTGGGGGTAGAATGCCTCGCCGGAATCGCCGCTTTCGATCATTTCGGCCGTTGTCCAGGCGGTGCCGTCAAAGCGGTTGGTCCAGATGCCGGTGCGGTCGCCGTCATGTTGATCCCATACAGCGATGGCCTTGCCATCGGCGGCCATGGCAATCTGAGGGAAGAGCGCATTGCCGGCATCGTCGGTTGAAATCGGCTGCGCCGTTGCCCAGGCGGTGCCGTCAAAGCGGTTGGCCCAGATGCCGGTGCGGTCACCGTCATCATGACACCATACCGCGAGGGTGCTGCCGTCGGCGGCCATGGCAATTTGAGGGTAGAACGCATTGCCGGCATCGTCGGTTGAAATCGGCTGCGCCGTTGTCCAGGCGGTGCCGTCAAAGCGGTTGGCCCAGATGCTCGTGCGGTCGCCGTCATCGTGATACCATACCGCGCCGGCGCTGCCGTCGGCGGCCATGGCAATTTGAGGGTAGAACGCATCGCCGGCGAGGTCGGCGGCGATCGGCTCGGCCGTGCCCAATGCCCGGGGGGAGGGTGCGCCAGTGCCTCCGCCGCCACCACCACCGCAAGATGCGACAATAGCGAGCAATACAACAGTCGAAAGCGCTGCCAGTAAATTATTCTGCCTGAAGCCGACACGCATTTGGTAGTCTCCTTTGAACGTCCTTTAAAGAAAGCGGATCAAGATAAACTTGGCGCTATGGTTCGACCGGGCAGCTTGAGCCCGGGGATTGGCAAGCAAACTATGCGCCACTTGATATTTTTTTGTTTATTATATGATAACGATTAGTTATAAAATTTTGGTCTGTTTCTCCAGGGTGCCATGGGTGCAATTATCTGCCCTTTGGGAATTTTTGGGGGAGCGAGGGGAGCGAATGCGGCAAGGCAGGTTGTAAGGGGCTAGACCCCCTGTCGAAATGAACTGGAAACCGATTCGGTCCCCAAACCGGCACGAATTGGCCGGATCCCGGTCAATTCGTGCCGTGAGCACGACGTCAGGTGGACAACTGTCCGTCAATGCAGGTCACGGCGTTGCCGCCCACCTGAATGGTTTGTTCACTCACCGCCAAGCGAAGCAAACCGGCGCGTCCGAGAATGGAGCCTTGTGACGCCAGAAATTCGCTTCCAAAGTGAACAGTTTGCCCGGAATGACGAATAAAGGCGCCCACGCTGCCATTGCCGCTTCCACAGACCGGGTCCTCATTGACACCATGGGCAGGAGCGAATGCGCGAACTTCGATCCGCGCGGGTGCCCCTTCGGGATACTCGCCGAAGACAACCACGCCCGTCGACTTGTCCTTGATGTTCTCATGCTTCATGCGCTGAAGGTCTGGCTGAATCGACAGCACGACCTCGGCGTTAGGCAATTGCGCCACAACCCAGCGGGTGCCGGCATCAACGAGGCATGGGGTGATCTGACGGAGCACCTCGACCCCCAGTGTGGCTTCAAGTTCGGCGACCTGGCTGCTACCCAACGGTGTGACCAAGGGTTGTGGAAGGTCGAACCAAATCCACTGTTGACCGTCCGATCGATGCTCCACCTTGAGATTGATCAACCCGGCACCGCATTCCTGGACGAGTGATCCATTTCCCGCTTTGACAAGACCTGCCTCCAGCAGTGCGTGAGCAGTGCCGATGGTGGGGTGGCCGGCAAACGGGAGCTCGGCGCCGGGTGTAAAAATGCGAACCCGATAATCCGCTTGTTTGTTTGTGGTCGGCGTCACAAACGTGGTCTCTGACAAGTTGGTCCAGTTGGCAATCCGCTGCATTTGTTCAGTCGTCAATGCATCTGCCCGCAACACGACCGCAACGGGGTTGCCTTTGAACCGGGTGCTGGTGAAAACGTCAACCTGTTTGAAAGGGATGTTGAGCATGTAAGCTCCTTCCTTAAATGGGAATTGGAAAGCAACGTAGCGACGGGCCAATCTAACTGGTTGTAATCATGGCATTGAAGAACGAGCGCGTATGTTCCGGGTTCTGATTTCATGATACATTAATGCGTTGCATGGGCATCGGCAATGACAACCTATCATAGCTTTTACATACTCGTGCGGGGAAACAGCAGGATATCAGCATTTAAGAGCTTCGGAAAAGAATATTTCCACATCTTGCTTGTCTTTTGGCCCGTCAGCGGCGTTACATCCGCCACCACCTATCCCAATATGCGCCGACGGATGTGCCTGGGTGCCGAACCAACATCCGGTGCCATATTTTATAATTATTTCAGTTCGCTACGGCGCGACGACAAGATCTTGAAAGCAGATTTACTGCTATTGAAAGTCATTATGGATGCGCTAGATAAATAGATAACAGCGTCCCTGACGCTGCCTGACACTGCAGATAACAGATCGTTCAATTGTCGGAATTGCAGGCGCGATCATGGTCTTTGGCTTCTCCGCTTCGCCGTGCGCACGCGATACAGGCGCTCGGTGAAGCCACCCTCGTTTTCAAAATCGTTCGCCAGTCGCGCAACCTGGCGGTCGAGGAGCGCGCAGGCCACGGCCAGTAGAACCAGAGCGGCATTGGCGGAGAGCTCGGGGTAGACTTTGGTTGACAGCGTAGACGTTGTGGACTCGGTAGGCGGTTCCTGGCTCTGTCCATCCCGTCCACTCTGTCCACTTCGCTTTGCCGCCTCCACCACCCAGGCCGCCACTTCGTCGGCGGTTTCACACCGCCGGTCGATCAAGGCTTGTCGCAGCGGGTTTTCCCGCTCCCATTGCGCCAGCCCCCGCTGGCGCAAAAAATCTTCATAATCGAGCTTCAGTTCCTCTAAACTGGCGCGGGCCACTTGGGTTAGCTTGAGTTCCATCTTTTTCGAGGTTGCCGAGGCCTGCGAGCCCTCGGCGATATTCTGCACCCCCGACCGCGCCGCCTGGATCATCTGATCCTTGGTCCGGCTGAAGCGATCAATATATTTATCGCAAAACCGCACCGTCACGTCATAGACCAGTTGCGCCACCTGAAAGCTCTTCAGCTTGCGATAACCGCCGTGTTTGGGGATCAGGTCAGACATGGTCCCTCCCTGTTCTACCGATCGATTCCCCAAGATATTTTTCAAACCTGCGGCACATGCGCTCGAAGGCTTTTAATTCGGCCTGGGTCATCTGGCCATAATGATCCGGCAGAATACCGTCATCAGCGACTGATTCGAGCAGCTTCTCCAGCGGATCGTCCTGGTA
>JAWOIA010000012.1:0-66190 GCA_046484885.1 Desulfosarcina sp. | reverse complement strand
GACTTAGGATCCAGCTCTGGCGACAGAATGGGAGTTCAAGTCTCCCCTCTCGCACCACCTCAAGCCGTCATCGCTATTGAGCTGGCGGGGTGGGCCCGGTTTGACCGTCGGGCAGCGGGGCCGTCTCGACCGATGCATTCCAGTTTAAGGGTCGCGGGAAGGAATAGTTCCACAATATGGCGCCAGATTTTGGTTCGGCACCAAGGCACATCCGTCAGCGCATATCGGGATATGTGGCGGCGGATGTAACGCCGGTGACGGGCCAACAGACAAGCAAGCTGTGGAAATATTTTTTTCCGGGGCCCTAAAGCTTTCCCCGGCGAGCACCATTGTCGGAAGCGCCTCAAAAGGAGCCCTGATGCTGGTTGCGTCGGGGCGCTTAATTTTTTACTTGAATCGCGGCGCTTTTAGCGATGGCCACCTGGCTTTGCAGCTTCGGAAAGTGCTTCACTCCGGATTCAGAAAGGATAATTATGAAAGTTACCGTTGAAAATCGCAGTTCAGTCAAAAAGGTGTTGCGCATTACGGTCCCAGAGGCAGAGGTTTCCCGTGCACTGGATGAAGCCTATCAGGAACTTAAAAAGAGCGCCAAAGTGAAAGGTTTTCGACCGGGCAAGACACCACGCGGCGTCCTGGAGCGGTTGTACAAAAAAGAGGTTCAGGCGGACGTGCGGGCCAAAGTGATCCAGGAGGCCTACCTGGAGGCACTCAAAGAGACCCAGCTGCGGGTCATCGGCTCACCGGTCGTTGATCCACCCGAATTGATTGCAAAAAGCGATTATTTTTTTGACGCCGCAATTGAGGTTCAGCCTGAAATTGCCGATATCGACTACACGGGTTTGAGCCTGAAAAAGAACCTGTACAAGGCCAGCGACGAAGAGGTGGCGATCCACCTCCAGATGATGCAGAAAAACCTGGCCAAGCGAGAGCCCCTGGCTGATAAACGCCCGGCCCAGGATGGTGATTTCGTGCAGCTGGACTACGAGGGTTTCAAGGATGGCGAACCCTTTGAAGAGACAAAGAAAACCGAAAATTTCGTCATAAAGCTCGGCGACGCCCACATTGCCGAGGCGTTCGATAAAAGCGTGGTGGGCATGAGCCCCGGCGAAGAAAAAGAGTTCCGCGTTTCGTTTGCAGAGGATTACTTCAACAAAAAGCTGGCCGGCCATCAGGTTGATTTCAAGGTCAAACTCAACGAGATTCGCCAGGAGATACTGCCGGAGATCGACGATGAACTGGCCAAGCAGGTGGGGCCGTTCACGACGTTGGAGGAGGTTCGTAACCAAATCAGGGAAAATTTGACCCAGGGGTATGACAAACGCGCCGAACAGGAGCTCAACGAGCAGATTTTCAGCCAGATCCTGGAAAAGACCGAATTTGAAGTTCCCGACATCATGGTGGAATTTGAACTGAAAAATATTATCGCCGATGCCGAGCGGTCCTTTTCCTACCACAACAAGACCTTTGAGGAGGCCGGAATTTCACGCGAAAGCCTGGCCCAAAAATACCGTCAGACGGCCGAAGACCAGGTTCGGCGTCAGTTGATTTTGGAAAAGATCATCCAGCAGGAAAAGATGGAGCTGACCGAAAAGGATCTGGAGGCGGGGTTCGCAGCCGTAGCGGCCACCTACAATCAGCCGCTGGAAATGATCAAGGGGCTCTACCAAAACGACGACGCCAGACTGGCCATTTTTAAACACGCCTTACTTGAAAAACAGGCGATTGAGCTTATAATGCAAAGCAATGAGATCGCATCGGTTGAACCGGAAAAAGCGGTTACCGAGCCATCGCAATAGGGTCGTCGCCCGGCCCGCGGTGCTCATTTGACGTGCAGTGACGGCATGCCGGTTCATCCGGGTTCAGTCGGGCCGGTGGCTCTGAACGAGCTCAGCGATTGACGGCAAACAGCTGTAAAGGAGATGGATTGTGACATTGATTCCGATGGTCATTGACCAAACCAGCCGGGGGGAGAGGGCCTACGACATCTACTCTCGGCTTTTAAAGGACCGTATCATTTTCCTGGGATCCGCGGTCAACGATGATGTGGCCAACCTGCTGATAGCCCAGATGCTGTTTCTGGAGTCGGAAGATCCGGACAAGGATATTAATCTATACATCAATTCTCCGGGGGGTATTGTTACATCCGGACTGGCAGTGTACGATACCATGCAGTACATCAAACCCGATGTCACTACCGTATGCATCGGTCAGGCTGCCAGCATGGGCGCGCTGTTGCTGGCCGCTGGCGCCGCGAAGAAGCGTTATGCCCTGCCCCATGCGCGGATCATGATTCACCAGCCCATGGGCGGTTTCCAAGGGCAGGCGTCGGACATCGCCATTCAGGCCAAGGAGATCCTCAGAATGAAAGACGCCCTGAACGACATCCTGGTGCGTCACACCGGCAAGCTGGTGGAAGATGTCCAGAAAGACACCGACCGCGACAACTTTATGTCCGGCCTGGAGGCAAAAGCCTACGGCATCGTGGACCATGTCATCACCAACCGGGATGACCTGGACCACTTAACCGAGACGGAGGCATGACCATGGCCAAAAAAGAAGATTCCAACGACAACCTCTTCTGCTCCTTTTGTGGAAAAAACCAGAAGGAGGTTAAAAAGCTGATTGCTGGCCCGGCGGTTTACATCTGTGATGAGTGCATCCAGCTGTGCAGTGAAATTATCGAAGAAGAGAATGAAAAAGATGCCGGTGAATTTGAAAACCTGATGATCCCCAGGGAAATCAAAACCCGTCTGGACGACTACGTGATCGAACAGGACGTGGCCAAGAAGATTCTGGCCGTTGCTGTCTATAACCATTACAAGCGACTGGATTCAAACATCAACGCCGGTGACGTCGAGATCCAGAAGAGCAACATTTTGCTGATCGGACCGACCGGGTGCGGCAAAACGCTGCTGGCCCAGACCCTGGCCCGTTTTCTCAATGTCCCCTTTACCATTGCCGACGCCACCAGCCTGACCGAGGCGGGCTATGTGGGCGAGGATGTTGAAAACATCATCCTGGCCCTGCTTCAAAACGCCGATTATGATGTGGAAAAGGCCAAGCGCGGCATCGTCTACATCGATGAAATAGATAAAATTGCCAGCAAGTCGGACAATCCGTCCATCACCCGTGATGTGTCCGGTGAGGGCGTCCAGCAGGCGCTGCTCAAGATTATCGAAGGCACCACCGCCAGCGTTCCACCCAAGGGCGGCCGCAAACATCCCCAGCAGGACTTCGTCAAAGTCGACACCTCCAACATCTTGTTTATCTGCGGTGGGACGTTCAACGGGTTGGAACAGATCATCAATCGGCGTATGGGCAGCAAATCCATGGGATTTGGCGCCAAAGTCAAAAAAGGGTCCGAGCGCAGCCTGGGTGAAACCCTGCGCGACGTCAAACCGGAGGACCTGATCAAGTTTGGACTGATCCCCGAATTTTTAGGCCGCCTACCGATCATCGCCACCTTGGATGAACTCAGTGCGGAAAGCCTGGTGCGCATTCTCACCGAACCGAAAAACGCCTTGATCAAACAATATAAGAAGCTTTTCGAAATCGAAGGGGTCAACCTTCGGCTTACGGACAGTGCACTGTCCGCCATTGCCGACGAAGCCCTGAAACGCAAATCCGGTGCTCGTGGGCTGCGGGCCATTTTAGAGTCCTGTATGCTGGATATCATGTACGATATCCCTTCCAAACAAGACGTCAAAGAGTGTGTCATCGGTGAAGAAGTGGTCTTGAAAAAAGAAGAGCCGATTCTGCTTTACGAGCCATCTAAGAAGCAGGCCTGAGGTATGACCACTCAGATCAGGTTTGCCTAAATCGCGAAAACAACCACAGATTAACAGGATATTATGGTCAACATTCCAAAGTTTTTTAAAAATCAGGAGGGGGATGCCTCGCGGGAGATGCTTCCTCTCTTACCGTTGCGGGACATTGTTGTGTTTCCCCATATGGTGGCCCCTCTGTTCGTGGGGCGCAACAAATCCGTTAGCGCGCTTTCCAGCGCCATGAACAAAGACAAGCGCATCTTTCTGGCCACCCAACGCAATGCCGGCGTAGACAACCCCGCGGAAAAAGACATCTCCCTGGTTGGCGTCGTCGGTACGGTACTTCAGCTGTTACGGCTCCCCGACGGCACCGTCAAGGCGCTGATCGAAGGAAAACAGCGCGCCCGCATTGAGCGCTACGTTTCCAACCCTGAATTTTTCGAAGTCGAACTGTCGCTCCTGCCCAACAAACCGGGCGATGTCATTGAGATGGAAGCACTGATGCGGTCGGTGATTGACAGCTTCAATGAATATGCCGGCGTCAATAAAAGTATTTCCAAAGAGCTGGTGGCCAAGATTTCAGCCATTTCCGACCCTTCCAAGCTGGCCGATTCGGTAGCCTCGCACTTCTCCTTCAAGCTCGAAGACAAACAGAATCTTCTGGAAACCACCGATCTGGCAAAGCGCCTCTCTCTGCTGGTCAAGCTGATCAAACTCGAGATCGAGGTCTTCCAGATGGATCAACGGATCAAGGGCCGGGTCAAAGATCAGATGGAAAAGACCCAGAAGAACTACTATCTGAATGAACAGATGCGCGCCATCAAGAAGGAGATGGGCGCCGAAGATGAAATGGGCGACGAGCTAAAGGAGCTCGAAAAAAAGATCAAGCGCAAGCGCCTGTCCAAAGAGGCCTCGGCCAAGGCCCGCCAAGAGTTGAAAAAACTTAAACTCATGACACCCATGTCGGCCGAAGCCACGGTGGTACGCAATTATATCGACTGGATCATCAGCCTGCCCTGGTATAACCGCAGCACGGTTCGCCAGGATCTGATCGATGCCGAAAAGATCCTCAACGAAGACCATTACGGCCTGGAAAAACCCAAAGAGCGCATTTTGGAATACCTGGCCGTACAGACCCTGGTAAAAAAGTTGCGCGGACCGATTCTCTGTCTGGTGGGCCCTCCCGGGGTTGGCAAAACCTCGCTGGCCAAGTCGGTCGCCCGGGCAACAGGACGCAAATTTGTGCGCCTGTCACTGGGTGGTGTAAGAGACGAGGCCGAAATTCGGGGCCACCGGCGCACCTACATCGGGGCCATGCCCGGAAAGATCATTCAATCCCTGAAAAAAGTGGGGGTCAACAATCCGGTTTTTTGCCTGGATGAGGTCGACAAGATGAGTATGGATTTCCGGGGTGATCCGTCTTCCGCCCTGTTGGAGGTGCTGGACCCGGAACAGAATTACAGTTTCAACGACCACTATCTGGACATGGATTACGACCTGTCGGAGATCCTCTTCATCACAACGGCCAACACCCTGCCGGATATCCCCCTGCCGTTGCAGGACCGAATGGAGATAATCCGGCTGCCCGGTTACACGGAAATAGAAAAATTCAACATCGCCAGGGAATTTTTGGTGCCCAAACAAGTTGCCACCAACGGCCTTGAAGAAAAAGACATCACTTTCTCCAAAGCGGCTATCTACACGATCATACAGCGCTATACCCGCGAGGCGGGCGTACGCAATTTGGAGCGCGAAATCGCTTCGATCTGCCGCAAGACGGCACGAAAAGTGGTCAATCAGAAAAAGGCCAAAACATACAACATTTCGGTCAACACCATCACCAGCCTGCTGGGGCCGCCACCGTTCAAGGTCAATCAGATCGAGGAAAAGGACCAAATCGGCTTGGTGACCGGCTTGGCCTGGACCCAGGTGGGCGGAGAGCTGTTGTACGTGGAAACCCTGACCATGCCCGGCAAAGGAAAACTCAGCATCACCGGCAAACTGGGCGATGTGATGAAGGAGTCCGCCCAGGCGGCGGTCAGTTTTGTGCGGTCAAGGGCTGAACGGCTGGGCATCGACAAAGATTTCCACAAGGATTTGGATCTACATATCCACATTCCCGAAGGTGCGATCCCCAAAGATGGGCCATCGGCTGGCATCTCCATGTGCACATCGCTGGTTTCGGCCCTGACCCACCGACCGGTTCGGCGGGACGTGGCCATGACGGGTGAGATCACCCTGCGCGGTCGTGTGCTGCCTATCGGCGGCCTCAAGGAGAAGCTCCTGGCCGCACATCGGGGTGGCATTCGAAAGGTGATTATACCCAAGGAGAACGAGAAAGACCTGAAGGATATTCCCAAGGTTGTCACGCGCCAGATGAAAGTGGTGACGGTCGAGCATTTAGATGAGGTGCTGGGCCATGCCTTGGTGCTGGGCCATGGGGAGCGGCTGTTTACCAACCATGACATGCCCCCTCCGGTCGAAAACGGCAAATCGGACCCAACTCAGTTATCCATCAACTGAAAAATGACACCGCCCTGTTTTTTTGAGCTTGACTTTAGCGGTGTGAGTTGATAGCTAAGCACTTCCGATTTTGACGGTTGCATCGACCGTGCTCTTTTTAAATTCGGGCGGATAGCTCAGTTGGGAGAGCACCGGCCTTACAAGCCGGGGGTCACAGGTTCAAGCCCTGTTCCGCCTACCAGCCAAGACGCTGATATCACTTTCGGGGGCGTAGTTCAGTTGGTTAGAACGCCGGCCTGTCACGCCGGAGGTCGCGAGTTCGAGTCTCGTCGCTCCCGCCATTAAACAGAAAAGGGCTCACAAGCAATTGTGAGCCTTTTTTTTTGCCAGGTGATGGTGATAAAAATAACTTGATCCCCTCAAAATAGTTGGTTTACCCCCATATTCCCCCATTTAGTTTCCAATCTTGTCAGCGGAGTGCCCAAGCTATATTTTACGCTCAAGAAATTCTTTTATCATCCAGATGCCATACCTGGGTGGATAGCGTTTCCTGACAGCGATTTTTCTTTGAACGCGCTGACCATCGCCCTGCCACGAAAGGATCTGACCGTGATTTCCTCTCCCTGTAAAGCGTGTCTGAATAGGAACCTTCCCAAGGACGCATGCCTCAAGACCTGCCAATTGATCCGCAACGTTCAGAACATGCAGCTGTCGCGAAATGTGGACCATGTAGGCACGGCCGTTGATTTTTCAGAGGCGACCCACTTTCAGGTAATATCTCCATTTACCAGTGCACAGAATTTTAGCTGATTCATCACTGCACGCAACGCTTCGGCGCCCTCGGTGTAACCCGCTTATTTTCAACCACCCACCAACCGCAAGGAGGTCTATGTGAGTAAAAATAAAAAAAACAACCCTTGGCCCGTGCTTGGTCGTCGCAGTTTTCTGATTGCCTCGGCCGGAACTGCCGCCTGGCTCGCAATGGGCGGTCTTTCCAGAATCCCACAGGCGGCATCGCCCCATGTCTTACCTCCCCTCCCTTACGCCGAAAACTCATTGGAGCCGATCATAACCGCCCACACGATCGGGTTTCATTACGGAAAACATCACAAAGGCTATGTAGACAACCTGAACAAACTGATTACCGGAACAGAGTATGCTGATCTGTCGTTGGAGAAGATCGTCACCGCTACGGCAGGACAGCCTGACAACGCGGCTATTTTCAACAATGCGGCGCAAATCTGGAACCACACGTTCTTCTGGAAAAGCATGCGATCCAAAGGCGGCGGCGAACCGCCTGCCGCCCTGAAACAAAAAATGCAGGTGTCCTTCGGCGGCGTGAACGCCTGCAGGAAGGAGCTTGCCACCGCGGCCGTTTCGCAGTTCGGGAGTGGTTGGGCTTGGCTGGTTCTTGATGGCGACCAGCTCAAGGTTATAAAGACCGCCAATGCCGATGTTCCTTTGACAACAGGCATGAAGCCGCTGCTTACCATTGACGTTTGGGAGCACGCGTACTATCTGGATTATCAGAATCGCCGTGCCGACTATGTGAACAACGTACTCGACAAACTGATCAATTGGGAATTTGCTCTGCAGAACGCCGGCTAATGGCTTAGTGGATTTCGTTTTCAAACCCTTTCATCAGGCGCGTCCTGCCGGCCGGCGGATTCCTTTCCCTCAACGGCCCCCTCACCGAATTCCGACGCCGAGGCTAGCTGGATGGCAGGCCCTGCAGCGGGCTTTTCCAGAGGCGGCGCTTTTGGGTCGTTCTTTGCGTAATAGACCGGCGGCGCCATGCCGTTTTTATCCGTGCCGAACCAGATGGTGCGGTGCGGAAACGGAATCTCTATATCGCGCTCATCAAACACACGCTTCATTTTTTCCAGAAATGCCCGCCGTACGGCAAACTGCCGCATGGGGCGGGTTCTAAGCCGCACCCGGATTTCCACCGCGGAGTCTGCAAGATTGTTCATTCCAAGCACCTCCAGCTCCCCGGTAATATTCGGCCCCCAGGTTTCATCCTGTCTGAGTTCGATTGCAACATCCCGCAGTGCCTGTACCACATCTTCATATCGCTCACGGTAAGCCACACCGATATCGATCAAGGCATAACCGAAATCGCGGTTATGGTTAGTCACCGTGGTCACTTCGCCAAAAGGAATCAGGTGAACGGTCCCGGCCAGATCCCGCAGAGTCAGCGTTCGAACGCTCAGACGCTCCACAGTGCCGCTGTGGCCACCGGCCGTGACCCAGTCCCCAACCGATATGGCATCCTCGAAAAGTATAAACGCGCCGGTAATTACGTCACGCACCAACGCTTGCGCCCCGAAACCGATCGCCAGTCCGACAACACCGGCACCTGCCAGCAGCGGCCCGATGTTGATACCGATTTGCGACAGCACCAGCATCGTTGCTATAACCGCCAGGGTGATGCGGACCACGTTTCTAAAAAGTGGAAGCAGGGTCAGTGTTCGCGTGTTGTAGATCTCTTTTTGGGTTTCGCAGACCAGGGCGCGCTCGATCACCATGCTGACGATTTCCCACAGCACGAAAGCTGCGGCAATGATCAGCACAAGGATCATTAGTTCGCCAACGATGTGTCCACCCAAGGGGGAAAACAACCAGGAAAACGTGCCCAACCCCCATGCTTCAAAAATCGAAAACACAGCCACCACATAAACAACAGCCTTGAGCGCGCCGCGCACAAACGGCTGGTAACGGTTGGCCCGGTCCTCCAGACCCGGAAATGCCGTTTTTAGTTCAGCGCTGATTTGAAACAACCAGCCCACACCGCGATGGACCAGGCGCAGCAAAAAACCAGTCAGTAAAACCACCGCTGCTGTCCACGCAACCCCGATAAAGAAAAACGCCATAACGCCTTCAATCTCGAGCAGCCAGGTCACGAAAATGATGACGACCAAAGTGATGGCGACCATGTGCCAAACATCGGCCAGTCGGTGCCTAAAAGTGCCGATTGCCGGAAATCGAAGCGGCTTTGGGTCTGTTTTGGCTGCCTCAACCGGCCCGGGCCGGTCCTGACGCAGCCATCGAGCGACCTCATTTTTATTCTGCATCACCAGTGTCACCAGCATTAAGGTGATGGCAAGGGCCAGAAACTTCATCAGGAAACTGTAAAGTCCTCCAGGCATGCCCGTCACCAGGGCGGCTTCAAGCATAAAATAACCGTACAAGCCGAGGCCGACCATGCGGCGAATCCAGATATGAAGGTAAACCACGGTTTCCTCGCCTACAGGCAGCAGACGCAGCGAAGGCGTTCGCGGAGCCAGCACCATATTCGACAGGGCAAGAATAAACCGCACCAGCACATTGGCATTGATCAGCGTCAGCGCAACCAACCGGGTCTCAAAGCGTGGATGCGTCAAGGGCAATACCCCGTAGGCAGCGATCCCGAAGGCCAAAATTGGAATGACATCAATAACGGTGCGCTTTATTAAAAATACGACCCGCATGGCGGGCCGGTCAGTTTTCCGGTCATCCACCGCCCGCCGCATCCGCGACAGCACGCGCCGTACCAGCCACCCGACCAGAAAACCCGCCGCCAGCACCAACACTACCTTGCCCGCCATTTCGCCCCAACGCATCAGATTTTGTGGATCCTGCGCCCTGGCGGCCAGGTCTTGGATTTTATCCGGGGCCGCAAGCAGCCCTTGGCCGACTTCCGATAGTTGGTCGGCAATTCGCGCCATGCGTTGAGACACCTCAACCATGAAGCGGCCACCCAAACCGCCCGAATCAGCGGGCGTTTCCGAGACCGGGTCTTTTCCGGCAGACGCGACATCGGCACTTGCACCGACTTGGACCGGCAGAGAGAAAACCATCACCATCAGTCCTGCAATCACCATCGGAAGCAATGAAAAACGACGCAACATGACCACCTCGCTTCTGGAATACCACCGCCAAATGGAAAGCATCGATATTCAGAATCCTGTCAATTAATAGAATTTAAAAGGTATTTTTTATAAGCGCACGGCCGGCGCATGACAACGCCAAACACATCGGCCAAAGGGTATCACACTGGAACGCTACCGTGTCAAGTTTCGGGTGCTGCCTGCTTCCTGCTTCCCGGTCTGAAAGTTATGGGTGGCAAATGGTGACGGCGGGTGTTGAAATTGGGATGGGACTGTGTTGATCGTCAGACCGCATACCAAAGGAATAAGAAATAATGACACATGGTGCCGGCAATAACAAATAGATGCCAGATCAGGTGGCCATAGCGTACTCGCGAATCGGTTGCAAAAAAGCCGACACCCACAGTGTAGGACAATCCTCCTGCAATCAACAAGAACAGGCCCGTGGAGGGCATGCTGGCATATAAAGGCTTGACCGCAAGCACGATCAACCACCCCATCAGTAAATAAAGCCCGGTGGAAAGAATGGGATGGGCGGCTTTATAGACTGCCTTCAGCACAACCCCGGCTATGGCAAGACCCCAAATAACCCCAAAGAGCGTCCAGCCCAATGCACCGCGGAGTATGCCAAGGGTTAACGGCGTGTACGTGCCGGCGATAAGGATAAAGATCGCAGAATGCTCAATGATCCGTAAACGGCGTTTCGCTTTGCCGATTGGCCACGCATGGTAGAGCGCAGAGGCAAGATAAAGCAGAATCATGGACGCGGAGAAAACACTCGTGCCGACAATGAATCCGGAATCCGCGTGCCTTACTGCATGCACGACGAGAAACGGCGTTCCGACCAGCGCGCCTAAAAGCCCGGTGCCGTGGCTGATGCTGTTGGCGATTTCTTCGCCCTGCGACTGAACACGCTTCGGGTTTAAAAGGACTGCCTGCACGTCGGTTCCATGACCCCCAGTAACCATATGCGCCAATCAGGGTGATCACTTCCTGTGCCGTATGGGTGCAAAGATTGATACCTGAATTGAGCGTTTCCCATTTTGGTATCTTTAACATGCAAACGCATGAAGGGGGCTTCGGTGCGTATCAGCCGCCAAAATGGAAAACCCTTCGGGATTGCCGATCTTACCGCATCACCGGTGTCAGATGCCTTCGCGCATAGACGACTATAGCACAAAGCCATCTTGCTTGTATCTGCGGCAAGCTCGACAATCGCTCAATTTAGGGTCGCTAAAAGTCGGATTTTTCGCTTCGTAAGGCTGTAATACATCAGCGTGATCCCGGGCAAGCGATAATGTAACCATCTTATCTGCACTCAACTTGACCCTCTGCGCGCAGATCCTTACCATATTGTTACACCGGAGCAACGCAACGGGCACTCAGTTGCCCACCTGGTCACGCCCGTGACCGGCCCTTTCGCACTACCCCTCGCTCCGGTTCCACTTTTAAAGCGTTCTGCAACGATTTGCCCTTAACCGTTTAACCCGCGATAGTCATTGATCACCGCATAGCACACCACGACCACTGTGGGTCGAATCACGGGTGTCTAAAATGGCGGCGGGCGGGGAAAAAGAGGAGACGGTTTTGATGGTCCTCGGATAATGATGAAAACCGGGTCTGCCAAGTCCACCCCCCGACCCGCAAAATAACAACGCATCCCTTGAGCATGCGTTGTTATTGCGTTGCGAGGCCGGATCCCCGCTTGCGCCAAATCGATATTGCTGGTGTTTCGCAAACGCCTTCCAAGGGCTTGTCACCGCCAAGCGGTGTAAGGCGCACGCAGTGGCTGCGGCGGCGCGGTGGTCCTCGATCTCCCATTTCCAACCTGAGTAGAGCCGCACGCGCACGGGTCAGCCCGTTTTTGAGCCGGCAGCGGCATTGGCGCCTTTGATCAGCTGCCTGAGCCCGGCAAGAGTTCCCTTCCAAGCCGTGGCCTCGTCCACCATGATGGCCACGATGATGTCCTTCTCGACACTGATTTCCAGGACAATCTCTTCATTGCGGATCTTGAAGACGGCTTCACCCCATCGCTCGGCGGGAAGTCCAGTCGCCTCACAATCGAAGTCGGTCCGCACTTCGGCGGTCATTCGAATTTCACTCATGTCAATGATCTCCTTACCGGTTCTCCAGAATCATCACGTCGTTTTTAATTTCGATAATGATCGACCTAACATCGATGGCGTCGTAAAAAGTCAAATTTTTCGCTTCGTGAGGGTTTCGGGGTGCGATTTTGGTGGCGGCTAAATTGCAGGAACTCGTCGCAAACTCCTCAAACAGCTTGCAATTTTTAACGCCTTCCCCAAAATCGCTTCTTTTCCCGAAACCCTCAATGGCGCTCAAAATTGACTTCTAAGGAACTCAACCATAGCAAAGTTCCTTTCGGATATATGGCCATGCAGGGCCTGGAAAAGCTTTTTACGAGACTGTCAAATTTCACACCTGACGTCCGGCAATCCAAGTTCCCGAAGTATTTCAGGGTTGGGCCGGCCGTTTTCGTGCCAGCCGCGGATGCGGTAGTAGTCCGGCAACATCGCCTCGAGATTGTAGTAGATCTTGATTCGCGATCAAGAATCGGAATATAGTATTAAACCCCTGCGGGCTTGCCGATATTAGCGCATCACCGCTGTCAGATGTCGCTCCGCATCGGCCACCATAGCACATCGCCATCTTCCTTGGTGCTGCGCCAAGCTCGATAATCGCTCAACTTAGGAGAAAGAAGGAGGCACTCCCCATGGCCCAAAAAATCTTGATTCCCATCGACGACTCTGAAAACGCTTTACGAGCGGTCGCATTGGTGGCCAAGAGTTTTACCACCGCCAACCAGGTGACCTTGCTCAATATCATGCTCGATACGGCCACGTTGTGCAAAATGGACAGCCCGGAGCTGATCCCGCTCTTCAAGGTGCAACAGGCTAATTTTTGCGCCCTGGAGAGCAAAAAGCGGGAACTGGTTAAAAGCGCAATGCAGCAGGCCAAGGAGACATTGTTAGCCGCTGGTTTTGCCGCGGACAATATCCGCATCAACGTACAGGACAAGCAATTGGGGGTGGCCCGCGACATTCTGGCGGAAGCCGAAAAAGGGTACGATCTGATCGTGCTCGGCCGTCGGGGGGTGTCGGGTCTCAAAGAGTTCTTCATGGGCAGCATCTCCCAGAAGGTGCTCAACTCCGCCAAGGACATCTCGATCCTGATCGTGACCTAATTCGCGTCCATCCATGAACGGTTATTTCGCCCGATATCTGCGTTGTGCTCAAAATTTTATCCTCGGAATATCAACTATATGCCTGTGGTAAAATTTTTCGCATGCCTTGATCTCGACCAAAATTCCTCGTTTCTGGATGGACACAAACTAAGATGAGCGTTTTCCATTTTGGCGGCCGAAACGCAAGTAAACCCTTTGTTTACTTTTACATTTTAAAGATACCGTCCCCCCCACCGGAAACAGAGCCGTTATGGCGTCTGGTCCAAGGCTTCCCGGACCTTCATGGCCAAGGTTAGGGAAGAGAATGGTTTTTGGATGAAGTTCACGTCTTCATCGAGCACCCCGTGGTGAGCAATGGAGGTTGCCGTGTAACCGGACATGAACAGGCATTTGAGATCTGGGTATCTGTACATTAGCCGTTTGGCCAAGTCGCGCCCATTCATCTCGGGCATGACCACGTCGGTCATGAGCAGGTGGATCCGGCCGGCGTGCTCGCGGGCCAGGCGAGTGGCCTCGCCCGGCGTGGCGGCAACCAACACCGTGTACCCCTGGCGTTCCAGCATCGTGTGAGCGATGTCAAGGATCATCGCCTCATCCTCAACCAGCAGAATGGTTTCGTACCCGCCCGCAGGGGAGGTCGTGAGGCTTTCCTTGCGAACCGGCTCATCCTCGGCGCCGAAGGGAGGCAGATAAATCCGAAAGCTTGTCCCCTGCCCCGGCTCACTGTAAGCATTGATGAAGCCGTCGTTTTGCTTCACAATACCGTAAATGGTCGCCAACCCCAGGCCGGTTCCCCTGCCCACCGCTTTGGTGGTGAAAAAGGGCTCGAAAAGATGGGACATGGTTTCGGCACCCATGCCACAACCGTTGTCGCTCACGACCAACTGCACAAAGTCGCCCGTTTTAAATCCGGCATGCGTGGCACAGTAGGTTTGATCCAATGTCACCATGCCGGTTTCAATCGTCAACTTGCCCACCCCGGCAATGGCATCGCGGGCATTAACCGCCAGGTTTGCCAGAATCTGATCGATCTGACCGGGGTCCATCTTCACCCTCGCAAGACCGGAGCCCGGCAGCCAAGCCAGATCGATGTCTTCTCCGATGAGTCTTCTGAGCATCTTGAGCGTACTTTCCACGGTCTCGTTGAGGTCGAGCACCCTGGGACTGATGGTCTGCTTACGGGCAAAGGCCAGCAACTGGCGTACCAGATCCGCCGAACGCTCGGCGGCTTTTTTGATTTCCTGCAGGTCGGCAGCGATCGCCTGGCCCGGTTCCATCTGAACCAACGCCAGCTCCGTGTGCCCCAGGATCACCTGCAGCATGTTATTAAAATCGTGGGCCACACCGCCTGCGAGCCTACCGACCGACTCCATCTTCTGGGCTTGATTCAACTGCGCTTGAAGCTTCTCACGCTCCTCCTCGGCCTGTCTGAGCTCGGTAATGTCCTCATAGGTCAGAATCTGGTGGCCGTCCTTAAGGGGTACGGCACGAAAATGCATCATCTTTTCCTGCCCGTCCTTGCAGCAAACCTTGAATACCCGCGGCTTGATCTCGCCCACCTTCACATCCTTGCCTAAATCCGCCGTCCATGCGCCGATGACCTGCTCGCGGTAATCCGGGTCCGGGTAGGCTTTGACAAACCAGGCTTCCTTGTCCGGGAGGTCTTCCAGGGTGTAGCCCATGATGGTGGTGAACTGCTGATTGAAGAATTCGAACGTTCGGTCCGCGCGCATCAAGGACAGGCCAAAAGGTGCGTCCTCGACCAGATGACGAAACCGCTCCTCGCTCTCTTTCAGCGCCTTTTCAGCCCGTTTGCGCTCGTCTTCAGCTTTTTCCAGCGCCACGACCCGTTGCGCCAACTCTGCATAGGCAGGCTTTTCAGACATGTCGGTCATCTGATCCTCGCCAACAGGGTCAAGCCCATCACCAGCAAAAAGAGCAACACCAGTCTGCGGTACCACGCCCCGGAAAGCCGTTGCTGAAGTTTGCCGGCCAAGGCAACCGACAGCAACACCGGCACTAAACCGGCGACTGCCACCAGCAGCGCCTTGCCAGACAGATATCCCAAATGGTTCATCCCGGAGAGCATAATCAGACTGGACAGGGTAAACGAGATATTGATCGCCTGTACGAAGGGCTTTTTACCCAGATCGAGCGCCAACAGGTAGGGCAGTACCGGCATGACCTGGGAGCCGGTCAATCCATTGACGAAACCGGTGCAAAGCCCCACCGGGATCTTGAGTTTTCGCTCCCAGCCCGCAGATAAAGCCATCGACCGGTTGGTTAACGCCCAAAACGAGTAGGAAACCAGAACAACCCCCAGAATCGCCCTGGCAAAATCGGGGTCGATCGCCACCAGAATCGTCAAGCCGGCCAAGAGGCCAGGAATACTGGACACATAAAGCGGCCAAAACCGCCTGACAGCCTCACGGAAGCGACCGGCTTGCACCATGACGACAATATTGCTGCCAATAGAGGGCACGATTACCAACGGGATAGCGACTCTCAGATCGAGACGAAGCGCCAGAATCGGCAAGCACGAGGTCGAAAACCCGATGCCCGTCAACCCCTTGATGGCGGCCGCAACCACATAAGCCGATAAGATGAACAGAAAATCAAACCAGTCCACCGCGGCTCCGACCTACAGTGATGGAACAAGCATGAGTTCGTTTCCGGGGGTGCTGAGTAAAGACCGGTCGGGCAGTGCGGGTCCGCCCAGGCAAGCGGCCCAACCCTTTCAGCGGGGTCAACGATCGACTCTCTCCTTGAGCTCCTTGCCAGGTTTGAAGAAAGGCAGCTTCTTCGGTTTGATCTTTACCCGTTCACCGGTTTTGGGGTTGCGCCCCGTGTAAGATTGGTATTTTTTGACAAAAAAAGAACACAACCCGCGGATTTCAACCCTTTCGCCTTTAGCCAGAGCGCTTGCCATTTCGTTGAAAAAAAGGCTCACGACCTTTTCGGCTTCGGGTTTGGAAAGACCGCTGGCGTCCTTCAACGCTTGGACCAATTCGAGTTTGTTCATTCGTTCAATACTCCTGAAATGGGGCCTGGGGGGAAAAATGCGGGTCAGCTGTCGGCCAGGATACCTTTTCTTTTTAAATTCTGTCAAGAAATTAATTGGTTATATTTCAATTACACCGCACTCAAGAGAGCGGGTGGCTTGATCGCCCGCGTCGCTTCAACCCAGTCGTTGCGCCAGTAGTTCTTTGAGCAGTTTGGGATTGGCCTTGCCTCGGGAGATTTTCATGGCCTGGCCCATCAGGAAACCCAGCACTTTGGCATTGCCGTTACGAAAGTCCTGCACGTCGGCCGGGTGGGCCGCAAGGGTCTGATCGATCAGCACCTCAAGTTCGGCGGCGTTGGAAAGCTGCCGAAAACGGCCTTTCTCCACAATCTCCTCCAGGCAAACGTCAGATTCAATTAGCCGCGGCAGCAGATCCCGGGCGGCCTGGGTGTTGATAACATGGTTTTCCAGCATGGCGATCAGTGCGGCAAACTGATCAGGGTTAAAACCCGTTTGGCCAATGGCCTGGCCGCGTTCCCTCAGAAGCGGGACCAGGTGACCTGAAATCCAACCCGCCACTTTGCGCGCAGGCAGGTCATGCCGCGTCACGGCTTCAAAAAACTCCGAAATATCCCGTTCGGCGCTCATGGCGGCGGCCTCGTCCGGGGTCAGGCCGAAATTCCGCATCAACCGCGCCGTCTTTTGAGCCGGCATCTCCGGCAATTGCTTCCGGACCCGCTCGAGCCAGCTTTGGCTGACCGCGATGCAGGCCACGGACGGATCCGGTATACAGGGGCCTTCGAACTTGCCGCGCATGGGGACCGTGACCCGCTTATCGGGGTCCCACAGCCGCGTGTGCAGCACAATGGGTTCGCCTCTGCCCAGACACTCAGTCTGGCGCACGATTTCGTAAGCAATGGCATCGCCGACGCTACGGATGGAGTTCATGTTCTTGACCTCCACCTTGGTGTTGAATTCGCCGCTGCCGCAAGGTCGCAAGGAGATATTGGCATCCACCCGCAATGTCCCCTGTTCGAGGCTGCGCTCGGCGCTGCCCGTGTAGCGCAGTTGGGCCCTGAGGGTCTTGACATACTCCATGGCATCGTTGGGGCTGCGCAGATCCGGTTCACTGACAATTTCGATCAGCGGGGTGCCGGCCCGGTTGAAGTCCACCAGGCTGATGGGCGAGCGGCTCCACGGATGGATTGCGGTACGTGAAGATGTCGGGCATGGTTGTGACCTCTTAATCCAGTACGGCGGCCACTTGAAAGTAACCGCCCTTGCGCGCGGGGGCGCTTGCGAAAAGCTCGCCCGTTTGCGCCAGGGGATGGACGCAAGCCAGTGTGCCCTCACGGGTGCGATTGGTGACGGCCGCTACGGAATAGATAGGTTCATCGGCGCCGCCATGCCGGATGACCCGCTCGGCACACAGGCTCGGGCCAGTTCAACGGCGACGGCAATCGCAGGCCGTTCCTGGTCGTTGATCCCGATACGGGAGACCCAAACCAGCCGATCGATCATATCCTGCTGGTCGTTGGCAGCGGGCAGCGGTCGGGGCCGCCCAGATCGAGCAGGCCCAACTCGGCCAGCTGGGCCGGGTCCACCGCAGAAGGGGCTCGGGTGAGGGGGCAAAAGGCGCTGCGGTTTTTGGGAAAGGCAATCACCTCCCGGATTGAGGCTGTGCCCAGGATCATGGCCACGACCCGGTCGATGCCCAGAGCGATGCCGCCGTGGGGCGGGGCGCCGAATTCGAGGGCTTTCAGGAAGAAACCGTAACGGGTCTCGCTGAAAAGGTCGGTGGCATCCGTGAAAGTCATCCCGAAGCGCAGGTCGGGCCGGTCCGAGCCGGCGGTGTTCATCGCCTCCAGCCAGGTCATGCGCCGGAAGGGCCGAGGCAGTTCGATGCCGCCGATTGTGAAGATACGAGCGGTCAGTTCCTCAAAAAGCGTGTAAATGTACGCCGCATCGATAAAGGAGGCTTCAAGATCCAACTGGGTAAACTCAGGCTGCCGGTTGGGCCGCAGATCCTCGTCCCGGAAGCAGCGCACGATCTGGAAGTAACGCTCCATCCCGCCCACCATGAGCAGCTGTTTAAATAGCTGGGGTGACTGCGGCAGGGCGTAGAAGGTTTTGGGGGAACTGCCGGCTCGGTACCAGGTAATCCCGGGCCCCTTCGGGGGTACTCTTGGTCAGCATCGGGGTTTCGACCTCGATGAATCCTTCCCGATCCAGAAAATCCCGTATGGTTTTGAGGATGCGGTGCCGCTGGATCAGATGCTGCTGGACCCGGGGTCGCCGGATGTCGAGATAGCGGTATTGCAGTCTCAAATCCTCGCCCACCGTCTCGTCCGGTTTGACGACGACGCCGGCCACCATTGATTTTTCGGAAATCTGAAAGGGCAGGGCCGCCGAAACGCCCAAAATGGCCAAGCTGCCTGCCGCCACCTCGACGGCGCCGGTGGCGATGCCCGGGTTTTCGGTCCCTTGCGCCCGCCGGACAACCCGACCGGTGACCTGAACGCAATACTCTCCCCTAAGGATTGCCGCCTGGTCGCAAACCGCTTGGGGGTGTGTTTTCCGAAGAGAAAACCACCTGCACAATGCCGCTGCGGTCCCGCAGATGGACAAAGAGCACCTCCCCGTGGTCTCTGAGAGCGTCGACCCAGCCAGCAAGGGTGACATTGCTGCCGACATCGGAAAGGCTCAGATGCCCGCAATAGAGTCGATCATGGTATGGCATTACGGCTAACTTCCTCTGGTAAGCCCCAAACGAACATCGATCCGGCCGAATCCCCCAACCGATTGTTTTCAAGCTTTACCGCGCCGCTTCGGGTCGATCGTGAGCCGGCATTCGCCGGGGCCCAAGTCCTTGACGATCTGAAAACCGAGCTTACGGCCCAGCTCCAGCATCGATTTGTTTTCCGCCAGAACCAAACCCTCGACCTTTTTGATTCCGTAGTCAAGCGCCGCATCCAGCGCCAGCGCCAGAAGCTTGCCGCCGATGCCTTGGCCATGCCAGGCGTCCGCCACCACCACACTGAACTCAGCGCTGATCCGGTCCGGGTCGCTGATGAGCCGGACGACGCCAACCATTTTTTCAACCCCCGCTTCCGGCCGGAGGGCCACCAAAGCGATATGGCGGTCGTAATCGACCTGGGTGAACCGCACCAACATGGTCTCAGGCAAGGTTTGCTTGGGACTGAAGAACCTGAAATAGCGGCTCTTTTCGGACATGTTGGTGAACAGATCCAGAAGCAACGGGGCATCTTCGGGTTTAGTGGGCCGCACAAAAATATCAAGGCCGTCTTTGGTGACGACGGTTGACTCATATTGTTCCGGATAGGGGCTGACAACCAGATGCATCGGGGAGGCGATGTCGGAGGCCCGCACAATGACCCGGGCATCAACCGCACACGGCCGGCCGGCCTTCACCATCACCGGATTCATGTCCAATTCGCTGATCTCAGGAAAATCGACCAGCAGACGGGAGAGGGAGACGATCATCTGTTCGAGACGATCCAAATCCGCCGCCGGTTGGTTGCGGTAGCCGTTGAGAATGCGAAAGACCCGGGTCTCCTGCATCAGCTTGCGCGCCAGGCTCTGGTTGAGGGGCACCAGACCCAGAGCCCGGTCCTCAAGAACCTCAGCGAAAATTCCGCCCCAGCCGAATAGAATCACCGGGCCGAACTGGGCATCACGCTTGGCACCCAGCAGGATTTCCACTTCCGGGTTGCGAATCATGGGCTGGAGGCTCACCCCTTCAACCGCCGCATCCGGGTCGTAGGCCTTCGCCCCTGCCATGATTTCAGCATAGGCGCTGCGGATATCGTCGTCACTCTGCAGATCGATCTTGACCCCCCCGGCCTCGGTCTTATGCGTGATCTGGGTGGAATGCAACTTCATCACCACCGGATAGCCGATTGACCGGGACCCTTCGAGGGCCGCTTCGAGCGAAGCCGCCACCTGGGTCGGGTTGACGGTTATATCGTAACAGGCCAGGAGCCGTTTGGATTCCTCCTCGGTCAGGATCCCCCCTTCGCGCTTCAGCCCCTCTCCCACGATGCGACGGGCCTGGGTTTTGTCCGGCTGATTGCGCTGCGGCGTTCGGGCAGGGATCTCCTGAAGCATTTTCATATTTTTTGAATAGTTGTAAAGGTACATGAACGAGCGAACCGCCCGTTCGGGGGTGCCGTAAGTGGGGATGCCTTCCTGGTTGAGGATTTCGATCCCTGCTTCGACATCCTGGCCACCCATCCAGACTGCAAACACCGGATAGGGCCGCTTCTTGAGTGAACCAGCCAAGGCTTTGGCCACCTCGGCGGAGTCGGTCATGGCCTGGGGGTTGAGGATTACGATCATGCCGTTCATATCCTCCTGCCCGAAACAGGACGTGACGGCCTGGGCATAACGCTGGGACCCGGCATCGCCGAGGATGTCGATCGGATTGCCCCGGCTCCAGAAGGGAGGTAGAACCGCATCCAGCTTGCCCAGGGTTGATTCGCTCAGGGACCCGAGCTCAAGACCGTATTCCGCCGCCGCATCTGCAGCCATGACACCGGGCCCTCCCGAGTTGGTGATCACCACCAGGCGCGAACCCGTGGGCGGGGGCTGCTTGGCCAACAGTTCGGCACAGTCAAAAAAATCTTCGAGATTGTGGACGCGGGCGATTCCGCCCCGCCGGAAAGCGGCATCGTAGACCGCGTCTTCACCCGCCATGGCGCCGGTGTGCGATGCCGCCGCCCGGGCACCCACGGGGCTTTTGCCGGCCTTCAAAATCACAATCGGTTTTACCCGGGAAACCGCCCGGACGGCGCTCATGAACTTTCTGATGTTCGTCAGGCTCTCCACATAGAGAAGGATGCTTGACACGTCGGGGTCGTTCCCCAGGTAGTCGACCAGATCCCCGAAATCGACATCCAGCATGGAACCAATACTGATAAAATAGCTGAATCCCATCCGCTCTTTCAGAGATAGATCCAGCATGGCTGAACAGATGGCCCCACTTTGGGAGATGAAGGCAAGCTTGCCCGGGTAGGGCATGCGGGCCGCAAAGCTGGCATTGAGCTTGCCTTGAGGGCGGATGATGCCCATGCAGTTCGGCCCGACAATCCGAAGCCCGCCCTTGCGCGCCGCCGCTTCGATCTCCTGTTCGATCTGTTGCCCCGCGGCGCCGATCTCCTTGCCACCGGCCGATATGATCACCGCGCTTTTGACCTGGGCCTGGACACACGCTTTTACAATCCCAACCACCGTGGCCATGGGGGTGGCGATCACCGCCAGGTCCACCCCGGTTTTAACTTTGGCAATGGATTTAAAGGCTTTGATCCCTTCGATCTCGGAATATTTCGGATTGACCGGCAGGATTTTGCCTGCGTACCCACCCGCAACCAGGTTGCGGATGATGGCATGACCGATGGTTCCTCGCTTCGGACTGGCGCCGATCACGGCAACGCTCTGCGGGTCGAACAATTTTTCAAGATGAAAGAGTCCCATGGGCATCCTCATTGGGGGTCATTGACCACGATCTGGAACGCGTCGCCTGGCTCTCGGGGTCCGGCCGTCGCAAAAATGGGCCGATGATACCAGGCGACCGTTTTTTCTGTTGAAGCCGATCCACGTCCGAATTGGTCACACGGCCTCTTGGCAGCATCACACAAGAAAATGATCATACCTGCCCTAAGCAGCCTTTTCAAGGCAGTACTGCCAAATTGAACTATTGAGCTATTGAGCTATTGAGCTATTGAGCTATTGAGCTATTGAGCTATTGAGCTATTGAGCTATTGAGCTGGTGAGCTGGTGAGCTGGTAGGAAAGGGATAGTGCTGAGGACTGAGTAAAGAGGTAGCTGCAGCAGGTTCGACAAACGATCAACTTAGTGGTACTAATGAGTGACCGTCCATAAACGGTTATTTCGCCCGACGTCCGCGTTATTCTCAAAATTTTATCCTCGGAATATCAACTATATGGACGAATGGGTTCCGACGTTCACGCGTTTGCAAACTTTCCAGCGGAGGGTAAAATATGTCATCATTGATCAATGTGTCCAACCGATTGCCGGTAACCATATCCGATACCATTGAACCGTCTTCGGGGGGTCTGGTCTCAGCACTGGAAGGTTTTCGACAAGAAAACGATTTCAAGTGGGTGGGGTGGGCCGGTGGGCCGGTTCAAAATGAACAGCGCCGGCGGGAGCTGACCGAAGCGCTTCGCAATCAGTTCAATTACTATCCCCTATTCATATCCCGGAAGGATATCGAAGCCTACTATACCGGCTTTGCCAATACAAGCCTCTGGCCGCTGCTGCACTATTTGCCAAATTATGCCCGCTTTGAGCAAAACTGGTTCGACGCTTATAAAAAAATCAACCGCTTGTTCGCGGAGCGCATCGCCGGACTTGCGGCGGACGGTTCCATGGTGTGGGTGCATGATTATCATTTGATGCTGGTGCCCAACTTGCTCCGTGAATTGAGGCCCGATCTGCGCATCGGCTTTTTTCTGCATACGCCGTTTCCTTCATATGAAATTTTTCGGTGTCACCCGCACCGGCTTGAGCTCCTTGAAGGACTCTTGGGTGCCGACCTGATCGGTTTTCATACCTCCGGCTACCTGCGCCATTTCCGCAGCACGGTATTGCGCCTGTTGGGGCTTGAGTCTGAGATCAACACCATATCGAACATTAACCACGATGTGACCATCGGCGTCTACCCTATTTCCGTACCCACAGAAAAGTTCCTGCAAGAGATGACGTCCGCGCACTATTCGCAACACCTGGAAGGCTACCGCCGCATCTATGCCGGCAAACAGGTGGTCATCGGCGTGGAACGGCTGGATTACACAAAAGGCGTTTCAAGGCGGCTTGAAGCGATCGAAACGTTTTTACGACACAGCGGCCGCAAGGATGTGGTTTTCATTTTCATCAATGTCCCTTCCAGGGAAAGCGTTGCGGCTTATCGTGACCTTCGCCGGGAGATCGAGCACAAGGTCAGCCGAATCAACGGCAATTATGGCAGCATCAGCAACATGCCGGTCCATTTTATTCACCAATCGGTCGACTTCAGCCGACTCTGTGCGCTCTATTCGTTGGCCGACGTGGCCATGGTCACCCCGCTGGTCGACGGCATGAATCTGGTGGCCAAAGAGTACCTGGTTTGTAAAGCCGATGGCAACGGTGTACTGATCCTCAGCGAATTTGCCGGCGCCGCACAGGAACTTCCCCAGGCCTCCATCGTCAATCCCTATGACACGGAGCAAATGGCCGAAACCCTCGCAAACGCACTCAACCGGTCACCAAAGGAGCGGCAGGTGCGTCTTGACCCCATGCGACGTCGAATCCTGCGCTACCATGCCCGGCGCTGGGCCCAGGACTTTATTCGGGATCTGTCCACTGTAGAAAAACAGCACCGGAGGGCGGGAAAAGCCCGCACGATCGATCCGCAACAGTTCACGCCGTTGTCCGCTGAAGGCCGCTGGGTGTTTTTCCTCGATTACGACGGCACATTGGCCGAATTGCGCAACAACCCACCGGATGCCTACCCTTCCCAAGCCTTGCATGATTTGTTTTCCCAAATGGCACAACTGCCCAATTTAATGGTTTTCCTGCTTAGCGGGCGGCTGCGGGAAAATATAGACCAGTGGTTTGGCGGTTATGGTTTCCATCTGGTCGCCGAGAACGGATACTATTACCGCTCGCCCACCTCCAAAAAGTGGGTGGCGCTCGAACCTGAAATCGACCTGAGCTGGCAGGAGCAGGTCCATGACGTCCTGCTTCAGTATGCCGACACGACGCCCGGCTCCTTTGTGGAAGAAAAAGCGGCATCATTGGTTTGGCACTATGTGAATGTCGAACCTGATTACGGCGGATGGAAATCCCAGCAACTGGTGGTCGAACTGCAAGAGATGCTTTCCAATGTACCGGTGCAGATCCACCACGGCCGCAAGATCGTTGAGGTACAGTCCATCTTTGTCAACAAGGGCAAGCGTGTCAGTCAGCTAAAATCGTCTGTCCTTTTTGACCACGCCCTTTACGCCGGCGACGATGAATCCGATGAAACCATGTTTAGCACTGCCGGCGAAAATGATTTGAGTGTCAAAGTCGGCGACGGCGACACGGCGGCGCGTTATCGCGTGCCTTCTCCCGAAGCGATGCGACAGCTGATAGCCCGCTTTTTGGCACACCACCGGGCGACATAAACCATTAAAGACAGGCGATGGGCTGTGGGCGATAGGCGATGGTGACCGGCGGGGTTGGTTGGATAGGCTGTAGGCTGTAGGCTGGTAGGAAAGGGATAGGGCTGAGGGCTGAGTAAAGGTAAAAGATTTGTTGGTTGGTTTTTCATTGGACGTTGAACGTTGAACGTTGGACGTTCATCTTTTCGCCCTTCACGTGGATCCTCGGCCCCTTCTTCTTAATACCCGAGAGCGGCCAACCCCTCACGCAGTATCTGCGCCGATTTACCCAGCGCCTTCGCTTCAACCTCGGATAGCGCGTTGGAAAATACGCCGTCGATTCCCGTTGCGCCCACCACACACGGCAATGAAAAACACAGGTCCGTGAACCCGTATTCGCCCTGCATCAATGTGCCCACGGTAAGCACGCTTTGCTGGTTCATGAGCACCGCCTCGGTGATCCGGGTCAAGGCCAGTCCGATGGCATAATGCGTGGCCTGCTTCCGTTTAATCACCTGATAGGCGGCGTTGCGCACATTATCCTCGATCTCTCTCTTTTTAGCCGCGATGGATTTTCCGCAGACTTGGCAATAGTCCATCAGCGGGATACCGGCGATGTTCACCCGGCTCCAGACCGGCACTTCGCTGTCGCCGTGTTCGCCGATGACATAGCCGTGCACGTTTCGTGAATCCACTTCAAAGTACTCGGAAAGCAGGTGCCGGAAGCGCATCGTATCCAGAACCGTTCCCGAGCTGATCACACGCTCTGGGGGCAGGCCGGAAACCTTCAGGGCCACATAGGCCAGAATGTCCACGGGATTGCTGGCGATGAGCAGAATCGGTTTGGGATTGTGTTCCAGAATTTTCGGCACGACCGCCTCGATTATCTTAACATTGCGCTTGGCCAGATCGAGCCGGGTCTCCCCCTCCTTCTGGTTGGCACCGGCCGAGATGACCACGATTTGCGCATCCCGACACATTTCGAACCCACCGGCACGGATATCAGTGGGTTTCACAAAAGGCAGTCCGTGGCTCAAATCCATCGCCTCGCCCTCGGCCTTGGCCGAGTTGCGATCAATCAACCCGATCTCCCGGACCAGTCCCTTGATACTCAGGGCATAGGCATAGGACATACCGACCAGTCCCGCACCCACGATGGTCACCTTGCGATGACAATAGGCATTGGCTTGCATGGATCTATCCTTTCCTAAGTTGAGCGTTTCCCATTTTGGTATCTTTAAAATGCCCTGGATAGATGCGGGATCGCTGCATGTAGCAGGGTATTATGCTTGCCTATCAGTTAGAATGGGTCTCGGCAATACGGCCAACACGGTATAATGACCCATGGGCACCTGTAGTTGCGGGAAGGATGGATGAGCGTACAAAAAAAGGCTGAACCTTGTGACCAATCCTGAACCGGTGATCGTCGGACCCGGTCTCAGGTTTGACAATTTCGTATTTTCGCCTTATTTTTTTCGATATGCGGTCAGCTTATCCGCCCCTTCGTTATTTCCGGTATGCCTATCCAACCCGCTTTTCAAGGAGGTCTCTCGCGCGTGAAAATATTTCCCGGCAACCCCTATCCAATGGGTTCCGTTTATGATGGCTTCGGTACCAACTTTTCACTGTTTTCGGAAATTGCGCAGCGCGTCGAGCTTTGCCTCTTCGACGAAGGCGGCAAAGAGGCCCGTGTCGACCTGCCCGAAGTGACCGGTTACTGCTGGCACGGATATCTGCCCATGGTCGAGCCCGGCCAGCGTTATGGTTTCCGCGTCCATGGGCCGTGGGATCCGGCCAACGGTCACCGCTGCAACCCCGCCAAATTGCTGCTCGACCCGTATACCAAGGCCACCGAGGGCCAAATCCATTGGGATGAAGCGGTGTTCCCCTATCGCTTCGACAGTGGGCACGAAGTACGCAGCGACAGCGACAGCGCGCCTTTCATGCCGCGCTGTGTGGTGCATCAGCCCTATTTTAACTGGAACGGCGATCGCCATCTGCAACTATCGTGGCACGAAACAATTATCTATGAAACCCATATTAAAGGATTTACAGCCCGCCATCCGGCCATCCCGCCCGAAATACGAGGCACCTATGCCGGCCTGGCGCATCCCGCGGCCATTGACTATCTCAAACAGCTGGGCATCACCGCGGTGGAACTCATGCCGGTTCACGAATTCATCCACGATCAGCACCTGGTGGAACGGGGATTGCGCAACTACTGGGGATACAATACCATCGGTTATTTCACGCCTCACAACGAGTACGCCTGCGACAAACGCCCGGGAGCGGTTGTGGCCGAATTCAAGCAAATGGTCAAAGCGCTGCACCAGGCCGGCATCGAGATCATTTTAGATGTGGTCTACAACCACACCGGCGAAGGCAGCCACCTTGGACCCATGCTCTGCTTCAAGGGTATCGACAATGCTTACTACTACCGTCTCGCCGACGATCCCCGTTACTATACGGACTATACCGGTTGCGGCAATAGCCTGAATATGCGCCATCCGCACGTCTTGCAGCTTTTGATGGACTCGTTGCGCTACTGGGTGCTCGAGATGCACGTGGACGGGTTCCGTTTCGATTTGGCCGCAGCGCTGGCCCGGGAATTACATGACGTGGACCGCTTATCAGCGTTCTTCGATCTCATCCAGCAGGACCCGGTAATCAGTCAAGTCAAGCTCATCGCCGAGCCGTGGGATGTGGGCGAAGGCGGCTACCAGGTCGGCAAATTTCCTCCCCTGTGGACCGAATGGAACGGAAAATACAGAGACTGCGTGCGCGACTTCTGGCGCGGCCAGGAACAGACCCTGGGAGAGTTCGCCCACCGCATTACCGGCAGTTCTGATCTATACGAGAGCACCTCGCGCCTGCCCTATGCCAGCATCAACTTTGTCACGGCCCACGACGGTTTCACGCTGCACGATCTGGTCTCTTTCAACGAAAAGCACAATCGGGAGAACGGTGAAGAAAACCAAGACGGTGAAAACCACAACCGCTCATGGAATTGCGGTATGGAAGGCCCCACGGATGATGCGGCGGTGGCCGCCCTGCGCAAGCGCCAGCAGAAAAATTTTTTGACCACGTTGCTGCTCTCTCAGGGCGTCCCCATGCTTCTCGGCGGCGACGAAATCGGACGTACCCAGCAGGGCAACAACAACGGTTACTGCCAGGACAATGAAATTTCCTGGTATGATTGGGAGCACGCCGATGAAGACCTGCTCGATTTTTGTCGCAAACTGATCCGCTTGCGCGCCGATCATCCTGTGTTTCGGCGACGGCGTTGGTTTCAAGGCCGGCGGATTCATGGCAGCGAAGTCAAGGATATTGCCTGGTTTGCGCCTGACGGCACCCAAATGGCCGAAACGCACTGGGAGAAAGGGTTCAGCAACACACTGGGCGTTTTTCTCAACGGCGAGACCATCCCCAACCCCTTTCCGCGCGGGGAGCCGGTAACCGATGACAGCTTTTACATCGCTTTCAACGCCCACCACCAACCCCTTGCCTTTAGCATGCCGGAAGCGGTGTGGGGTGAGTGTTGGACCATAATTTTAAACACCGGGTCAGAAGAAGACGTTGCCGAGGAAAACGATACGCTGGGGCCAGGAGAGGCTTTCGAGGTCAAGCAACGGTCGGTGGTTGTGCTGCAATGCTGCAGCCGTAAGGCGGTTGTTGAATGAACGATAGAACCTTTAACCGCCCTGAACCGTTAGCGACCTACCGCATTCAATTGCGCTCGGGCTTCGGCTTCGAACAGGCCACTGCAGTCGTGCCTTACCTGGTCGAGCTCGGCATCAGCCATCTTTATGCGTCACCTTATCTGCAGGCCAGCGCCGGCAGCACACACGGCTATGACATTGAAGACCCCACGCGGGTGGATAGCGTGCTTGGCGGTGATGACGCGCACCTGCGTTTCTGCCAGGCATTGCAATCGGCCGGGCTCGGCCAAATGATCGACCTGGTGCCCAATCATATGTCGATCGTCGGACACCGCAATCTTTGGTGGTGGGATGTACTCGAAAACGGTCCTGAAAGCAGCTATGCAGCCTATTTCGATGTCGATTGGCACGCCTCCGAGGGCCGTTGGCCGAACCAGGTGCTGCTGCCCGTTCTGGGTGATCACTATGGCTGTGAACTTGAAAAGGGCGCATTTTCACTTTCCCACCGGCGGGGTGTTTTCGAGCTGCATTATTACGAGCGCCGATTTCCGCTAGCTGTGGACAGCCTGAGCGATTTGCTCGGCAGGGCGGCTGCGTCCAGCGACTCGGTCCAGCTCGGCCATCTGGCCGAACGCTGCGCCCAACCACCGGCGAAGGAGGAGGGCCGGCGCGACGTGCACGGCCAGGCCGCAATCAAACAGCTGTTGCAGCGGTTGTGCGCCACGGATCGGGCTGCTGCCGGCGCGATCGCACGGGAGGTTGCGCGCATCAACGCTGATCCAGACGCACTCGACGCACTGATCGCCCGCCAGCATTACCGACCGGCTTTTTGGCGCAGCGCCAGCGGTGACCTTGGGTACCGACGCTTTTTCGATATCAACGGCCTGATTGGGGTGCGGGTCGAGGAGCCGGACGTGTTTTCCGCAACTCACCAACTGCCCATTCATTGGGTGCGCGACGGCCGGGTGCATGGACTGCGCATCGACCATCCGGACGGCCTTTGGGACCCGACCGAATATTTTGGCCGGCTACGGCAAGCATGTCCCGACATCTGGATCGTAGCCGAGAAGATTCTCGAACCCGGTGAAACATTGCCGCCGGACTGGCCCATCGCCGGGACGACCGGGTACGACTACCTCAATCGCGTCGGCGGGCTGTTCATCGATCCGCGTGGACTGGCCTCGATGACCGGCATCTACGTCCATTTCAGCGCAGAAACGCTTGATTACCCGGCCGTGGTGCGCCAGTGTAAACAACAGATCCTCGACGACCTGTTTGACAGCGAACTGAACCGCCTGTCGCGCCTCTTTTCCAGAGTGTGCGAGCAGCACCGCCGTCACCGGGACTACACGCGTCATGAGCTGCGCGAAGCTCTGGGCGCAGTAGCCGTTAGCTTCCCCGTTTATCGCACCTACGTGCGGGCCGCCCAGGAAGCGGTATCCGAATCGGATGTGCGTTATGTGAGCGCAGCCGTTATGAGGGCCATTGCCGAACGTCCCGACCTGGATCCCCGTCTGCTGCGCTTTCTGGAGCAGATACTGCTGCTCCGCAGCGCCGGACCGCTCGAGGGGGAACTGGCAATGCGCTTTCAACAATTGACCGGTTCGGTCATGGCCAAGGGGGTGGAAGACACCGCCTTTTATCGCTTTAACCGCCTGGTGAGCCTGAACGAAGTGGGCGCCGACCCGGACCGTTACCCGGTTTCTCCATCCGCTTTTCACCGGGCCTGCGCCGACGCACAGACCCGGTACCCGCAGACACTGCTGGCCACCTCGACCCATGACACCAAGCGCAGCGAGGACGTGCGGATGCGCCTGGCACTGCTGTCCGAAATACCGCAACGCTGGGCCGATGCAGCCAACCGCTGGGCGGCCCGTAACGAGCGCCATCGCCAGGGCGGCTTTCCGGACCGCAATACCGAGTACCTCTTCTACCAGACCCTAGTGGGGGCTTGGCCAATCGATGCGGCGCGCATGACAGCCTATATGGCCAAGGCCGCGCGTGAAGCCAAAAGGCACACCTCCTGGATCCGGCCAAACCAAGCCTACGAGAGCGCCTTGCATGATTTCGTCGCGGCGGTGATGGCCGACGGCGCCTTTATGACCGACCTGGAACAATTTGTCGCGCCCCTGGTGATGCCCGCTAGAATCAACAGCCTGGCGCAAACCCTCCTGAAACTCACCGCCCCCGGCGTTCCGGACATCTACCAGGGCACCGAGCTGTGGGACCTGAGCCTCGTGGACCCGGACAACCGGCGTCCGGTTGACTTCGACCTGCGAAAACGCCTGATGGCTGAATTGAATCGGTTGAGCCTCGAAGCAATTGTGGGACGTATGGATGAAGGCCTGCCCAAACTGTGGCTTATCCGCCAGGCCCTGCACCTGCGACGCCGGCGACCAGAGATGTTTGGACCGCAAGGGTCCTACCGTCCCGTTTTAGCCCAGGGAGCCAAGGCGGACCATGCTGTGGCTTTCCTGCGCGCCGAGCGCGCAATGTCCATTGTTCCGCGCCTCATCATGGGTCTGCAAGGCGGATGGGGCGACACGGTCCTCGACATTCCGGCCGGCCGGTGGCGCAACGTCCTGTCCGGCAAGATGGTGGAAGGCGGCAGCGTCTGTCTCGAACACCTGCTGCTCGATTTTCCAGTGAGTTTGCTGTCGAAGGAGGAGTAAACGCAATGGCGGCTGATATCCGGGTTTGGGGCCCAAATGCCCATGAGGTCGAATTGGACTGCAATGGACACGGCTACGCCATGACCAGAGACGATTCCGGATGGTGGACGGTGGCCGCGCCTTTTGTGGCGCACGGCTCTGACTACGCCTTCCGCCTTGACGGCCAGGGCCCTTTTCCCGATCCCCGTTCGGCCTGGCAACCGCGGGGTGTGCACAACCCCTCGCGCTGGGTAGCGCACGGGAACTTTACCTGGGGCGACGCCGGCTGGCAACCGCCGCCGCTTGGCGCGGCCGTTATCTACGAAATGCACGTGGGCACGTTCACCCCGCAAGGCACCTTCGAAGCGGCCATTGACCGACTCGATTATCTTGCAGCCTTGGGCATCACTCATCTGGAACTGATGCCGGTGGCGGAATTTTCAGGATCCCGCGGCTGGGGTTATGACGGCGTCGCCCTTTTCGCGCCCCATCATGCCTACGGTGGACCCGAGGGTCTCAAGCGCCTGGTCAATGCCTGCCACCGGCGCGGTCTGGCTGTCTTGCTGGATGTGGTTTACAACCACCTGGGGCCTTGCGGCAATTACCTGGGTCGCTTCGGCCCCTATTTCACAAGCCGCTACGCCACGCCCTGGGGAGAGGCCGTCAACCTGGATGGACCGGACAGCGACCAAGTGCGGCGGTTTTTCATCGACAATGCCCTGATGTGGATGCGCGACTACCACATCGACGGTTTGCGCATCGATGCCATACATGCCTTTGCGGACACTTCGGCGCTCCACTTCCTGGAGCAGCTCGCCGCTGAAACCCGACAGCTTCAAGCCCACCTGGGCCGTCATTGCGTTCTGATTGCGGAAAGCGACCTGAACGACCCGCGGGTAGTGCGGGCTCCCGAGGCCGGCGGTTACGGTGTCGACGCCCAGTGGAACGAAGACTTTCACCATGCCCTGCACGCCGCCCTAACGGGTGAGCGCAGGGGCTATTACCGCGATTTTGGAAGGCTGGCGGACCTGGCCAAGGTCTTGACCCAGGGGTTGGCTTATGATGGCTGCTACTCGCTGTACCGGCGGCGAAACCATGGACGGCCGGCCAGCGGCGTATCGGGCCACTGTTTCGTGGGCTGCCTGCAAAACCACGACCAGATCGGCAACCGCGCCCTGGGAGAGCGCACGAGCCATTTGCTCTCAGCGGGCCGGCTCAAAATCGGTGCGGCGGTCGTGATGACCGGCCCTTTCGTTCCCATGCTTTTCCAGGGTGAGGAGTGGGGCGCCTCAACCCCTTTCCTTTATTTTACCGATCACCCGGACCCTGCCCTGGCCGAGGCCGTGCGGCAAGGCCGCAAAAAGGAGTTCGCCACCCATGGCTGGGACCCCGAACAAATCCCCGACCCCCAGCACGAAGATACTTTTATGCGCTCCAAACTCGATAGCGAGGAAGCCATCCGGCCGCCCCACAGCGACATTTTGCAGTGGCACCGGGCGCTGATCCGATTGCGCCGGCGCTTTTCAGCGCTGACCGATGGGCGCTTGAACGCGACGAGGGTCCGCTTTGATGAAGCCGCCAGCTGGTTCATCATTGAACGCGGACCCGTGATCGTCGTTTGCAATCTGGCCGACACCGCCCGGCGCATTCCCTGCTCCGGGCTTGCCGGCAAGGGGATTGTCTTGTCCTCAGATAGCGGGGCCAGCGTGCACGGTGACACACTTGTCATGCCGCAGCAATCGGTCTCGATAGTGGCCGACAACGAAAACGGGCGTTATTCCAAAACCTTGTTAGAACCATCCAGGAGGGGAGATCGATGATTACAGACAAAAAACATATCGAGTTCAAAATCACCGCACCGGATGCCCAGCAGGTTTTCCTGGCGGGCAGTTTCAATGATTGGTCGGTCAGTGCCGATCCCATGCGCAAGGATCAATCGGGGGTATGGAAAAAAGCCAAGCGGCTGTCACCGGGATCCTACCAGTACAAATTCATCATTGACGGGGTATGGACGCTCGACCCGGATTGCACCGCCACGCTTCCCAACCAGCACGGTACGACCAACAACGTGGTGGCAGTTGGCGGACCCGGTGCGTCCGCCGCCAAAAAAGAGGCCTATGTAGCGAAAATCAGAGCCGAGCTGGACAAGTGGAGCGTAGAAATCGACAGGCTCGAAGCTGCGGCAGAGCAGATCAAGGACGCATCCAAGGCCACGTATCGCAAGCAGATCGAGGCATTGCGATCCATGCGCAGGGACTTCGAGCGCAAACTCGAGGATCTGGCCCGTTCCGGCGGGAAGGCAAGGGAAGAGTTGAAAGACGGCCTTGAAGGCGCCTGGAAGGCCTTGAGAAAGAGCATCCAATCGGCAACCTCCAAATTCAAGTAGTCGGCATGACCACGATAGCGCGCGCCTCCGGTATCCTGCTGCACATTACCTCGCTGCCCTCTGCGTTCGGCATCGGCGACCTGGGGCCGGAGGCTTACCGCTTTGCGGATTTTCTGCGCCGCGCCAACCAGCGCCTGTGGCAGATACTGCCGCTGAACCCCGTTGAGCGCCGAAGCGGTTATTCACCCTACTCCAGCTGGTCCGCCTTTGCCGGCAACACCCTGCTGATCAGTCCGGAAAAGATGGTCCAGGACGGGTATCTTGCTGTCAAAGACCTGGACCCCATCCCCGACTTCAAGGCGGCAAAAGCCGATTTTAAAACGGCCGAAAAATATAAAGCGCGGCTTTTCGATATTGCCTTCGATCGCTTCAAAGCCAAACCACGGCGTCGCGTACAGGATGCCGTTGATCAATTCTGCCGTGTCAACGACGCCTGGCTTCACGATGCCGTGCGCTTTAAGGTGCTCAAAAGCCATTTTGGGAGCGATGCGTGGCAGTTATGGCCTGATTCGCTCAAATTGCGCGAAACAAAATCCCTGAAACAAAGCGACAAGCACTTTAAGGCGGCGCTGCTCAAGGAAAAGTTCCTGCAATTTTTGTTTGACCAGCAGTGGCGGGCGCTGCGCGAGTATTGCAAAGACAATCAGATTCAGCTGTTCGGCGACATCCCCATTTATGTCAACCATGGCAGCGCCGACGTCTGGTCCCATCCCGATCTGTTCAAATTGGACAATCAATTGCTTCCCCGGGGTGTTTCCGGCGTCCCGCCGGACTATTTCAGCGCCACCGGTCAACTGTGGGGCCATCCGGTCTACCGCTGGGATCAGCTGCAAGCCACCGGATACGACTGGTGGCTGCAGCGCATCGGGCACAACCTGGCTCGCTTTGACTGGATCCGGATCGACCATTTTCGAGGCCTGGTGGCCTTCTGGGAAGTAGCCGCCGACCAGGCCTCGGCCATAACGGGTAAATGGGTGGCGGCCCCTGCCGCCGATTTTTTGACTTGCCTTTTCCGCCGTTATCCGCTGCTCCCGATGGTTGCCGAGGATTTGGGAGTGATCAGCGCCGATGTGCGTGAGACGATGCGACGCTTTCAAATTCTGGGCATGCGGGTGGCCCTTTTTGCCTTTGGTAATGACTTTCCGCATAGCCCGTATTTGCCCCATAACATGGAGCGTCCCTGCACGTTTTTCACCGGCACCCACGATACCAACACCGTCGAGGGCTGGTTTCGTTCGGAAGCCACAACAGCGCAGAAGCGACGGCTCTACCGCTATTTAGGATATTCTGTGCCGGCCGGCCGGGTGCATTGGGCCATGGTCCGCCTGGTGATGCAGTCTCCCGCACGCATTGCGCTGTTTCCACTGCAGGACATTCTGGGTCTGGGCAAATCCGCCCGCATGAACCAGCCGGGTAAAGCCCGCGGCAACTGGCGCTGGCGGTTTGACAGCCGGCGATTGACAGCCACCCTCGCGGACCAACTGGCGGCACTGACAGTGACTTTCGGCAGAGGATAGTTTCTGCCCATCCATAACGGGCTATGTGGCACGATAGCGGCCGTAACGACAGATTACAGTCCGGTCACGCCGCTATTGATGCGGATCGGCTACCCCTTCCGGCACGCCCAAGCGTGTGCCTGGTCACGCCAGCTCCTACGCCTGGCTTGGCGGTGGCGACCAAATACACGCTTTCTTGACCGAAAATACCTGACAGCCCGGATGGTGCACGAAAACTAACTGCTTTAGAGTGCTGGAAATCGAAATCTTTCAACGTACGGGCCTGTCAGGGGCGCCTGAAAGTGTCGTCGATGAAAAACCCGGTGGGACGCATCGCTGAAAAATTGCTTGAGGTGGTTCCGGCCCGCGCCCTGATCGCGCAAGGCGATCCCGCAGATCAACTGCTTTGAGGGGAGGAAAAAATGACTCAACAACAACCAGCAGAATGCATTCTATCGGCGCAGGCTTTCAAGGCGATCATATTCGACCTTGACGGAGTGATTACGGATACAGCCTCCGTGCACGCAGCGGCCTGGAAGTGGATGTTCGACGACTTTCTTCAGCGTCACGCCAAGCGACATGACATCCCCTTCCAGCCCTTTGAAATCGAAGCGGATTACCTTCCCTACGTGGATGGCAAACCACGGCTTGACGGCCTGAGAAGTTTTCTCGATTCCCGAGGGATCCACCTGCCCGAGGGTCGACCCGAGGACGGGCCCGACGTCGATACGATCCAGGCTCTCGGCAAGCGTAAAAATTTGGATTTCTTGAAACAAATCCAGGAAAAGGGCGCGAACGTGTACGGATCAACGCTGGACTTGATCCACAGCGCCAAAAAGCACGGCCTGAAAACCGCCGTCATCTCATCCAGCAAAAGCTGCGCCATGATTCTGGATGCGGCCGACCTTTCGGATCTGTTTGACGCGCGAGTGGACGGCGTGGACTCAGAGATATTGGGAATAGCCGGCAAACCAGCTCCGGATATCTTTCTCGAAGCAGCCCGGCAATTGGGGGTGAAACCGCACGAGGCGGTGGTGATTGAAGACGCCGTCTCCGGCGTCCAGGCCGGTCGATCCGGAGAATTCGGACTGGTCGTCGGCATCGCCCGAGGCGGTGGAAAAGAATCCCTGCGCGAAAACGGTGCCGATGTGGTGGTGGAAGACCTTTCGGAAATCTGTGTCGCCGGCGACATTGAAACGGCGCAACCACTCCCCTCGGCTTTGGACGACTTCGAAAAGATTTCCGCGCAGGCTGCTGGGAAACGCCTGGCCGTCTTTCTGGACTATGACGGCACGCTTTCCCCGATTGTCGAAACACCGGACCAGGCGGTTATGCCGGAAAAGACCCGGGACGCCGTGGTGGCGCTTTCCCGGCATTGCCCGGTGGGGATTATCAGCGGGCGGGATCTCACGGACGTGCGGGACAAAGTGCAGATTGATTCCATCGTCTATGCGGGCAGCCACGGCTTTGACATCGCCGGACCGGAAAACTTGCAGGTCGAGCACGCGGTCGGGGAGGAATTCCTTCCTGTTCTCGACGAGGCCGAGAAAGCGCTTTCCCGAGAACTCGACGCCATTGACGGGTTGCTGGTGGAGCGCAAAAAATTCGCCATCGCCATCCACTACCGGCGCGTGGCTCCGCAAGCGGTCGAAACGGTGGAGGCGATAGTCGATGAGGTCGCCGCCGAACATCCGAAGCTGAGAAAATCCTACGGGAAAAAGATTTTCGAACTTCAGCCCCAAATGGACTGGCACAAAGGCAAAGCGCTGTTCTCCTTGCTTGGCACCCTGAAACTGGACGGGGCGGATGTGCTGCCCTTCTACATCGGGGACGATGTGACCGACGAAGACGCATTCCGGGCCTTGAAAGGCCGGGGAATCGGGATCGTGGTCTGGGATCGCCCCCATGAAACCGCCGCCGGCTATAGCCTGAACAGTCCCGATCAGGTCCGCGAATTCCTTCTTCGACTGATCCCACTCTGCAGGAGGTCGTCATGAACGCCTGGACGTTGGTTTATAAATCATTCGAGCCGGAAAAGGAGAGCCTGCGCGAGGCCCTCTGCACCCTGGGAAACGGTTATTTCGCCACTCGTGGTGCTGCGCCGGAATCCGAAGCGGGCCCGATTCATTACCCGGGCACCTATCTTGCCGGGGGGTATAACCGCCTGGAAACCGAGATCGCCGGGCGGATTATCGAAAATGAAGACTTGGTGAACATGCCCAACTGGTTGGTTCTCCAATTCAGGCCCGAAGGGGGCGACTGGCTGAGCCTTCAGTCCGTCGACATTCTCTTCTACCACCAGGAACTGGACTTGAAAAAAGGGCTCCTGAACCGAACGGTGAGATACAAGGACAAACAGGGCCGGGAAACCACCGTGATCCAGCGGCGCTTCGTGCACATCGACCGCATGCATCTGGCCGCGCTGGAGACCACGATCATCCCGGAAAACTGGTCCGGTCGCATCCAAGTCCTTTCCAGCCTCGATGGCGCTGTGATCAATGCCGGGGTCGAACGCTACAAAAAGCTCAACAGCAAGCACCTGGAACCCATTCAAAGCACGCTGGTTGATGACGAAACAATCTGCTTGTCGGTCGAGACCAACCAGTCCCGGGTGCGGGTGGCCGAGGCCGCCAGGACCCGCGTTTATTCCGAAGAACAACTGATCGAGACCGAACGCAAGCCGGTCCAGCGACCCGGATACATCGGCCAGGAATTTTTTATCGATGTGGACGAAAAAAAACCGGTGACGATCGAAAAGATCGTTTCCCTGTTCACCTCCAGGGATTTTGCCATCTCCGAACCCGTCCTGGATGCAGTGGCGGCTGTGGGGCATGTCAACGGTTTTGACGAACTGCTTCGAACCCATGTGCTGCAATGGGGCAATCTGTGGAGTCGATGCGACATCCGGCTTGAAAACAGCGACCGCCCCCAGATGATTCTGCGCCTGCACATTTTTCACCTGCTCCAGACGGTTTCGAGAAATTCCATCGAACTGGACGCAGGCGTACCGGCCAGAGGCTGGCACGGCGAGGCCTACCGGGGCCATATCTTCTGGGACGAGCTGTTCATCTTCCCCTACCTCAACTTGAGAATACCTGACATCACCCGCTCATTGCTGATGTACCGCTACCGACGGCTCAACCAAGCCCGGCTGGCGGCTCAGTCGGAGGGGTTGAGCGGCGCCCTTTATCCCTGGCAGAGCGGCAGCAACGGACGCGAAGAGACCCAGCATCTGCACCTGAACCCGAAATCGGGGCGGTGGCTGCCGGACAACACCCATCTGCAACGCCACACCAATCATGCCATCGCCTTCAATGTCTGGCAGTATTACAAAGCCACCGGGGATCGAGAGTTTCTTTCCACTTACGGAGCGGAGATGATTCTGGAAATCGCCCGTTTCCTGGCCGGCATCACAACCTTCAACCCGGAGCTCGACCGCTACGAGATCCTCGGTGTCATGGGGCCCGACGAATACCACGACGGATACCCGGATTCAGAAAAGCCAGGCCTGAACAACAATGCCTACACAAATGTGATGACCGTCTACGTGCTGCGAACCGCACTTAAAGCGCTCGAAGCGCTCGCCCCCCACCGAAGGGCTGACCTGCTGGCAAATTTGGGACTGGAACCGGTGGAAATCGGTCGCTGGCAGGATATCGTCCGCAAGATGCGGGTTGTGTTTCACGGCGATCACATCATCAGCCAGTTCGAGGGGTACGATCAGCTGCTGGAGTTCGATTGGGAGGCGTACCGGGGAAAGTATGGCAATATCCAGCGGCTGGACCGGATTCTCGAGGCGGAAGGGGACACCACCAACCGCTATAAGGTTTCCAAACAAGCCGATGTGCTGATGCTCTTCTACCTTTTCTCGGCCGAGGAGATACGCGAACTCTTCGCCCGGATGGGATATGACTTCGACCCCGCCAGCATTCCCGCCAACATCGCGTATTACCTCAAACGAAGCTCACACGGCTCCACCCTGAGCAACATCGTGCATTCCTGGGTGCTGTCCCGGTCAGACCGGCCGCACTCCCTGGAGCTTTTCCATAAGAGCCTCGAGAGCGACATTTCGGACATCCAGGGCGGCACGACCCACGAAGGCATTCATCTCGGCTCCATGGCCGGAACCGTGGACATTTTACAGCGCTGCTACACGGGGATGGAGTTTCATGACGACATTCTCTATTTAAACCCGGATATTCCCGATGACCTGCCGAAACTGTCCATGAGAGTCAAATTCCGTTGCAACTGGTTTGAGATCGACGTGACCCAGAAATGCATGGCCATCACCTGCGATCGGTGCGAACTGGAGGCCACCAAAGTCTCATTCCAGAAAAAAATCTACAAAATTAAACCGGGGGAGACGCTGACGCTTGACCTGGACGGGAGAGCAGTTGGCTGACAATCAGAAGCATCACGGTTCAGTTTCAAATCCAACTGGAGGAAGCCATTATGACCGCAAAAAAAGACGCCTATGTGCAAAAATTGAAAGCCAAAATTGATGAATGGAATGCCGAGATCGATAAATTAGCGGCAAAAGCCAAGCGGGCGGAGGCGAATTCAAAAACCGAGTACCAGAACCAGGTGGAAGACCTACGGGCAAAGCGCAAAGATCTTGAGGATAAGATTGCGGGCGTCCAGCAGGCTGGTGAAGGGGCCTGGGAGGATCTTAAGCAAGGCGTTGAGGACTCGTGGGAAATTCTCAAAATCAGTTTGAGCAAAGCCAAAACCGGGTTCATGCGAGGCTACCAGGAGGGCCGCAAAGAAGATTAGCGCCAACCAAGAAGTATTGACGCCGCTGAGCCCCGTCAGTCCAACGCCCTGGTCACCAACCACCCCCGGCGGGTATCGTTTCGGCGACCGCTGGCGCCTGGGGTTGCCCCTGTCGGTCATCGTGGTGGCGTCGGCGTTACCGTTGACCGCCTGGGTCCGGTCGTTCTGATCAACTCCTGGTACAATTCCACGGTTTGCCGGGCGATGCTCTGCCAGCTGAAGTGCTCCTCCACCCGCTGCCGGGCCGCCAGACCCATCTGCCGCCGCTTTTGGGGTGCGGCCATCAGGTCATTGATGGCCGCGGCCAAGTCGCGGGAGAAGTGCATCGGGTTTTGCGGTTCGGGATCGCCGTTTCCCACCGCAGCAAAGGGTACCAGCAGACCGGTCTCTTCGTGGCGCACCACCTCGGGGATGCCCCCCACCGCCGCGGCAACCACCGGGGTGTGGCAGGCCATGGCCTCCAGGTTGATGATGCCGAAGGGCTCGTACACCGACGGGCATACAAACAGCGCCGCGTGGCTGTATAGGACCACCAGGTCGGTTTCGGGTACCATGTCGGGAATCCAAACCAACGACCCTTTGAAAATTTTTCGCACAACGGCGACGCGGTCGCGCATCTCCTGGTCGATCTGCGCGGTGTCCGGAGCACCGGCGCACAGCACCACCTGGGTCCCCTCACGCAGATGGGGCAGGGCGTTGACCAGGTGCAGAATGCCCTTCTGGCGGGTCAACCGCCCGACGAACAACACATAGGGCCTGGCCGGATCGATGCCGTACGCGGTCAGAACAGCGGGGTTTTCGGTCCGGCGGTATTGCCTGGGGTCGATCCCGTTGTAGATGACACGAACCCGTTTCTCTTCCAGTCCGTATAACGTGCCCACATCCGTTTTCATGGCCTCGGAGACCGCAATGATGCCGTCGGCGTTTTGAAGGGCGGTTCGCTCCAGCCACATACTGGCGTAATAACCGTCGCCCAGTTGTTCCTTTTTCCAGGGCCGGTGCGGCTCCAGGGAGTGGGTGGTAACCACCAGGGGGATCTGCAGGATCTGCTTGATCAGGCAGCCGGCCAGGTAAGTGTACCAGGTGTGACAATGGACCACATCGGCCGTCGCGGCCAAGCCGGTCATGATCAGATTCCGATATAGGGTGTCAAGCACCTTGGCATGCAACAATGCCGGCATATCACTGCCGGGGATGCCCGACACGTGCACGTTTTCCTGTTCAAGCGCTTGATCGCCGAAGCAGAAAAGCCGCAGCCGATGCCGGCCGTTATCCAATCGCCGCAACTCGGCGCTGAGATGGGTCACGTGCACACCGGCTCCCCCATAAATGTGGGGCGGATACTCGTTGGTCAGCAGCAGTATGTTCATGGTCACCGTCAGGTTTTAGAGTAACTGCACCGGAGTTGGTGCTATTGGTCATCGATTTTTTTTTCCGGCCCAGGGGCGGCACCGTCAACCCTTTTGAAGAAAACCACCGCCAGGGGCGGCAGCACGAGATTGAGCGAGTGGGACATGCCGTGGGCGGGAACGGGCGCAGCTTCGACACCGCCCTGGTTACCCTGGTTGCTGCCACCGTAATGACGGGCATCGCTGTTCAGCACTTCGACCCAATACCCGCCAGCTGGGGCACCGACCTCGTAATTGACCCGCGGGATCCCACTGAAATTGCACACCACGATGATCTGCTCGTCGGGCGCCTTGCCCCGGCGAAGCAGGCTCAATGCCGACTGATGCGCATCGTTGCAATCGATCCATGCAAATCCTTTGGATTGGCAGTCCAGCTGATGCATGGCGGGATGGGTTCGGTAAAACCGGTTCAAGTCCTCCAGCCAGCGCTGCAGGCCGCTGTGGAAACGACCCTGCAGCAGGTGCCAGTCCAGGCTACGGTCGTGGGACCACTCCTGACCCTGGCCGAACTCAGCGCCCATAAAGATCAATTTTTTGCCCGGCTGAGCGTACATATAGCCGAACAGCAGGCGCAGGTTGGCGAATCGGCGCCACTCGTCTCCAGGCACTTTGCCCAGCAAGGACCCCTTGCCATGAACCACCTCGTCGTGGGAAAGGGGCAGCATGTAATTCTCATGCCAGGCGTAGAGCATCCGGAAGGTCAGTTTGTCGTGATGGTAGCTGCGGTGAACAGGGTCGCGCGAAAAGTAGCTGAGCGTGTCGTGCATCCAGCCCATGTCCCACTTCATGTCGAACCCCAGGCCGCCACGATAAACCGGCCGCGACACCTGGGGCCAGGCGGTGGATTCCTCGGCAATGGTAAGGGTTCCCGGGTAGTGTTCATGCACCTCGGTATTGAACCGTTTGAGGAAATCGATGGCCTCCAGGTTTTCGTTGCCGCCAAACTCGTTGGGGATCCACTGGCCCTCGCGGCGCGAGTAATCCAAGTAGAGCATGGAGGCCACGGCGTCGACCCGGAAACCATCGGCGTGGTATTTTTCCAACCAGAAAAGCGCGCTGCTGATCAGAAAGCTGACCACCTCCCGGCGGCCATAGTTGAAAATCAGGCTGTCCCAGTCGGGATGAACCCCTTTGCGTGGATCGGCATGCTCAAACAGATGAGTGCCGTCGAAATAGCCCAAGCCATGCTCGTCAGAGGGAAAATGGGACGGCACCCAGTCCAGGATCACCCCGAAGCCGGCCTGGTGCAGCTGGTCGATCAGGTACATAACATCCTGAGGCGTGCCGTAGCGACTGGTGGGGGCAAAGTAGCCCAGGCATTGGTAACCCCAGCTGGCATAATAAGGGTGCTCCATCACCGGCAGAAATTCCACGTGGGTAAATCCCATTTTGCGCAGGTAGTCAATCAGAAGCGGGGCCAACTCCCGATAGGTCAACTGGCGGTTGTCCGCTTCGGGTACCCGCATCCAGGACCCCAGGTGCATCTCGTAGACGGCGATGGGCGCCTCCAGGCGGTTGTGTGCCCCGCGCTGGGCCATCCACTGGCGGTCGCTCCACGGGTAATCCAAATCCCAGACCACCGAAGCGGTTTGGGGAGACAGTTCATGGAAAAATCCAAAGGGATCGGTCTTGGCCACCTGGTAGTCATCCTTTTGCGAAATCAGATGATACTTGTAGAGCACCCCGGGTTGCAGACCGGGGATGAAACCGGTCCAGATGCCCGATTGTTTCAACGGCCGCAGCGGGTGCCGCTGTGGGTCCCAGGCATTGAAATCGCCGATGACGCTGACGTGTCTGCCGTTAGGGGCCCAGACGGCGAAATGAATTCCAGCGCTCCCGCCATGCACCGCCGGGTGAGCACCCAGCCGTTCGTAGAGCCGGAAATGACTGCCCTCATTGAAAAGATAGAGATCGTCGTCGGTCAACAAGGTGAAATCGTAGATGACCGGCGCGTGTGGCGTTGAATGGGATGCATCTGTGGCGTGTGACATCATCGGGTCCTCCCTCTCCGCACTCGTTGATCCGTCTTGTCCACCGCTACCCGGGTTGACTCTCCAGCAGGTCCTGGATCCCTTGCATGGGGATACCCAGCCAGTCGGGGCGGTTGTTCAACTCGTAGCCAAGCTCGTAGACCACCTTTTCGATCATCAGGGTATCGAGCAGCAGCTGCAGATCGGATCGGCTCTCGGGCAGAAAGCCGGCCGCGGTCGCTTCCTGCAGATAGGTTCGCAGGAAGATCGCGCTGACCCAACGGCACCAGTAATCCGCCCAGGCTTTGGGAAAACGCCGGTCGTCTCCGTGAAAGATGCCCCGCCGCTCCTCATTCACCAAGGCGGTATGGGCCGCGTAATGAAAGGAGCGCAGCATGCCGGCCACGTCCCGCAGGGGCGAACGCTTGAGCCGCCGCTCCTGCACCGGCCGGGCCGGCTCGCCCTCGAAGTCGATGACGACAAAGTCCTTGCCGGTGAACAGCACCTGACCGAGGTGGTAATCTCCGTGACAGCGCAGCCGCTGTGCCGCTATTTTGCGCTGCAGCAGCACACCCAAGGCCTCGATGATGGCGGCCTTGCGCGCCACCGTGGCCTGGCAGGCGGCCTGGAGCCGCTCGGGCAAGGCCGGAATCTTTTTTTGAAGCTGGGCCAGAACCGTAATGGTCAGTGAACGGATGGACTGGTAGAGCGATCGCTGGTAGAGTTTGGAGAACGGTTCCGGGGTGAAGCGGCCGTCCTCGGTCTCGGAGGCCAGCACGGTGTGCATGCGGGCGGTAAGCCGGGCCAGAAGACGGGCCGATTCCGTGTAAACCCCGATCGCCTCGTTGACCTCCTCAGGCACATCCTCGACGGTCAGGCCCATGGGTGATGCGGGGGAATTGGGCGGGTTCTGCCGCAGGTGCCGTTCGGCCACATGTTCAAAAAACCAGCGCAGTTGGTTCAGGGTGTGCTCCCAGGCATCGCCCTGATTGGGGACAAAGGCCTGTAAAATCGCCAACGTGTCGGGGGCCGTGTCGCCGCGGTGATATTCCAGGTAGCCGGCCACCGCCGGAACGTGCCGGAACCCCTTGCGGGTCAGAAACATGCCCACTTCCAGATCTGGATTGAGCCCTTCCTGCAACCGTCGGTACAATTTGAGAATAAAGCTGTTGCCGTAGATCACCGAACTGTTGCTCTGTTCCACGTTGAGAATACGGGTTTCAAGGGGCAGGGAGCGCGCATCGTATAGCGGCTTGAACGCTCGGGTAATGACTGCGGCCGCCTCTGCCCCGCCTGCCTTGATCGCAGCGCGCTTGGCCAGCAGCGCGAGCAACGCGTCGCAAAACCGCTTTAGGACCAGCGCATCCAGGATCACCCCCGTCGACCCGTCGGCCGCCTGGCGCACCCTGGCAACAGCCGCCCAGGGGTGCTGGTTTAGCAGGCTCGCCGCTTCGGAAGCGCCGGCATAGCCCAGGGGCAGGAGATAGGTGTCATCACTGCCATCGGTGTAATCCAGATGCGCAAAAACCAAATAGGCAACCAGGCCGTTGCCTGGGATGGGGAGGAGATCTTGCACCCGCGCCGCCTTGATCCGCCGGCCCTTGCCCCCAAACCAACGCTGGGCCATCAGGTAGGCGGGAATCCACGCTTCCAGCGCCTTGCCGTTTTCGTCGAAGATTTCCTTCCAGGAGTGCACCACGTCCAAGAGCGGCAACCGTTCCGGATCACGCGGGTCAAGGCTGGATTCGTCCGCCCCGGTTTCGCGCTGCAGCCTGAACCAGTAAAAGGAGTGGGGCCCCAGGGTGAAGGGGTAAGGGGCGCCGGGCTTGATTTTGGGGAAAGCGGAGCTGCCGAACACCTCCACCGGCACCGCCCCCTCGTGCTCGGCCAGATCCAGCTCGACATACTGAACGTAGCGCGAAATATTGGCCACCACCAGGATGCACTGCTCCCGGTGACAGCGGGTGAAGGCCAGGATCTTGGCGTTATCCGGCTCGAGGAAAGCCAGGCTGCCGCGGCTGAAGGCCTGGATCTGCTTGCGCAGATAGATCATTCGCCGCATCCACCACAGCAGGGAGTGGCGGTTGTTCTGCTGGGCCTCCACATTGAACACCTCGAAGTGGTATTCCGGATCGATGATCACCGGCAGATAAAGCTGGTGTGGGTTGACCCGTGAAAACCCGGCATTGCGGTCCGCGCTCCACTGCATGGGCGTGCGCACCCCGTTGCGGTCTCCCAGAAAGATGTTGTCGCCCATGCCGATCTCATCACCGTAGTAGATCACCGGCGTACCCGGCAGCGAAAGCAGCAGCGCGTTCATCAGCTCGATGCGGCGACGGTGGTTGCCCAAAAGGGGCGACAAGCGGCGCCGAATGCCCAGATTGAGGCGCATGCGGGGGTGTTGGGCGTAAAACCGGTACATGTAGTCCCGTTCTTCGTCGGTCACCATCTCCAGGGTCAACTCATCGTGGTTGCGCAGAAAAATGGCCCATTGGCAGGCGGCGGGGATCTGCGGGGTTTGCTCCAGAATGTCAATGATCGGAAAACGGTCCTCCATGTGCAGGGCCATGTAGAGCCGGGGCATGAGGGGAAAGTGGAAACTCATATGACACTCGTCCCCGTCGCCGAAGTATTGCACCGCGTCCTCGGGCCACTGGTTGGCTTCGGCCAGGAACATGCGGTTCTTGTATTTGGCGTCCATGCGCGCGCGCAGTTTTTTGAGAAACTGGTGCGTTTCGGGCAGGTTTTCACAGTTGGTGGCATCACGCTCGTACAGGTAGGGAATGGCATCCAAGCGCAGGCCGTCCACGCCCATGTCCATCCAGAAATCCAAGGCGTTGAAGATCGCTTCGTGGACGTGGGGGTTGTCGTAGTTCAGATCCGGCTGGTGGGAGTAGAACCGGTGCCAGTAGTAGGCCATGGCCACTGGATCCCAGGTCCAGTTACTGGTCTCAAAATCCTTGAAGATGATGCGGGCTTCCGTGTAGCGGTTGTAGGTGTCGCTCCAGACGTAATAATCACGCCATTTTCCGGCCGGCTTATCCCGCCGCGCCCGCTGAAACCAGGGGTGCTGGTCGGAGGTGTGGTTGATCACCAGCTCGGTGATCACCCGCAGACCGCGGCGATGAGCCTCGACAAGGAATTTTTTGAAGTCCGCAAGGGTGCCGTACGCCGGGTGGATCTTGCAGAAGTCGGCGATATCGTAACCATCGTCCTTGAGCGGTGAGGGGTAGAATGGCAGCAACCAGAGGGCATTGACCCCCAGGTCCTGCAAATAGCCCAGCTTTTCGGTCAATCCCCGAAAATCACCCAATCCATCGCCATTGCTGTCGAAGAAGGTCTTGACGTGCAACTGGTAGATGACCGCGTCCATGTACCAGAGCGCATCATCCTTCAACAAAGGGCCTTTTTTGGTTCCACGGGGCATCGGTCGGTTCCTGTTTTCTGAGAAAGTCGATTCAGCACGATCAGTGCAGGGCGCTACATGAAGTAGTCAAAATCGCGCTCGGAGCGGACTCGCCGGCGGATGCGAAAAATGTGGGCCGGAACCGTTTTCGGGTCCAGGGCGACATAGTTCCCGTCGCCATGCCAGAGGTAGCGGGTGTCTCGAATCAGATCGTGGACTTGAAACCCCTGCTCCGCATCGAGGCCCAATTCGGCCACCGGCAGCCTCACCGAGGCCGCGTGGGTATGGTGCGGGTCGAGGTTCACCACCACCAGTACGATATTGGAAAGATCATCGTTGTGTTTACTGAAACACACGATCTCCTGCGTATCCACCGCGTGAAAGCGCAGGTTACGATTCTGCTGTAAGGCCGGATTCCCGCGCCGGATGCGGTTGACCCGGGCGATCAGATCCTTCAGGCTGTGAGGCGCGTCCAGGTCCCAATGCTGGATCTGGTATTTCTCCGAATCGAGGTAGTCTTCACTGAATGGGTCTCTGGGTTCGGCAAGGCACAGTTCGAAGGCCGGCCCGTAAATACCGTAGCTGGAGGAGAGCGTGGCCGCCAGCACCAGCCGGACGATGAAGGCGCTCCGGCCCCCCGTCTGCAAATACTCGGGCAGGATATCAGGGGTGTTGGGCCACAGGTTGGGCCAGAAAAATTCGCACACCGGGGTCTGGTTCACGGTTTCAAAATACTGCTCGATCTCCCATTTGAGGTTGCGCCAGGTGAAATAGGTGTACGACTGGGTAAAGCCCCCCTTGGCCAGGCGATACATGGTCCGGGGCCGGGTAAAGGCCTCCGCTAAAAAAATGGTTTCCGGGTGAGTTTGCTTGACCTCTCCAATCAGCCACTCCCAGAAGCGCAGCGGTTTGGTGTGGGGGTTGTCGACCCGGAAGATGCGAATGCCCAGATCGATCCAGAACCGTACCACATCCAGCAGGGCTTGGCTGAGCGCCGGAGCATCCTGGCTCTCAAAATCAAACGGATAAATATCCTGGTATTTTTTAGGCGGATTTTCCGCATACTGAATTGAACCGTCCGGGCGGCGGCGAAACCACTGCGGATGTTCACGCACATAGGGGTGGTCAGGGCTGCACTGGAAAGCCATATCCAGGGCAATCTCGATCTCGTGGCCCCGGGCGGCTTCCACAAGCTGTTGGAAATCATCCACAGTGCCCAATTGGGGGTGAACGGCGGTGTGCCCGCCCTCCTGCGCACCGATGGCCCAGGGGCTTCCCGGATCATCTGCAGCGGCCAGGGTTTGATTGTTTTTGCCTTTGCGATGGCTGCGCCCGATCGGATGAATGGGCGGCAGGTAGAGTACATCGAAACCCATGGCGGCGATGTAAGGCAGCCGGGCGATTACATCTTGGAAGGTGCCGTGGCGGCCGGGTTCGGTGGAGCAGGAACGGGGAAAGAGTTCATACCAGGTGCTGAAGCGCGCCCGCGGCCGTTCCACCCGCACCCGCAGCAGGCGGCCGTATGCCGTTTCCTGTCGGCGGTCCGGACAGCCCGCCATCAACCGGCCCAGATCGGGATCAAAGGCCATCTTGACCCGATCGATCGTCCGTTCCTGGCCGCGCAGGAACTCAGCGATGCGCGTCAGTCGGTCGGCTTCCGAAGCGGATGCCCGCGTTGCGGCTGCGGCCACCTGCTCGGCGCCTTCGCGCAGATCCACGGCCAGGTCCTGTCCTGCAGCCTCTTTTTTGCGCAACAGTTCCACCCAGGTGGCGAAATGATCGATCCACGCCCGCACGGTGTATTCGTATACCCCCAGTTCGCTGACCCGAAAGGCCCCCTGCCAGCGGTCGTTGCCCAATAGCTCCAAGGGCCGGCGCTGCCACCGGGCATCGGGTGTTTTGCGGAACATCAACTCGGCACTAATCCGGTCGTGGCTGTCGGCGAAAATGTCGGCCGTCACCACAACCGTCTCGCCGATGGCGCGGCGAGCAGGAAAACGGCCGGAATCAATTTGGGGTTGCACAGTTTCAATAACCACTCGGTTGAGATATGCTTCCATCCGATCCTCCTCGGGTAATGATCGGGGTGATGGAATGGTGATACGGTCGCCGAAATCACTATCGCTACAGGATGCCGGATCGCTTCCGGCATGACGAGAACAGATATTCATCGAACTGAAGAATAGCGGCAGTATTACATATCTTCAGGATAAATTCAAATCAGGCCAAGTTGAACGATTGTCGAGCTTGCCGCAGCACCGAGGTTGATCTTTGGGTTGCGTTGGCTTACGTTGGTTCCAAATGGATTGCTGCCAGGCATGCGCCTAACCGGTTCCACGGTGTGAGAAGATCCCGCTGAACCGGTTCGACGCTTATTGCCATCCGGCCCACTTTGATCGTCTCGCTAAAAGTGGGATTTTAGAGGGACTGTACATGATCCACATTCTGATGGTCGCTGCCGAAAACGGTGCACTGAGCGGCGGCAAGGTAGGCGGCATCGGCGACGTGGTCCGCGACGTTCCCATGGCCCTGGCCGATCAAGGCTGCCGGGTGTCGGTGGTCACACCGGCCTACGGCTTTTTGCAGCGCACGGCCAGCGGGACATCGCCGGCGGAACTGGTGGTGCACTTCGGTGGGGAACGCCAAACGGCCCTTTGTCATGCGGTGCGGCCGGCAATCGACTACCCGGGAGTCTCCCACCACGTCATCGACAGCCCCCGTTTCACGGCCTTCGATCCTGTCCGGAACGCCTACCGCATTTATGTCGACGACCCCCCCGACCAGCCATTTGCCAGCGATGCCTCCAAATTCGCCTTCTTGTGCCTGACCGTTGCTGAGGCCCTGAAACAGGGGCTGTTCGAGGCGGTAACCCACATCCACCTGCATGACTGGCATGCGGCTTTGCTGTTGTTCCTGCGAGCTTACCACCCCGCCTACCGCACGCTCCAGGCGCTTGCGGTGGTTTACACCATCCACAATCTGGGCCTGCAAGGCATTCGGCCCTTCGACGGCCACACCTCATCTCTGCATGCCTGGTTCCCCGGAATTGCCTATGATCGGGAGGCCGTGGTCGACCCCCGCTGGAATGCCATCAATCCCATGGCCGTGGGCATCCGCCTGGCGGACCGTGTGCACACGGTATCGCCGAGCTACGCGGCCGAGATTCTTCAGTCCAGCGAAAGGCCCCATTTCTATGGCGGCGAAGGGCTTGAAAACGACCTGCGCCAGGCCAAGCGGCAAGAGCGGCTCTGCGGTATTCTCAATGGCTGCACCTACCCGCAAAATGGGGCGGCACCCCAACCCTCCGTTGAAGCGCTTATGCGACTGTTGAAACAAACGGTCATGACCTGGGCCGGGATGACCGAAACGGTTCTCGCTTCCCATTTTTCCGCATTCGCGCGCCTGGCTGCCCTGGGTGAACGGGCCCAGCCGCCCCAGACGATCTGCACCAGCATCGGCCGCTTGCAACCACAAAAAGTGCAGCTTCTCGAGCAGGCCGGCACCGGACCCGGCACCGGCCTGGAGCGAATGCTTGACGCCCTGGCCGATAGCGGTATGTTGATCCTGTTGGGCACCGGCGATGCGGCGTATGAGCGGTACTTCACGCAGGTATGCGCCCGCCGGGAGAATTTTCTTTTTCTGAACGGCTATTCGGATGCATGCGCCGAAGCCCTCTACGCCATCGGCACGCTGTTTGTGATGCCAAGCTCCTATGAGCCGTGCGGCATCAGCCAGCTACTGGCCATGCGTGCCGGGCAACCGTGCCTGGTGCATGCCGTGGGTGGTTTGCGCGATACGGTTACCCACAATCACAACGGTTTTGCCTTCGAAGGCCAAAACCTGTCCGACCAGGTCGACCGGATGGCAACCGTTTTCCAGGCGGCCCTGCACCTCATTGCCGAGCAGCCGGACCGGTGGCAAACCATTCGCCGTAACGCCGCCGCCACCCGGTTTCCATGGACACTGAGCGCTGACCTGTATATCGAGCGCTTGTATGGCTGATTTGTGCTGACCGACCGCCACGGCGAAGATTTTTAGACAATCGCTCAACTGGTCTCTACTGCCGAAAACGCCGCACGAGTGCCTTTTCGATCTCCACCAGCACGAACACCACCATCCCTGCACCAAGAATCCACAGCCAATCCAGCGGGCGAATGCTTGCCGTACCGAACCAGAGCTGCAGGGGGGGCAGATAGGTCAAACCGAGTTGAAAGAAAACCAGCAGACCCGCCGCCACCAGCGCCGCGCGGTTGCTCAGCAGGCCTTTGACCGACAGGGACGACTGCAGAATGAAACGGCTGTTGAACAGGTAGAAAAGCTGCCCGGATACCAGCACATTGACCGCCATGGTGCGTGCCGACAACAGAGAAGTGCCGTTGTTCAGCGCGTGGAAAAAAAACCCGATGGCAAAACAGGCCACAATCACGGCAACAAAGCCGATGCGCCACAACAGGTAACCCGAAACGATGGGTTCGTCCGGATCCCGGGGCGGTCGCCGCATGATTCCCTTCTCGGAAGGTTCGAAAGCCAGGGCCAGGGCCAGGGTGACCGCGGTGATCATGTTCACCCATAGGATCTGTACCGGGGTGATGGGCAGCTGGTTGAAAGCGAACGCCACCGTCGCCAGCACGATCAAGGCCTCGGCCCCGTTGGTCGGCAGGATAAAGAGGATCGTCTTCTTGAGGTTGTCGTAAATGGTGCGGCCTTCTTCCACCGCATGCTCGATGGAAACAAAGTTGTCGTCGGCCAGGACCATGGCCGCGGCCTCCTTGGAGGCCTCCGAACCCTTGATACCCATGGCCACGCCCACGTCGGCACGCTTGAGGGCCGGCGCGTCATTGACCCCATCGCCGGTCATGGCCACCACCTCGCCGTGAGACTGCAGCGCCTTGACGAGCCTGAGTTTGTGTTCCGGGCTGGAGCGAGCAAAAACATCGTACTGCAGAACCGCCTCGCTCAACGCCTCGTCACTCATCTCCTCAAGCTCGCGACCGGTCAGCACCTTTTCCCCGTCCCCGATGCCCATTTGGGAACCGATGCTGCGTGCGGTCAGGGCATGGTCACCGGTAATCATTTTGACGCGGATACCGGCCAGGCGGCACTCCTTGATGGCCTGAACCGCTTCGGGGCGCGGGGGATCGATCATGCCCACACAGCCCAGCAGCACCATGCCACGCTCCACATCTGCCACGGCGATGCTGGTGTTATCCGTTTCTTTGGCGGCAACGGCCAAGACGCGATACCCTTTTCCAGCCAGCGATTCGACCTGCTGCTCCCAAAACGCCCGGTCCAGATCGATCGACTCCCCGTTTTCCCCACTGTGCCGCTGGGCCTGACACAGGGATAGCACCGCTTCGGGAGCGCCCTTCAAAAAAATACGGTTCTTGCCGCCCGACTGCTGGTGCAACGTCGCCATAAATCGGTGTTCGGACTCGAAGGGAATCACATCGATGCGAGGATGGGCCTGGTCGGCCTCCTCACGATTCAGCCCGGCTTTTTGGCCCAGGCTCACCATGGCGCCCTCAGTGGGGTCGCCATCGACCACAAACCCCTTCTCCTCATCCCGTCGCACATCAGCATCGTTGCAGATAAAGCCGGCCTGAATCAATTCCATCAGGCCCGCATGCCCATGCGGGTCGATCGCCTCGCCATCCCTTTCAAAACCGCCCTCGGGATCATAACCGGTTCCCGCAACCGCCACACTCCCCTCAGACAGCAGGATCTCTTTGGCGGTCATCTCGTTTTTGGTCAGGGTGCCGGTCTTGTCCGAACAGATCACCGTGACCGAACCGAGGGTTTCCACGGCCGGCAAGCGACGGATAATGGCGTTGCGCTTGGCCATGCGCTGAACGCCCAACGCCAGGGTGATGGTCATGATGGCGGGCAGCCCCTCGGGAATCGCCGCCACAGCCAGGCTGACCACGATCAGAAACATATCCACCACTGAAAATCCGCGCCAGAGCAGGCCAAAGAAAAAAACCAGGACAGCCGCAGCCAAAATGACCGCCGACAGCCGCTTGCCAAAGCGGTTGACCGCGCGCAGCAGGGGGGTGGTCAACTTTTCAACGCGGGCAACCATCTCCCCGATGCGGCCGATTTCGGTCTCCCGGCCCGTCGCCACCACCACGCCCACCAAGCGGCCACCGGTCACCACCGTGCCCGAGTAGGCCATACAGCTGCGGTCACCCAGCTCCGCTTTCGCTTCGACCGGGTCGGTCTGTTTTTCCGCCGGTTCCGATTCGCCGGTCAGAGCCGCCTCTTCGATGCGCAGGTTGTGAGCCGAGATAATCCGCAGGTCCGCCGGCACGCGATCGCCGGACTTCAGGTGCACCACATCCCCCGGCACGATCTGGTCGGCGTCGATGCTGCCGCGCTTGCCGTCGCGCTGCGCCACGGCGTTCAGGGAGAGCATCTTGCGAATCGACTCCAGAGCCGCTTCGGCCTTGCCTTCCTGAACAAAGCCGATGATGGCGTTGATCAGCACCACCGCCACAATCACGCCGGTATCGATCCACTCGCCCAGAATCGCCGTGATCACGGCAGCGACCATCAGCGTGTAAATCAGCACGTCGTTGAACTGGCGCAGAAAACGCAGCAGCAGGTTTTCGCGCTCCTGCTGGGGCAACTGGTTAAGGCCGTGTGTTTCCAGGCGACGCTTGGCCTCCTCGTTGCTGAGCCCCTTTTCGGATGTTTCAAGGGCCTTCAACGCCTCCTCGGCAGCCAGATTGTGCCAGGATGCGCTTTGCGCTTTCTCACCGGCATTGGGTTTCATCTGTGCAGTCATCGGTTCAATTCCCTCCTTCAGAGCAAACTAGAACTAAACGGTTTCTGGATGGGCACTGAATAGGTTTGGAACAATCGGCACCTAAGTGGTCGCGGGCACGATCACTTTTCGATCAATCATTACGTGGTTATAATGAGCACGCCCACCCAAAGAATCAAGCATCGATCTGCCGGGTGCCGGCCACCATCACCGCCGACGCGCTGGACGGATGCAGCCGTGGGTCGCCCCACAACAAAATCAGCTGAAACAGCGGCATTGCTTTAACCGCTGGCCGATGACAAGCAGTGGACATGTTTCGGATCAGGTCTTGACAGAAACCCCCGTCTCTTCTATGTGAATGTATATTCACATATTTTTCCAGGGCGGGCCAACCCAAAAAATGCAAAGGAGGCGACTATGTTTTGCTACCAATGTGAACAGACGGCAAAGGGGACCGGGTGTACGATTCAGGGTGTCTGCGGCAAACAGCCGGAGGTTGCCGCACTTCAGGACTTGCTGCTTTACACGCTCATGGGACTCTCCCAAGTGGCCGTGGAAGGCCGCAAAGTGGGCATCTCAGATGGCGATGCCAATCTCTTTACGGTGCAAGCGGCCTTTTCGACATTGACCAATGTTGATTTTGATGCCGATCGGTTTATCGACCTCATCCAAGAGGCGGTCGAAAAAAGAGACCGGCTGAAGGCCACGCTGAAAAATGCCGGCGGCGATATCCAGGCCCTTGGCCAGGCCGCTCATTTCATACCTGGCAAGACCACCGCAGAGTGGGTCCAAGCGGCTGAGAGCCTGGGTCTGAAATCGTATCCCGGCAACGACCCGGACATTCTGTCGCTCAAACATACGGTGCTTTTCGGGATCAAAGGCGTTTCGGCCTACACCGACCATGCCCAGATTCTGGGTCAGGAGGATGAAAGCGTCTACGCTTTCGTCCATGAGGGGCTGGCGGCTATCCAACGGGACGATCTTTCCCTGGAGCAATGGGTCGACCTGACCTTGAGATGCGGTGGGGCAGCGGTCAAGGCCATGGAACTGCTGGATAGGGGCAATACGCAGACCTACGGCCACCCGGTACCGACCCAGGTCCCGTTGGGGCACAAAAAAGGAAAGGCAATCCTGGTTTCCGGCCATGACCTGAAAGATTTGGAGGAGTTGCTCAAGCAGACCGAGGGGACGGACATCTTGATTTACACCCATGGTGAAATGCTTCCCACCCACGGCTACCCCCAACTGAAGCGCTACAGCCACTTTTATGGGCATTACGGAACGGCCTGGCAAAACCAGACCAAGGAATTTCCCAACTTTCCCGGGGCCATCTTGATGACCACCAACTGCATTCAGCGGCCCAAAAATGAATACAAGGAGAACATTTTTACCTGCGGCCTGGTCGGCTGGCCCGGGGTCCCTCATATTGCCGACCGCAATTTCCAGGCGCTGATCGACCGGGCCCTGGCACTGCCGGGCTTTGAGGATGACCTCGACAAAGGCGCCGTGACAGTCGGATTTGCCAGAAATGCCGTCCTCGCTGTCGCCGACAAGGTGGTCGAAGCGGTAAAAAATAAAGCCATCCGTCATTTTTTCCTGGTGGCCGGTTGCGACGGTGCCAAGCCGGGGCGCAACTACTATGCTGAGTTTGTTGAAAAAGTGCCCCTCGACTGCGTGGTGCTGACCCTGGCCTGCGGGAAGTTTCGTTTCTTTGATAAAAAAATGGGCGACATCGGCGGTATCCCGAGGCTGCTGGATGCCGGTCAATGCAACGATGCCTACTCGGCAGTCCAGATCGCCACCGCCCTGGCCGATGCCTTCGGTGTCGGGGTCAATGAACTGCCGTTGTCGCTGATCATCTCCTGGTACGAGCAAAAGGCGGTGTGCGTTCTGTTGGCGCTGCTGCATCTGGGTTTGAAGGGTATCCGTTTGGGCCCTTCCCTGCCCGCTTTCCTGACCCCCAATGTGCTCGACACCCTGGTCAAGAACTTTGACATCAAACCCATTGCCACGGCTGATGACGATCTGAAAGCAATTTTGGGCTGATGGTCTCCCGGATGGTCCAGCAACCCAATGCCGGTAGCGCCAGACAGCGCGGTACCGGCATTGGGTGAACCGTTCATGTTCCAGACGAAGCCCAACCCTAACCGTTGCGCTGGATCCGGCGAGGGGCTCTGGGTGGCGAGGCCGACTTCCGTTACAACCAATTGATTTAAATATAAAATTAGACATTTCAAACCGCATGGCCCCCAACCGCCGCCTTGACAACCCCATCTGGGTTCGATATACGTTGCCTTGAGCGGTGGGCCGGCGGCTGGTGTTGACGCGTCCGCGTGCTGCCAGTCGTCCCCCGCCAGCACCTGCCCGCCTGGTATTTTTTTTGACTTGATCCGCCACCAGGATTGTGTGTTGTCCCATCAACCACTAATTGATCGACAAGGAGGTTTCCCCATGTTAAAGCGATTGATCTTTTTTCTACCGGCCGTGCTGGCGGCTATCGGACTGGCCTGCGTTGCGGATATCTCAGCATCCGAAAAACTGGCCAAAGAGCAGATCCTGAACATCGCCTTCGATGCCGGCGACCTCCAGACCCTCGACCCGCACCGGGCCGCCACGACACAGGATCGCAGCACCGTCGACCCGATTTTCAACGGGCTGATCCGATATACCCCCGGCAATCAGGCCCAGGCAGAGCCGGACCTGGCCGAGTCCTGGACGGCTTCCGCAGACAACAAGGTTTGGACCTTCCAGCTGCGCAAAGGCGTCCATTTTCATCCTTTCCCGGGTCACCCCCAAGGCTATGAGCTCACCTCCGAAGATGTGGTCTACTCTTTCCAGAGAGCCGCCAACCCGGACACATCCTCCTATGCAGGCGAATACTCGGGAACGATCTTTGAAGCCGACGGCCCCTACCAGGTTCGGATCACCCTTGAAAAACCCATGTCCGAGACCCTCTTCCTGGCCAAAGTGGCCAATTACGCAGGCGGCTTCATTGTCCCCAAAAAAGCCATCGAAGCACAGGGCAACGACTGGTTCAAACTGAACCCGGTGGGAACGGGGCCTTTTGCGTTCAAGTCCTACGAACCGCGGCAAAAGGTGGTTCTGATTGCCAACGACACCTATTTCCGCGCCAAACCCCATTTGCGCGAAGTGGTCATCCGCTACATGCCGAGTGTCAGTTCGCGGGAACTGGGGCTACAGTCAGGCGAGCTTCAGATCATAGAAGGCCTCAAGGAGGACAAGTGGCTGGAGAAAGTCGCCACCTTCCCGGATGTGGTGATCAAACCATTCGGTCCCTGCGAAACCCAGGTTCTCTTTTTTAACCTGGGCTCCGAGCCGTTCAATGACATCCGGGTGCGCAAGGCATTCTCTTATGCGATAAACCGTGAAGAAGTCGCCGCCTTCATGGGCAAAGGTCTCGCCGTTCCCATCTACGCCCCCACCCTCGCCCCACCGGCTCCCGGTGCCCTGACCAAAGCCGAGGCAGAGAAAGCGGGGGTCGTTTACGAAAACAACATCGCCGAAGCCAAGCGGCTTCTGGCCGAGGCCGGCTACGACAAAGGCTTGAAATTCGAGGCCATCGTCAGTGAAATGGAGAGCAGTTACCGCAAGCCGATGATCGCCGTCCAGGCCCAGGTCCGAAAGGCGGGAATCGACATGCAACTCAAGGTGGTGGATCATTCCGCATTCCACGGTTTGATCCGCCAGGATGCCAGCCCGATCGTCTATTACGCGAGCTGGCGGCCCGATGTAAATGTGTATCTGACCCGCTTTTTCCACTCCGACTCGGTGGTGGTCAACGGCAAGAAACCCGATACCAACTTTTCGCACTACGGTTTGGTTGACGCCAACGGGGACGGGACGGTGGACAGCGTCGACGCGCTGACCGAGCAGGCGCGCTGGGAGCTGGATGCGCCAAAACAGATCGCCATGTGGAAGGAGGCCCAGGTCAAGATCCTCCAGGATGTGGCCGCTGTTCCCATCATTCGGCTCATGTACGCGTTTCCGATGAAATCCAATGTGGACCTGGGCTACGACCTGGAATTCAGCTGGCAGACATACTCGCCCCAAATCAACGAGAAAACCCGTCTCCTGGCGCATTAGGGCCTGATTGAGCGGTTGCCACCCGATGCCTGTCCCCGTTTCATCGCCTGCGGGGGCGGGCATCGGTCTTGGCTGCGATCAGCCCGTTACGCGCCGGTCACCAGCCGGATGAGCCTGTCTACCGACGGGTTGGCTTCGGGTGCGCTCAGCAGTGCGACCAGCTCGCGCGCGCGCGCCGCAGACAGCAACCCACCCACCAGACGGTGGAACTTGTCGGTGATCCACCCCAGTGACACCGGCTTATCGCGGTCCCCATCGGAACTGTAAATCCCCGAGCGACGAACAGCGCCGTTTTTTAGCACAATCTCCACTTCGCAAAGGCGACGGGCCGGAAATTCACGTTCGAAACGATCATCGACGCAGATCGCCACCCGATCCATCATCGCCACCACCGCGGGATCATGGAAGCCCTCTCCGAGGACCTGACCCGGTCCGACCTCACCGGCGACCATGGCCGCTGCCACCGGATAGACCATATTGTACTGGGCTTGCTCGGTGCTGTCTGGTTTTTGACGATAAAGGGCGGCGGCCGCCGCAAAGGTTTGAATGCGGATCGCTGCCACTTCCGCGGGGCTCAAACCGTGGGCGCGCCGCAGGTCGACAACGGCGTCGATGGCCGGATGGGCCCAGCGGCAGCAGGCGTGAGATTTAAAATAGATGTTCATTATTTCATGGACCGAACCCAGATCCATCACCCTGGCATGGCCCTCAGGACAGCTGAAAAGGCTGTGCCCCCCCACAAAGCCGTCAGCGGCCATCAGCGCAGCCAGCATCCCGGTCATGGCGCCCCAGCCGACACCGTCCTTGCTCATGGAGGGGCAGCGGACGGAACGCATAACCGGCACCATGGGGGCATGAAAATCGGCGATCGCCATGGCCTGCAGCACCTGTTGGGCCTCAAACCCCATCAGCTTCGCCGCCCCGGCAGCGGCGCCCACCGCACCCCAGGCGCCGCTGCTGTGGTAATAGGCGTAATGCGCCTGCAGCGTTAACCCGGCGCGCAGGGCTATCTCATAGGCCGCCACCAAGGCGGCCAGAAAATCTTGTAAATTGACCTTTCGGTATTCAGCAACGGCCAGCAGAGCGGGAAATACGACCGCACCCGGGTGCCCCTTGACCATTCGGTGGCCATCGTCGATATCCAGAGCATTGGCCGCCAGGCCGTTGGCCAGAGCCGCACCCGGCAGCGACACCTGATCGTTACTCATCAAGATCGACGCCTCCGACCCAGAGAAACACCGGACCGCGATCCGGCGGCCGATTTGCACCACCGGCGCCGCACTGCCCGCCACCAGGGCACCGAACATGTCAATGCTGCACATCACCGCCCTCAGGCGGACCAGTTCCGGCAGGTCGCACCACTCGGTCGCCACAACATACCGGGCCGCATATCGTCCGGCGTCATCCATGTCAACGCTCCTTGGTTGGCCTTGGCATTCAGGCATAATCCTTGACAGGCGCAAAACCGCTCCTATAAGATGCCCGCCAACAGACATTTAAACCGGTTTCCATTCCATCCGCAAGCCCCAACGTTCACGAAACCCGGCCTCCCATAGCATGCGCGCCGACCATGCTCAAGAGGCGGATCAGGTCCACGCATGTTCAATTACGCGGTACGCCGGATATTACAAAGCATCCCGATCCTGTTTGTCGTATTCAGCTTGGTTTTCATCATCGTGCGCGTGCTGCCCGGGGATCCGGCCACGGCGGCGCTGGGTGACTATGCCAGCCAGGCAGCGGTCGAGTCGCTTCGCAAAAGCATGGGTCTGGACGTTCCCCTGTGGAAGCAGTACGTGCGTTTTCTGGGCAGCCTCCTGCAAGGAGACCTGGGCAACTCCATCATCACCGGCTACCCGGTCGGCGCACAAATCGTCAGGGTGTTGCCATACACGCTGCAATTGACCTTCAGCGCCATCCTCCTCGGCTATATCCTCGGCATTCCACTCGGCATCTCCGCCGCCGTCAAAAGAAACAGCTTCGTTGACTATTTTAATCGGGTCTTTTCGCTGATCGGGCTTTCCATCCCCGCCTTTTACCTCGGCATCCTGTTGATGTATCTCTTCTCCATCAAACTGAGGCTGTTCCCCGTGGTGGGTGGAGGGGATCTGTGGGACCTTGGCAGCAACCTGCGGCACCTTTTCCTGCCGGCCCTCTCCCTGGGACTCGTCATGACGGCCTACATCACCCGCATGACCCGTTCCTCCCTGCTCAACGTGTTGATGGAAGATTACATCCGTACCGCCAAATCCAAGGGCATCCCGGCCAAAATAGTGCTTTTCAAGCATGCCCTGCGCAACGCCTTGATACCGATCGTCGCTCTGGGCGGGTTGTATGCGGTGGTGCTCATCGGCTCATCGGTCATGATCGAAATCGTCTTTTCCCGTCCCGGCCTGGGTTCCCTGATGGTCGGAGCCATCAAGCAACGGGACTACACCACCTTACAATCGGTCATGGTGCTCTACGCGTTGATCGTCGTGGCCCTTAACCTCGTCACTGATTTGATCTACGGGTTGATCGACCCGAGAATCCAGTACAAGTAGCAAAGGATCAGCATGCCTGTGGGCATCACCCAGCAGCAGCGAATCTGGCTGACATTCAAAAGAAACAAGACCGCCGTCGCAGGCCTGGTGATCGGCGTACTCATTGTCTCGATGGCAATCCTGGCGCCCTGGATCGCCCCGATGGACCCGCTGGTCCAGGATCCCTTCAACCGCCTGTCATGGGATGTGGAAGGCCATCTGCTCGGAACCGACGATTTCGGCCGCGACGTTCTTTCGAGAATCATATGGGGCAGCCGCGTCTCCCTGATGATCGGCGCCACCTCAGTCTTGCTGGGCCTGGTCATTGGGACCGCACTGGGGATGACTGCGGGGTATTTTAGGGGCAAGCCCGAAATCATGATCATGCGATCGGTCGATGTGATGATGAGTTTCCCGGACCTCATCCTGGCCATCGCCATTACAGCGGCGCTTGGCGCCAGCACCACCAACCTGATTTTAACCATCGGCATCGTCATGACCCCCCGGTTCGCCCGCATGGCCTTCGGCTCGGTCATTTCCATTATGGAAAGCGACTACGTTCTGGCCGCTCGGGCCATCGGGGCCCGGGCGCCCCGCACGTTGTTCCGGCATATTCTGCCCAACATTTTCGGCGAGTTGGTCGTCGCCGGGACCCTGTGGGTGGGGGAGGCGATCCGGCTGGAAGCGAATCTGGCCTTCATCGGACTGGGCGTCCAGCCACCCACACCCACCTGGGGCAACATGACCCGGGAGGGCATCGACGTCTTGATCAATGCCCCCTGGATTTCAATATTCGCAGGGCTGAGCATCCTCATCACCATCCTCTCTTTCAATATGCTCGGTGACGGGATCCGGGACATTTCGGATCCAAAACTCCGGGGCGGGGAAGGAAAAGGTTACACATAGGGCTATGGGCGAGGTTAACGGGAGACAACCGCTGCTGCGGGTGAAAAACCTGAAAACCCACTTTTTTACCGATGACGGGGTGGCCCTGGCGGTCGATGGCATGGATTTTGAGGTCTTCCGGGGAAAAACACTCGGCATAATTGGAGAATCGGGATGCGGTAAAAGCGTCTCCGCCCTGTCCGTTCTGCAACTCATAGCGAGCCCTCCCGGAAAGATCGTCAGCGGAGAGATCATCTTCGAAGGCGAAGACCTGCTCAAGAAAACGCCCGGGGAGATTCAAAAGATACGCGGCGATCGCATCTCGATGATTTTTCAGGAGCCGATGACGTCGTTGAATCCGGTCTTCACCATCGGCAATCAAATCATGGAGACCATCCTTTTCCACCAGCGGGTCTCCCAGAAGCAGGCCCATCAAAGAGCCGTTGAGATGCTCCGACTGGTGGGCATTTCCGACCCCGACAAACGGGTCAGGGAATACCCCCATCAGCTCAGCGGCGGCATGCGGCAGCGGGCCATGATCGCCATGGCCCTGGCTTGCAACCCCAAGCTTCTGATTGCGGACGAACCCACGACCGCCCTGGACGTCACCGTCCAGGCTCAGATTCTTCAGCTGATCCGCAAGATACGGCAGGAGATCGGCATGGCGGTTATGCTGATCACCCACGATCTGGGTGTGATCGCGGAAGTCGCCGATCATGTCGTCGTGGCCTACGCCGGAAAAGCCGTGGAGTGTGCCGATGTCAGGGAGATTTTTAAAAAACCCCTGCATCCTTACACCCGCGCGTTGTACGACTCCATACCCCGGCTCACGGACACCCGTGGACGGCGTCTGGAAGTCATTTCCGGAATGGTGCCCAACCCGCTCGAGTTCCCGGCAGGGTGCCGGTTTCACCCGCGCTGCCGTTTGGCTGCGGACGTCTGCAGCCGGGTGGAGCCGCCCATGATAACCGCAACCGGCGGACACCAGGTACGGTGTCTGATATACGACCCGGAATACAAAGGGATATTTCCTCAGTAGGGCGCCAGAACCGTGAATACACTCCTCGACGTCATCGAAATCAAAAAACATTTTCCCATCAAAGGCGGTATTTTCTCCAGAACCGTCGGATGGGTCCAGGCGGTGGACGGGATCAGCTTCAGCATGGCGAGTGGGGAGATTCTGGGTCTGGTGGGAGAATCCGGCTGCGGCAAAACCACGGCCGGTCGGCTGGTACTCGGTCTCCTGAAGCCCACTGCAGGCACGATCCGGTTTGACGGCAAAGAAATCACAGCCATGAGCACCCGGCAGCTGCAGGCGGTTCACCGGGACATGCAGATTATTTTTCAGGACCCGTACGCTTCGTTGAATCCGCGCATGACCATCGGCAGCATTGTCGGCGAGCCCCTCCTGATACACCAGGTGTGCGGCCGCAAGGAGCGCCGCGAGCGGGTCAGGCATCTTCTGGAAACGGTCGGGTTGGATCCTCGCTACAAAGACCGCTACCCCCATGAATTCAGCGGCGGACAGCGGCAACGGGTCGGGATTGCCCGGGCGCTGGCCCTCAATCCCAAACTGATCGTATGCGATGAACCGGTATCGGCCCTGGATGTCTCCATACAGGCCCAGGTGATCAATCTTCTGGAAGAACTCCAGGTGAGCTTTGGCCTCACCTACCTTTTTATCGCCCACGACCTCAGCGTCATCAAACATATTTCCGTACGCGTCGCGGTCATGTACCTGGGAAAAATCGTGGAAATGGCATCCACGGATGAACTCTACAGCTCGCCCATGCACCCTTACACCAAAGCCCTCATATCGGCGGTGCCGGTGCCGGATCCGACCGTTGAGCGGGAGCAGATCGTCCTAAAGGGCGATGTCCCCAGCCCCATCAACCCACCCTCGGGATGCCGTTTCCGTACCCGCTGCAGCTACGCCATCAGTGCCTGTGCAGAGGCGGAACCGCCGTTGGTCGACGTCGGCAACCAGCACTTCGCCGCCTGCCTGCGCGTAGCCGAAATCAATTGATGCTGTCCCCACCCAGAAAGGTTTCATACAACCATGCCATCTGAGATTGATCAGGGTTTTATCGTGCTGGCTGACATTTCCGGCTTTACCGCCTTTATGGAAGCCAACGAAATCGATCACAGCGCCCGGATTATCGAAAACTTCATCCAGCTGATCATGAAATGCCTGACTCCCGTCATGACCATCGCCGAGGTTGAGGGAGACGCCGTTTTCGCCTACACGCCGGCAAAGCGCATCACGCGGGGCGAATTGCTGCTGGAGCTGATCGAGACCACTTACGCGGCCTTTCGTGACCGTCGGCAGACCATGCAGCACAACGTCACCTGCGCTTGCACCGCTTGCCAGAGCATATCCCATCTCGATCTGAAATTTATCACCCATTATGGTGATTATGTCCTGCAGGATATCACCGGCCGGCCCAAACCCGTAGGATCCAGCGTCAACCTGGCACACCGGCTGCTGAAGAACCAACTCGGCGAGACCACCGGCTGGAGTGCCTACGCCCTGTTCAGCGAAAAAAGCCTCGCAAAATTAGGCGTCCGTCCCGAAGGACTCCACCATGGGCTGGAAACGTACCCGGAACTGGTTCCGGTTCACACCCGCAGCTACAGCTTGGATGAACGCTATCGGCAGATGGTGCGGAACCGCACCGTGTTTTTGGACCAGATGCAGGCTGATCACACCATCTCTTTCACGTTTGCCGCCTCGCCGCCGCTGGTCTGGGACTGGTTGACCGACCCGGCCAAACGCAACCGTTGGTCCCACGGCTCCGCCTGGTCAGCCAGCGAGCGCCCCCAGGGTCGAACCGGTCCATCGGCTCAGAACCATTGCTCGAGCAGCGACGCCACCGAAGAGATCCTTGACTGGCGACCGTTTGACTACTACACGGTCAACCTGCGTAAAGGGCGCTTTACGCTGACCATCACCAGCGCCCTTGACCCCGTCGACAGCGGCACCCGTATTCAGTGGCACATGAAGTTCCAGAGCCGGCTGCCGCAGTGGATCCGCCGGCGCATCACCCGCCACATCGCCGTTAAAACCCTTCAACTCAAGGATTGTTTCGGCAAAATGGCGCAGTTGATGGCCGGACCCGACCCCACCGCATAGGCTGCCCGGCCGGTCTGCTCGGGTGGATGAATAAAAAAATGTACCCTTGGCTGGTAAAGGGTGTCAGGAAAATGACACCCAGCGAATCAGTCAGATGGTCAACGATTGCAACTATATTAAATCTATACCAATATTATACTTCTTAAAAACGGCATGGAATGTGCTTATTGAGAGAGTGAAGGTTCGACACACCTTCCTCCTCCTCCCCATTGACAAGGCCTCACTGCAGGCCTTGTCATTTTTTTGAGCGGCGGGTGCGGGGGGATTGCCTAACGGGGCAACCGATCTTAGTTTAAAACAGGTTCGGCTGGACAATCGGGTCCAGTCCCGGACCATGGGTAAACGAATGGTAATTCATCTACCCTCCTTTAAGGGCAGGCCTGGTCCGGGCCTGCCCGCCCCTTTTGGCGCGTGTCCAACCTAGTGTCCATCCATAAACGGTTATTTCGCCCGACGTCTGCGTTAGGCTTAAAATTTTATCCTCGGAATATCAAGTATATGCCTGTGGTAAAATTTTTCGCATGCCTTGATCGCGACCAAAATTCCTCGTTTCTGGATGGACACTACCTACCGGCTCGATGAATCCGCAAGTGATGGGTCCACGGCCATCAGGTTCGATCGACGGGTTGGCTGGCCGAGTCCCCTTCGTCATCCCGGCAAACCGTTTGCGGCGAAAAGGACGGCAGACACACCGCAATATACTCGGCACCCTCCGGTTCCGGGGTGCTGTAGCGCACCCACTGACCGGCCGGCGCGATGACCGCCTCACCGGCCCGAATGTCCAGCGTCCCGTCCACGGCCTCCACCTGCAGTCTGCCTTTGAGAACAACTGTGTATTCGTCAAATGAAGGCCGCTGCCCCGGTTCCCGCCATCCGGGCGGCGAAACCATGCGGGCGATGCTCAGGGACCCGGTACCGGAATTGACCTGCCCGATAAACTCTTCTATGCGTTTGGAGGGGGTGCCGGCGGCTTCGATGATGCTCGGTGCGGTGATTTTGGTAGGCACGGCGTTTTGCGTCTCCTCTTTTGGGCCCGGCGGTTGACGGCAAGGGCCACGGTTTCGCACGATTTGTACCTAGCGGCCATCCAGAAACAATGCTGGATCGGATTGATTTTAATAAGTTTTTCCAGTTTTGTCAATTTTCTCATCGGCTCCAGAACCCTGTTTGACCTTCCTTATCTCGAAAAATGAGGTATTATTGCTGGCGATACGCACAGGCAGACAATTCCAGACGGGGAGACCGAACACTGAAAACCGACCCAGCCCAAAGCCCGCCGTCACCACCATCTCCGTTCGCGCTGAACAATGTGCGCATGTTCATCGCTTTTCGCGTCTTTTTCAACTGCCGGTTCTACTACCCGATCTTTACGGTTCTGTTTCTGGACTTCGGACTGAGCCTGGCCCAGTTTTCGGTTCTCAATGCGGTGTGGGCCGCCACCATCGTGGTTGCCGAGGTACCGTCGGGGGCCCTGGCCGATATTGTCGGACGTCGCCGCTTGCTGCTGTTCGCCGCCTTCTCCATGCTGGTGGAAATGGCCATACTCTGCCTGGCGCCACGGGGCAGCACTACCTTGCTCTTCAGCTTTTTCCTGATCAACCGGGTCCTCAGCGGCCTGGCCGAAGCGGCGGCCAGCGGTTCCGACGAGGCCATCGCCTATGACACTCTTACGGCGCAGGGAATGGCCGACCAGTGGGGGCGGGTGCTGGACATGCAGATGCGGCTGCGATCGGTCATGTTCATCCTCACCATGACCGTGGGCGCCGCGGTCTATGACCCGGAGTTGATGACCACCATTGCAGCCGCTTTGGGTTCGGGCCATCGTTTCACCCAGGACGAGACCCTGCGATTTCCCCTTTACCTGACCTTCCTGTTGGCCCTGTTGACCCTGGCTGCGGTCCTGCGGCTCGACGAAATCTGCCCCAATCCCGAAGCCGACGGCCGCTGCGAACGATCGTTCGGCGGGTCAGCCATGGATGCGGTCAGACTCACCCTTGACACCGCTGGATGGATCCTTAAAACCCCCTTTGTCCTGATCATCATCCTATACGGGATGCTGTTCGACGGAATCCTGCGCATGGTGATCACGCTGGCCAGTCAATACTACCGCATGATACAGCTTCCCGAATCGCTTTTTGGCATCTTGGGTTCGGTGATGGCGGTGCTGGGGCTGTTCATTCCGCGCCTGGCCCTGCACATCGCCCAAAACCATTCACTGGAATTCTGCCTGTGGTCAACCGCCGCCACCGCCCTGGCGGGCCTGTCGGGCATGGCGCTTTTCTGGCCCTACGCAGGGCTGTTACCGGCCCTGGTGGCGTTCTCCGCCCTTTACATGGTCGGTTTTTATGTCAGTTATTTTGTCAATCAGCAGGCATCATCAGCACGGCGAGCCACGGTTCTGAGCTTCAAGGGGTTGGCTTACAACCTCTCCTACGGGCTGATCGGCTTGGTCTATGCCGGCCTGCTGCAAGCTAAAAAGGGTGGCCTCGACAGCCCTGATTTCAGCAGCCAAAGCGTTGAAAACCTGGTTTTCCAGAACACCTTTTTCTGGTTTCCCCTCTCT
>JAWOIA010000250.1:0-19287 GCA_046484885.1 Desulfosarcina sp. | reverse complement strand
TGACCCCATCACCGTCGGGTTCCAGGGGGCCCAAATGAACCGTCTGCTTCCTTTTATAAAAAACAAAATCGCCGGGTTCATAAAAATTTCAGACGAGGTGGCCAGGGGTAAAGCCGCCCAAAGCATTGAATATGAACTCGAGGAGATGGAAAACATCTTCGGCGTTTTGGTGTTGGGTTCCTTTATCGGGATGCCCGCACCGCCTATGCAGATTTCGCTCGATCTGATGCCTTGCATGGAAAAAGAACTGATCCTGATGCTTGAAAAAGTGGACACGGCCAACGCACCACTTTCACAACTGTTCTCGGTTCTCGATATCGGTTGATGATGAAAACTGCGACCAACCTGTTTTTTATGGGCAAGGGCGGCGTCGGCAAATCCACCTCGGCCGCGCTAACCTCGCTTTTCCTGGCCCAAAAAGGGCATCGGGTCTTGATGGTATCACTGGACCCGGCCCACAATCAGGCCGATATTTTCGAAACCAGCCTGTCGGATAAACCGGTGGAATTGGCGCCCCGTCTGCTGGCAATGGAAATCGATCAGGAAGTTTGGATTCGTGCGTATCTAAAAGGTGTGCACCATCAAATCAGCAAAACCTACGCTTATCTGACGGCCTTTAATCTGCAGAAATACTTTGATGTGATCAAACACTCTCCCGGATTGGAGGAGTATGCGCTGGTTTTGGCTTTCGAAAAGATTCGAGCGGATTATTCCCATTTCGATTATTTGATCTTCGATATGCCGCCCACAGCCCTTTCCCTCAAATTCTTCAGCCTGCCATCCATCTCTTTGGTTTGGATTGAAAACCTGTTGGCCCTGCGTCGCGAAATCATCCAGAAACGAGAGCTGATCACCAAAATCAAACTGCTCGGCAAAGCATTCGAGAGTGACAAGGTGCTAGTGAAAATCGAGGAGCAGCGCAAGCAGTATCAGGCGTTGAAAGAGACCTTTGAAGACACCGAGCAGACCAATTTGATTTTGGTGCTGAATCCTGACAAGCTATCCCACGCGGAGTCGCTCAGGATCTTCAACACACTAAAAAAGATCAACATCAACCTGTTTCGCACCATTTACAACAAGCGCCCGCCGAATCGGTCCTGCGCCGAGATCGACCCGGTCTTTGCCGGTATTCCCATGCTCAATTTCCCCTATTCGGATACGCCGCTGATCGGAATGGACAACCTGTTGCATTTCCTGAACCTGAATGAAGCCGTCATCGAAAACCAGATCACGGTTTGCTGAGAACACCCATCGGGATTGGTGGACGGTGCTGCCGTCCACAAGTTCCAGGCCGGCGGACGCCCGCAGGTCGACCAGGCGTCAGCGGTGTGGTTGGGTTTTTGACCTCGGGGGTCACTCCTGAGCGGCGGTCACCAAAGCGGCGAAGAGCTGGCGCGAATGCGGGTCGCTGCGCCAGGTGCCTTCGGGATGCCACTGCACCCCCAGCGCAAACCGGTTGGCAGGGTAATCAACCGCTTCGATGATGCCGTCGAGGGCCTGGGCGTTGATGGTCAGACCGGGGGCCGGATCGTTGATCGCCTGATGGTGCTGGCTGTTGACCCATATTTCGTCGGCACGGCAAAGGCGGTGCAGGCGGCTGCCGCTGACCAGGCGCACGCGATGCCCATTGGCTGCTTTGTCGGCTTTGGGGGTGTGGCAGATGCTTTCAGGCACCTGGGAGGGCAGGTCCTGATAGAGGGTGCCGCCCAGCGCCACAGTCAACACCTGAATACCCCGGCAGATCCCCAAAAGCGGTAAATCCATGGCGATGGCCGTTCGGGCGGCCGCCAGTTCCATCCGGTCCAGCTCCGCATCCACCTCGCCCAGACCCGGCATCGGTTCCTGTCCATAATGGCGCGGGTGCAGATCCGGACCGCCGCTCAATATCAGCCCCTGCAGGGTACCCAGAATCGTTTCAAGGCTCTGCTGATCCTGGGCCGTTGGTACGATCACGGGCGCCGCACCCGCATCCAGCAGGGCCTCGCTGTAATCCGAATACGTATAATCCATAAAATGGCCCAGTGAATAAGTTCCCCAGGCCCCGCCGGTGGTTCTGGAACAGGTAATGCCGATGAGTGGTTTCATGAGTGGCCGCGATGTTGCTATGTTTGGTTGTGAGCGCCCAGCGCTCGTTGCGGATAGAGATGACAGGCCACCCAGCGATCCTGCGCCATGGCCTGAAAAACCGGCTCCGTGTGGCTGCAATGAGGCATGCAGAAACGGCAGCGGGTGTGAAAGCGGCAGCCCGAGGGTGGATTGATCGGGCTGGGACGGCATAGGGGACGTACGTCATATTTACAGTTTCAGATACTATAATTGTGCTTTCTGGCTAGTTTCCGGCCTCGCACCACAGCAATGCTAACTGCAGACGGTGACAACTCCAGCCTTTTGCTCAAGGCTGATTGTGATATACCCAGTTCATTTGTCGCCCAGTAACATAATAGACTACGGGCTTGTACACTCTTGGGTTGTTTTCCCTTTATCCATAAAAGACCGGGATCTATTCCGACGATTTTTGCGGCCTTTCCGGCAATGTCATCAAGACCTAATCCCTTTGCCCGTAAGCGATATTTTCTCTCGTAGGCCTCTTTGGCTTCAAAAATTGCGCTCTCGACAAAATCACCATCACCCAAAATGCGCTCATCGCCTTTTTGAAAAGCGTTGGCCTTGCGCAACGCCTTTACTGCAGTCCATCCTCCAGAACTTCGGATCAGCCCCCCTCCAACCAAGTCATCCCGCTTCCCATCTGCAATACCCTTTTGTACAAAATCCCTGTAACGACGCCTTGCAGTTGGCAAATGCTTATCGAACAGTCGGGCTACATAGACCGTATTTTGCCATTCCGCGTTAATCCTTCCCAACAGCACACCGTGGCCGCAATAAGCATATCGGTCCAGTTCCGTCATGTCTGCAACCAATCTGGCTCTAAGCGGGTTCAGATGGATGTAACGCACCAATTCCAGAAGATAGCGGTCCTCCTGACAGAGAATGGATTTGTACCGGTTCTGAAAAAGGTGTCCAAAGCGTTTGTGCCTTCGATTGTAGTGCATGGCATAACCGGTCAACAGTCGCTTCATCACCGTTGCGATCGGCGTTGCCCTGGTCTTTAATAAAAGGTGAAAATGATTGTGGATCAACGCCCATGCAAAGCATTGGGTTTGGCTCTCTTGGACAATCATTCCGAGTCGTTCCAAGAAAAAATCCCTGTCGATATCATCATCGAACACCTTTTCCCGCGCAATTCCTCTGGCAATAATATGGTGCAGCGCACCGGGAGCATCTATGCGGGCTTTACGTGGCATATGTGATTTGTAACACCGGAACAAAAACATAGCAATTGGATTATTAACGTACGTCCCCTAAGTATAAGTAATAGCCTGATTTAGGTTCATTACTCAGATCCAGAACTTGTGAAGGACGAAATCGCTTTTGCAGGCCTGCATGGTTCCCTGACCATTCAAAAAAAGTATCGTGCTCTCAATTCCAGGCGAAGGTCAATGGGTTTCTCGCCGTATTCGGTGTAATGCCCGCCGGTCAAAACGGTGCCTTTGAGTCGCAGCTCCAGGTTGGAAACGCCGGAGTAAACCATTTCAGGTGCCAGAGAGAAGCTTTGGTCGTCAAGATTGACTATCCACGTCAGGGACGGTGTGACGTACAAGATGTCAAAGGGTTCTTTCTGGCTGACGCGCAGGTATAGGTAGTTTTGCATGGGGTTGGTTGCGCCGTAGGGGTCTTCGGTCAGACCGGCGGCGAGCGCCAACAGATCATCATTGCCGGTTGAGAGGTATGCGTCGTAGCCTTGATCGATAAAGGCGAAGTAATCTCTCATCTCTTTCGCCGTGTATCCGGTTCCGTTGCGGTAATACTCCAGGACATAGGTGGTCTCCCGGGCGCTCAGATACCGAAGCCCCAACAGGTAGCTCAAGGCGTCGTCGCGGGTTTCAGCGAGCCGGCCTTCGCGATCGAGGGTGACTTTCTGAAAGCCCTTGATCCAGGCCAGCTCAGCGTGGATCGCTAAATTGGTCGCCAGGTTGCGGGAAAAAGCAACCCCGTAGCGGGAAGGCTGGCTGCCCCCCGCAAGAAACATGAAATCAATGTCTGTATCCAGAAATAGGAAATACAATCGTGCCGCCAGGTTCAAGTGGCCGGTCTCGCCGAAGTCCTGGTTGATGTCGCCGTAGACCGGCACCACAGCCGGCGTAAAGGAGACGGTCTGGAGGAGCGGACCGTTAAAACTTCGGGTGAGGTCCGCCGCGGCCACGAAATACCCCTCCAATGCCAGGGCCGGGTCATCCGGGTCCCGGGGACGGTCCAGGAACGCGACCGGGTTCCAGGCGTAGCCCGTGCCCCACTTCAGGGTCTTCTTGCCCAGTTCCACCGTCAGGGACGGGGAGGGGTTGAGTGACAGCAAGCCTTCATAAAGGGTGTTTTCCTGGGACCAGTCCCCATCGCCGTAACCGAGATGGCTGTTTGTTCTGGCGAAAAGACGGGCGATCCCGGTTTCATAGCTCCCGTCCAGTTGAAGCGTCAGGTCGTATTGCCGGCGGGTCTGCCCTTCATCGCGGTCATAAAACCGGAGCCGATAAAGGGCCGCGTCCTTGTCCAGCTTGAAGAGAATCGGTTTGATCTCGGCAAACCCGCCCAGGTGGTAGGACTTTTTTTGCAGTTCATCCAAGTCAAAGGTGAACTCCTGGGCCGGGCAATGGGTAGACAGGCGGGTGATTGACGCAAAAAGCAGGAGAAACAGCAGCCACGGTTTTTTTAACAGGCCCATTTTCCCATCCACAGCGGGCAGTTCCGGTCATCAGGGCTGTCGCAAAGACTCCAGATTGGGCATGAAGGTGAGGGTAAACACCTCGTCGCTCAGCTCTCTCTCCCGGATATCGGCAAAAAGCATGATGGAGCGATACCCTTTGTACAGTGGGCTTTCCGTCTCCATCACCGCAGGGCGCACGATCCCGCCGCCGAAATCCTTGATCTCCTTGAAATGGAGGGTCTTGATCAGCATGGACGCCTCCGTCAGGCAAGCTATTTTGGTGGGGACGACGGTTTGCTTGTCGACCCACATGTTCAGTTGGTCATAGGCCACGGTTTTTGTCTTGGCCTTTAGGTGCAGCAGGTACGTCTCACCCTGATCCTCGATCCGGCTGACGTCATATTCCTGGTGATAATCCACCTGCATGATATCGGAGTTGTTGAACACCCCGCCCACCACCGACTGAAGGCTGGTTATTCTAACGGGCCTGCCCACGCCGGGGATGTAAAGCCACATGTTCTCTCCCAGTCGCAGCGTGCTGCGTCCTCTCTCACTGGGCGGGGAGATAAACAGCGCCGCCATTTTGTCTCGATCCTTTTTTACGGTAAAGAGGACGAATTCCCGTTTTCTGCCGTCCGGTTCGATGTTGATGAGCTTGCGGTACATCTCGTAGGACAGGGGCGCCAGGTTGCGGTCCACTCTCTCGAGAAGCTCGGCCCCATCCAAGGCCAAGGCCGGGAGGGCCAAGATTGAAAACAGTATGAAAACCAGTGCGTTGGGGATCATATCTTTTCCCTCGGGTCTCATTGCGAGGGCTGGATGCCCGCCTCAAGGACCTTTTTTATGGCCGCATCGACGCCGCCTCGGAACGTCACATAGGCGATGCCGCCGGCTTTCATGGCCTGGACCATGTTTTTCCCGAATTCACCGGCCACCACCACGGTCACGCCCCTTTGCGCCAGGAAGGGTACGACCGCAGACCCCGCTCGCTTGGCGGCGTCATGGTAGGGGTTGTCGACGGCTTCGATCAAGGTGCCGGTTGGGTCAACTATCAAAAAATAGGGGCTGCGGGCGGCAACCGCGCTGACCTGGGCGGCAGTGGTCTTCCCATCGGCGGCAACCGCTATCCTGTCCTTGTCCGAGGCATGAACAGGGCTCGTTAGGAGCAGGGCCAACGTCAGAACGGACAGTGCCATGGTCATTGCTTTCATTCGTGGACCTCCTTTTTAAACATACCCCAGGGCCTGGATCGGGTCCATGCGGGATGCCTTGATGGCCGGTTGAAGGCTTGCCGCCACCGCCACCGCGACAACAATCCCTGAGATCACCAAAAGGTCCCGAAGGTTGACGGTCGTGGTGAGCACAATGCCGGTTTGTCGGCCGAAATCATAAGTGAATCCGGCCAGGTTGATGGCGTGGATCAAGGCGATGCTCAGCGCACTTCCAATGGCGGCACCGCCGGCGCCGAGCAGACACCCTTCGATCAGGAACAGGGAAAGAATGCGTCGCGGCAGGGTCCCGATGGCGGCGATGGTCCCTATTTCCCGGACTCTTTCGTAGACCGCCATCATCATCACGTTCATGATGCTGATGAGCACGACCGCAATGAGCATGAGTTTGACAGAGACGGTCATGACGTCAATCATGCGGGCGATATGGTAGAAAGGGGATAGGTTTTCCCAGGTGTGCACCTCATAGGCCGCCTTTTTGCCCTGGTTCGGATCTGCGGACAGGGTGGCTTCGAGATCGCGCTGGACCGCCTCAAGCCGGTCAAAGTTTCTGACCCTTACGGCGATCTCACTGATTTCTCTTTCTTCCATCCTGAGAATTTCTACGGCATCGTGCATGTGAACATAACCATCCCTGCCGCCGGGTCCGGTGGCACTTTGCAGGATTCCCCCGACCGTGAGCTGCTTGCCATTGACCGACCCATCCCGGTTGGTGGCGATCACGACCACCGTATCCCCGACCGTGACGTTCATTCCTCTTGCCAGTAGCTCAGGCACCAGAATTTCTCCTCTGCTGAGCGTCTTCTCTCCTTCGCTGACCCGCGCCAGGAGCAAGGGCACGGTTTCGGCCTCCTTTTCGGGGTCCACCCCGTTCAGGCGGATGTTGGTCGATTCGATGAAATTGCTGAACATGCCGCCGAACTTGACCCGCAGGGAGTAGGCTTCAATATCGGGGTTTTGCTCGAGGATGGTTTCCACTTTTTTGACGGCCTGGGGGGGCATGTTCAGGGTTAGGGGCAGGGTGTCGATGGCGGCCAGGTAACCTTTGCGATGGATTTGGATGTGCCCCACGAAGGAGTCGGTGATCTGGCCGATCATCAGTGTTTTGAAGGAGCCGCTGACAGCCATGAACCCGGTCACGGAAAGCACGCCGATGACGATGAGCGACACGGTCAACCAGGTTCTGCGCTGATACCGCGAGAGATTCTTTGCGGCGATGCGGATCAGATCAGCGGTCATTCGAACCTCCCTCGTTTCCGTTGGTTGACAACCGGCCGTCTTCGATTCGGTAAATGGACTCCGCTGCGCCGATGATGCGCGCGTCGTGGGTGGAAAACACGAAGGCGGTGTTGCGTTCTTGCCTGATTTTTTTCATGAGCGCCAGGATGCCCAAGGCCGTATCGCGGTCGAGGTTGGCCGTGGGTTCATCGGCGAGAACCAGTTTCGGGCGGGTCACCAGTGCCCTGGCAATGGCTACGCGCTGTTTCTGGCCCCCGGATATCTGGTCCGGCATCTGGTGCTGCTGGTCGATCATTCCCACGGCGGCTAGCAGCTCCTGCACCCGTTTTTTGCGCTGGGCCGGCGGAAGCCGCTGAACCATGAAAAGCGGGTATTCCACGTTTTCGTAGGTGGTCAGCACGGGCAGTAGATTAAAACTCTGAAAAATAAACCCGATGTGCGTTCCCCGGAACACGGCTGCAGCGCTCGGGCCCAAGCGTGATACATCCTTTCCGGCCACGATGAGCCGGCCGCTTGACGGTTTGTCGAGGCAGCCGATGAGGTTCAGCAGGGTTGTCTTGCCACTTCCCGAGGGTCCGACGATGGACACAAACGCCCCTGCCGGAATTGAGAAAGTGACATCCGTCAAGGCGGTTGTGGACACCGCACCGGTTTGGTAGACTTTGCATACCTGCTCGGCGACGATCAGTTCCACGTGGCCTCCGATGCGGTCGATAAATTGGCGAATGAACCCTCAATGGCGCTCAAAATTGACTTCTAAGGAACTCAACCATAGCAACGTTCCTTTCGGATATATGGCCATGCAGGGCCTGGAAGAGCTTTTTACGTGACGGTCAACCCTTGGAAGCCCGATTGCTGCAGGTGCCCCGTTTGGTTTGATCGTACCTGCCTTGCCGATCAACGTCAAGCACTGCCGCCGGACTTGCAAATCCGTCCAAGCTGTCGGATAGTGTGTAAAAAATAGCCGCTCATACAAGTAACCGTCGGCGACCATGGACCCAGCATGTTGAGGATATCCGAGCAGGTGTTGATACCGGACCATGAGGTGGAGATGACCGCCATCCGCGCCCGGGGAGCCGGGGGCCAGAATGTGAACAAGGTCGCCTCGGCGGTGCACCTGCGCTTTGATATCCGCGCGTCTTCTCTGCCGGAGGCGTGCAAAACCAAGCTGTTGGGGTGCGGGGACCGGCGCATCACCAAAAGCGGTGTCATCGTGATCAAGGCCCAGGAGCATCGAACCCTGGCGAAGAACCGCGAGGCGGCGCGCCTGCGCCTGGTGCAGTTGATCCGCAGCGCCCTGGCGTCGGTTCGCCCACGCACCCCCACCCGGCCCACCTTCGGTGCCGTGCAGCGGCGCATGGACCACAAAACGCGGCGCGGAAAGCTGAAACGGATCCGGCGTAAAGTGGCCGTTTAAACCGATTCGGTTCCGGCAAAAAGAGATGCGATGGGACGATTTGAAGACAAAAACGCGCGCTTGGTTTACTCCAGCGAGTACGGCAGCACCTGCCCCTGCTGCCAAAAAAGGCTGCAGCGCTGCAGCTGCGCCAAGCACGAGACCCGGCCGACCGGAGACGGTGTGGTGCGGGTGGGCCGATCCAGCAAAGGGCGCACGGGTAAAGGTGTGACCGTGATCAGCGGCATCCCCTTGGATGACGGTAAACTGGAACAACTGGCCAAACGGTTCAAACAGAGATGCGGCAGCGGCGGTACGGTCAAAGATGGCAGCCTCGAAATCCAGGGCGACCACCGGGACCTTTTGGTGGCTGAACTGCAGCGCATGGGTTTTACGGTCCGGCGCACGGGGGGCTGAACGGTTGGCGTGCAGCAGATCGACGCCACGGCCGCTTGCACAGCAGACGCCGACGGGCCACCCGTCCGGCCGGATGGGGGTGGGAGAGAAAAACGTGAATACCAGCGATCTACCTGGCAATGGTTTCCGGGCCGTTATTTTCGACCTGGATGGCACGTTGCTCAATACCCTGGACGATATCGGGGATTCGGTAAATCAGATGTTGGCCGAATTCGGTTTTCCCGGCCACACCCTGGACGACTACCGGCGCTTCATCGGCAACGGTATCGCGATGCTGGTCAAGCGCGCGCTGCCCGCCGACAGTCGCTCAACGCAGACGGTTGATGCCTGTGTCGGCCGGGCCCGAGCCATCTATTGGGAAAACTGGAATCGAAAGACCCGGCCTTACGACGGCATCAGCGAGCTTTTGGACCAGCTTGCAAGCCAGGGGTTGCCCCTGGCTGTGCTCTCCAACAAACCCCACGACTTCACCGTGCGCTATGTCCAGGCCTATTTTGACCGCTGGGATTTCAAAATGGTCCTGGGGCAGAGTGATCGGTATCCGGTAAAGCCCGATCCGGCGTCGGCGCTGGCAATCGCCGCGCAAATAGGCCTGTCGCCGGAACAATTTCTCCTGGTGGGGGACAGTTCCGCCGATATGCAAACGGCATCGGCGGCGGGCATGTACGCGGTGGGTGTCGCCTGGGGTTTCCGGGGACCGGGCGAACTGATGACCAGCGGCTGTCGAACCCTGGTCCATCACCCCTTGGAGATTCTGGCCCTCCTGTAGACCTGGTGGCGACCGAGCGAGCCAACCGGTTGCAAGCCACGCTGTGGCGGCATAAACGGGGCGTGGTTGGAGGTGAAAAAGGGCGGGTCATGGTTCAGAATCGCCCGGATGGCTGCTGGTTTTTTGAACACGTGGTTCAGAAAATGCCTGACCCGGCTCCGGCCCCAACCCCGGGGATGGGTGAATTCCCGGTACAGGGACAGGTCGCCTTTATAAAAGTCCCCGGTGTCCAGGCTCGCGGCCTCCCGGCCGGTGGCGGGAAGGTTGAATATGGCCAGGTTGAGAAAGTCGATGCAGGCGGCGTGGCGCAGCGTGAAATCCAGGGTTTTGAGAGCGCTGGTTTCGTCCTCCGCCGGCGTTCCGAAGAGCAGATAGGCATACGTGGTGATGCCGGCCCGGTGGAGCGCCTCCAGCGCCTGGGCGGCCGTGTGCACGCTGGTCCCTTTGTGCAGGGCGTCCAGTACGCGCTGATCCCCCGATTCCAGCCCCAGTTTGAGCATGCGGCAGCCGGATTTTTTTAAATCCATGACAAAGCCGGGGTCGGCAAGGTGGGGGGTGACGCGGGCAAACCCATACCAGGGTACACCGGGGGGGTGGGCGCCCAGGTGCTCCAGCAGCCGTGGCGAGAGGGCGTTGTCGAGAAAATGGACCAGTCCGGCCGAGGTTTGGTGCACCGCTTGACGCAGGTCTGCCAGTATCGTGCCTGGGTTGGCGCTGCGGTAGGGCGCGTCTTCGGCCGTTTCGGGGCAGAAGGCGCATTTTTTCCAATAACAGCCCCTGGACGCTGCGTAGGGCAGCACCCGCAGCGGAGAGAGATAGCGGTCCAGGTCGGCGGTGGAAAAGTCAGCTCCGGTCAGGCCGACGGCACTGGATCGATCGCCGCTGCACAGGGCGATCAGGCGCTTCTCACCCGGGCCGGCGACCAGTTCGTCGACCAGCCCTGCAAAGGGGTTGCCGATGTCGGGGATGGTCATCCAGGAGGTCACCAGCCCGCCGCCGCAGACAATCGTTGCCCGGGGCAACTGCCTGCGGATGAAGCCGATCATGGCGAAGGCGCACAGGGCCTGGCTCATGAAATTGATCGACACGCCGATAACGCCCGGTTGGCGTTGTTCGAAAAGCGCCGCCAGGTGTTCGGAGAAAACCCCGAAGAAGGGGTTGAATTCGAAGTGCTCGGCTGACCGAATCAGATCGCGGCTGCGCACCGGTGAGAGATCCGGTGCGCCGTAGTTGGACAGGCTCAAGCTTGTGTTGAAGGGATTTCCGGCGGCCTGGACGGCGCGGTTCAGATCCATGACCGCCCGTTTGTAGCGATCCCGGTTGCTATACAGGCGTGCCGATCGCAGGGCTGCGACGTTGGCTTGCCGGTGGGCCAGAGCCCGGCGGGTCCACTTGTCCCGGGCCGTCAAGGGGCGCTCGAGCAGTCCCAGCAGACCATCGAGGCCGGCATCGTAAACCCGGCAGTCGACCCCGCGGCTGCGCAGGGCCAAGGCCAGTTTGGCCGGACCGGCCGGTGCTTCGCAGGGCTTGGAGACCGGCGGGTGAATGAGCAGGATCGATCGGGGCGTCAATGAAACGCCTGGTTTTGGGTCTGGGTGGGTTGGGCTTGGGTTTCCAGTTCAGTCAAGCGCCGCTCGAACTTTTTTTCAAGCCGCTGCCGCTGGTCATCCATCTGCTCCATCTCGGCGAAGCGGTTTTCGATGAGGTCCTGGCAGGTCCGGATCTGCTGGGAAAGCGGGCCGATCCGGGCGCCGTCGCCCAGCTGGGAGGCCTCCACCATCTCGCGGTTCAAGCGCTCGAGCAGCACTTCATTTTCGTCGATCTCCGCTTCGATTTTGGCGATGGCATCCTCCATGGGTTTCAGCACCCGCGATTTTTCGGTCACCACTTCCGAGCGCAGGCGCCTGAGCTCTTTCTTGCCCAACCGGGGCAGGGCGGCGGCGCCGTCAGCGCCCGTTTCATCACGGTGGCGCGTCATGACCGCCTCGTCCCCCCAGCCGCCGGCTTCCAGAAACTCCTGGTAGGTGCCATGGAACAGGCGGGCGCCACTGTCATCGAAAACGATCAGCCGGTCGGCCAGGGCATGCAGAAACAGCTCGTTGTGGGTGACCATCATCACCGCGCCCTCGAAGGCGCCGATGGCGGCCAAAAGGGCGTCGCAGGCATCCATGTCCAAGTGGTTGGTGGGTTCGTCCAGCATCAGCAGGTTCACCGGGGTCACCAACAGTCTGCCCAGCATGACCCGGCTTTTCTCGCCGCCCGAGAGCACGCTGATTTTCTTCAAGGCACTGTCGCCCTCGAACATCATGGCCCCGCAAATATTGCGGGCCTTCTGGCGGTCCACATCCGGCTGGGCGCACAGGATCTCCTCCTCCACGGTGCGGCTGTCCACCAGGCTCTGGATGTGGGTCTGCTCGAAGACGCCCGATTCCACCTGGGGGTTGTAGGTGATTTTTCCCGTTGTCGCGGGCAGGGTGCCGGCCAGCACCTTGAGCAGGGTGGTTTTGCCCTTGCCGTTTTTGCCGACGATGCAGATCCGCTCTCCGGCCAGCACAGAGACGTTCAGATCGGTAAACAGCCGGCGGCCGGCCCCCCAGGAGAAAGAGAGGTTCTCCACGCTGAGCGCCTGCTTGGCCTTGAACGGTTTGCTGCGGAAGGAGAAATCCAGTCCCCTGATCTGCTCCAGGCGGTCCTTTTTTTCCATCTTGGCCAAGGTCTTGATGCGCGACTGCACCATGTTGGCCAGGCGGGCCTTGGCCCGGAATCGGGAGATGAAGAGGCGGACCTCTTTTTCGCGGCGTTCATCATTGAGGCGGGTCTTTTCGTGAATCTGCTCGTCCTGGGCGATGCGGTCGTAGTACTTTTCCGTGTTGCCTTCGATCTTGCGGGTCTTTTTGCGGTGAATGCCGATGGTGTGGGTGACCACCTTGTCCATGAAACCCCGATCGTGGGTGATGAGCATCAGTTCGTGGGACCAGGATTGCAGAAAATTCTGAACCCAACGGATCGAGGTGATATCCAGGTAGTTGGTGGGTTCGTCCAGCAGCAGCAGATCCGGCTCGGATACCAGCATCTTGGCCAGGTTGAGCCGCACCTGAAACCCACCCGAGAATTCGTGGGGGTCTCTGACCATGTCGCCGTCGGAGAAACCCAGACCGGCCAGGATCTTTTCCACTTTCCAGTGGTGGTCCTTTTCGGCGGCCGTCAGGCCGCGCATGCCTTCGGCCAGCACCGACTTTTCGGTGAACTGGATCTGCTGCTGCACATGGCCGATGCGATACCCCCTGGGCATGGTAAGGGTGCCGTCTTCGTAACTCTCCTCTCCGACGATGATGCGAAAAAGGGTTGATTTGCCGTGGCCGTTGCGGCCCACCAGGCCGATGCGCTCCTTGGCGTTGATTTTAAAACTGATCCCGTCGAACAGCACGCGGCCGCCGAAACTTTTACTCAGGTTGTCGATACTGATCATGGTCATTCCCATCGGGGTGACCGGCTCGTTTCCCGGCCGGTTGCAGGTACCCAGGTTACGCGTGGTGGTATAGAGGAAGGCGAAGCGGGTGTCAATCCTGGGAAGTTGGTCGCTTGGACACCGTTTAGCAAAATCGGTTGACATTTATACCACTATGTGACAGGCAGGGCACTGGTGTGGCAGCGCCCCCCAAGCGGCCCCGGACGACCCTTGCGCCTTGTTTACCAGGGGTCCCTGATGTTTTGGGGTGGGGGTCTCGTTTGAGGCGAGGCCCGAGATTCAACCTTGATGAACTCGTAAAAAGTCGAATTTTTCGCTTCGTGAGGGTTTCGGGGCGCGATGTTGGTGGCGGCTAAATTGCAAGAACTCGTCGCAAGCTCCTCAAACAGCTTGCAATTTTTAACGCCTTCCCCAAAATCGCTCCTTCCCCCCAAACCCTCAATGGCGCTCAAAATTGACTTTTTACGTGACTGTCAATCAGTGGCCGGTTTTCATCAGCGCATCGATTGGCGGCAAGGGACTGTTTGCAAATCAAATCGGGTCAAACATCTCCAGCCGCCGCTGATGGCGCCCGCCTTCAAAAGGGGTTTCCAGCCAGGTCTTGAGAATTTCCAGGGCCAGGACGTCGCCGATGACCCGCCCGCCCATGACCAGAACGTTGGCGTTGTTGTGCCGCCGACTCATGGCGGCCGAAAATAGGTCGTTGCACAGGCCGGCGCGCACATGCGGGAATTTATTGGCCACCATGGACATGCCCAGCCCGGTCCCGCAGATCAGAATCCCCCGATCGTACTCACCTGCAGAGATCTTCCGGGCCACGGTCTTGCCGGTCTCCGGATAATCCATGGAGGCCTCGCTGAAGGTGCCGACATCGTGGACGGCGATTCCCCGGGCGGTCATTGCCGCCTTAAGGGTCTCTTTGAGCCGGAAGGCGGCATGGTCGCAGCCGATGATGATAGGCCGGGGGCCGGGGGCCTCGTTCATGGAGCGCGGTTCCTCTCGGTGTCGAAACAGTCGTCGCGAAATGGGTCAACCTGTCTACATATATAGAACCATCGATCATCGCAAGCAAAAAAACCGGAGGTGTTTGGGCCGCTTAGACGGCAGGCAGGCGGCTGAAAAGGGCCGGCGCGGGACCAGCACGGATACCGGGCGGGCGGCGAACGCGTTCAGGACTCGTAGCGTTTGAGCACCAGGCTGGCATTGGTGCCCCCGAAGCCGAATGAATTGGACAGGGCGTAGCGGATCTGCGCCTTGCGGGCCACATTGGGCACGTAGTCCAGATCGCACTCATCGGCCGGGTTTTCCAGATTGATGGTCGGCGGGATAATACCGTTCATGACCGTCAAAACAGTGAATGCGGTTTCGATGCCACCGGCACCGCCCAGCAGGTGCCCGGTCATCGATTTGGTGGAGGAAATAGGAACCCGCTTGGCGAAATCGCCAAACACTTTTTTGATGGCCCGGGTCTCGTATAGATCGTTCAAGGGGGTGGAGGTGCCATGGGCGTTGATGTAGTCGATGACATCGCCGGTGATGCCCGCGCTGTCGATCGCAGCCTGCATGCACCGGATCATGCCGTCTCCGTCCGGGGAGGGCGACGTCATGTGGTAGCCGTCGCCGCTCTGCCCGTATCCGACCATTTCGGCCAGTATGGGCGCACCCCGGGAAAGGGCATGCTCCAGATCTTCCAGAATCAGCATGCCGGCGCCTTCACCCACCACGAATCCGTCGCGGTCGCGGTCAAAGGGCCGTGAGGCTCTCGTGGGCTCGTCGTTGCGGGTGGAGAGGGCTTTCATGGCGTTGAAACCGGCGATACAGGTAGGGGTGATCACCGACTCCACACCACCGGTAATCATGGCATCCGCCTGGCCCCGCAAGATGGTGTTGCAGGCATCGCCAATCGCATGGGCGCCGGCGGCGCAAGCCGTGGCCACGGAGATGTTGGGGCCTTTGGCCCCCAGCTGGATCGAAATCATTCCCGGTGCCATGTTGCCGATAATCATGGGGATGAAAAATGGGCTGCAGCGCTTGGGACCTTTTTCCTGAACGGTACGGGCGGTCGTTTCCAGCATTTCAAGTCCGCCCAGTCCACAACCGGTGATCACGCCCACGCGGGGGCCGTTGGTCGCGTCGATGGTCAGGCGCGCATTCTCTAAAGCCATCCGGGCTGCCGCTACGGCATAGGCGATAAATTTCTCGGTCCGTTTGGCATCTTTTTTGGGAAGAAAGTCCTCCGGGTTGAACCCCTTGACTTCTCCGGCGATTTTGGTGGTGAAAGCGCTGGTGTCAAAACGTGATATCTCACCAATGCCCGACCGGCCCTCGCACAGGGCCGACCAGGTTTCATCAACGCCGACACCCAGCGGGGTTACGAGTCCCAATCCGGTAATGACAACCCGTCTGTTCAACGATCCCTTCCCTTCCGCAGGCTGGAATAAGTATCAATGATGAGTTTCGGACGGCGGCACCCGCTCCTCAATGAAAAGGCGAGCAGTCATCCGCACCATCCAGAATAAATGGCCGATCAGTGGTTTTTGATGTAGTCAAAAGCGTCTTTGACGGTCACCAGCTTCTCGGCATCCTCATCGGAAATCTCTACGTCGAACGCTTCTTCCATGGACATGATCAGCTCCACCAGATCCAGGCTGTCGGCCCCGAGGTCATCCACAAAAGAGGCTTCGGGCACCACTTCGGCGATATCGACACTGAGTTTTTCGGCGATGATTTTTTTGACTTTATCTTCAACAGACATCCTAGGCTCCTTTCAGGTTGGTTGCATGGGTCCACCCTTACGACGGCAGACCCGGCCTTACATGTACATACCCCCGCTCACGTGGATCACCTGGCCGGTGATGTAGTCCGCGGCGTCGGAGGCCAGAAAAGCGACAACGCCGGCGACCGCTTCCGGGGTGCCGGCACGCCCCATGGGAATCTGGCTGATCATGGCCGATCGGGCCGCTTCGGCGAGATCACCGGTCATGTCGGTGGCGATGTAGCCGGGGGCGACGGCATTGACCGTGATGTTGCGGCTGGCCAGCTCCCGGGCCGCCGCTTTGGTCAGACCGATGATACCGGCTTTGGAGGCGACGTAATTGGCCTGCCCCGGGTTGCCGCAGACGCCCACAACCGAGGAGATGTTGATGATCCGCCCATAGCGCTGCCGGATCATCGCCTTGGCGGCCACCTTCATGCAGTTGAAGGCACCTTTCAGGTTGACGTCCATGACCGCGTCCCAGTCGGCCTCCTTCATGCGCACCAGCAGGCCGTCGCGGGTAATGCCGGCATTGTTGACCAGCACGTCGATTCGCCCGGTATCCTTGACAATGGCATTCAGAAAATCGGCCGACGCGCCGGCCGAAGCCACATCGACCTGCTCATAGCGCGCCCTGGCACCGCCGGCCTGGATGCTTGCGGCGACGGCCGCGGCGGCATCCACCTGGTGGTTGTAGGTGAAACAGACCGTGGCACCCGGTGCGCTCAGGGCGGCGCAGATGGCCCGCCCGATCCCCCGTGACCCGCCGGTCACCACGACGACCCGCTCGGCTGATCCGGTCATGGTGACCTCTCAAAAATCCAGTCGGCCACGCGGTCCATGTCGTCGATCATACCCCGGCAGCTCCCGTCCAGTGAGGCAAGATCCAGCGCACCCAGATAACGTTCCGCCGTCTGGGCATCGACGGAGTTGCTGCCCAGTGCGATCAGGCGGGCTTTTTCGACCACCAGGCGTGCGCAGAAGCCGGCAAACACCCGCGCGGCGGCCAGCCAGCCCTCCTGCCTCCGATCGGCGGCCAGCCGAACCATACCGGCCCCCACCTCCACCTGGGTCATCATGTCAGCCAGGGCGAACATCACCTGCTGGTGACGGGTCAGGCGGTTTTCGTGGGCGAAATCGATGCTGCGGTTCAAGACGCGGACGCAGGCGGCCACGGTCCGACAGCCGGCCCGGTCGCAATCCTTGTGCAGGGCATCCAGGTCCTGCGCCATCGCTTCGTAAAATGCGCCTTTGGTCTTGCGGGCCTTTTTCCAGCGAAACGTGGAGACGATATTTTGCTGGATCTCGCTGGTTCCTTCGTAAATGCAGGTGATCTTGACATCGCGCTTGATCTTTTCCACGCCGAATTCGGTGATGTACCCGTATCCACCCAGGGCCTGCATGGCGTCATCCGCCGCCCGGTTGGCCGCTTCGGAGGTGAAGAGCTTGGCAATGGATCCCTCCACCGCAAAATCTTCATCCTCACTGTCCAAGCGCCGGGCGATGGCGTCGATATAGGCGGCGGCGGCCTTGAGGTTGACCCAGTGGGGGACGATCAGTTTGTTGGTGTAGCCTTTTTTTTCAGACAAGGGGCCGCCGAACTGAATCCGCTCGTGGGCGTAAGGGATGGCAACTCCCTCCAAGGCGGCCTCTCCGGCGCCCAGGGCCATGGCCGCCACCATCAGACGGGTGTAACCAAATACCTGGTTGGCCTGCTTGAGTCCCTTGCCGGGAACGCCGCCGATCAGATTCTCCAGCGGCACCCATACGTCGGAAAAGGTCAGGGGCGATGTGTTGGAGGCCCGTATGCCGTGCTTCTCCTCGCCTTTGTGCTGCTCAAACCCGGGGGTGCCCTTTTCCACCACGAAGAAGGTGGGGCCTTCGGGGGTCTGGGCCAGCACGGTGACGAAATCGGCGTAACCGCCGGTGGAGATAAACTGCTTGGAGCCGTTGATGCGGTAACCGCTGAGTGTGCCGGAAGCATCCATGACCGGTTCGGCCCGGGTTTTGAGTGCGGCCAGGTTGCTGCCGGCTTCAGGTTCGGTCACGGCATAGGCCACCAGGCTGCGGCCCTGGGCAACCGCGCCCAGCCACTTGTGCTTCTGGGCTTCGGTGCCGCCGACAATGATAGGGTCCGAGCCCAGCTGGATGGCGAAAAAGGCCGTACTGACGCCTAAACAGACCTTGCTCATTTCCCGCGTGACCGCACAGCAGTCTAAGGCCCCGCCGCCCATGCCACCGTAAGCCTCGGGGATAAAGAGCAACTGCAGGCCGATCTCCGGGCTCAGCATCTCGCGGATAGCGGCCTCGGGAAAGCACTCATCCCGGTCCCATTCCAGGACGGCTTTTTTGGTGAGCAGACGCTTGGACAGCTGGCGTACGGTGTCAACCACCATCTGGCGGGTCTCTTCGTCCAGCCCTCCCTGGGAGCGATGGGTCCCGGTGTCGGTCATAGTCCGTTGTTCCTTTAGGGGTTGATCAGGTTTCGTCGGTGGCGATAATCTGCTTGCCTTTGTATTGACCGCATTCGGTGCAGGCATGGTGAGGAAGTTTGGCTTCGCCGCATTCCGGACAGGTTCCCACGGCCGGGGCGTCGATTTTTCTGTGGGCCCGGCGTTTGTCCCGTTTTGACTTGGATGTCTTGTGCTTGGGTACAGCCATTAGTGATCTCCTAACTTATCGTAATATATGTATTTTATACAAATTTAGCCCCATCGGGCTCAAGTTGCGCCTCTAGTAATTAAAATGGGAAAGAATGTCAAGGCTTTTCCCAAAAATCTTTTGGATCGGACCCTTGTTCCACCTCGAAGGATGTGCTATTGAGTTGACCGGCAAATGGTTGCCACGGCCGAAATAAAGATTTATTTATATTAATTATAATTAGTTATAATTCGTTATAATAAAAGCCCACCGCCATTGAACCCTGACGGAGTCCAAGACGGCGTTGAGGGTGATCATGGGGCCGTCGCTGCGGATTCCGCGACGGCAGCCTGCCGGCAGATCGTTGAATAGCTTGTTTTTTTGCTAGATGTGCCACTTTTACCATTTATTGGGATAGCTTAATACTGACGGTCTCGTAAAAAGTCAATTTTGAGTGCCATTGAGGGTTTCGGGGGAAGGAGCGATTTTGGGGAAGGCGTTAAAAATTGCAAGCTGTTTGAGGAGTTTGCGACGAGTTCTTGCAATTTAGCCGCCACCAAAATCGCGCCCCGAAACCCTCACGAAGCGAAAAATTCGACTTTTTACGAGTTCATCAA
>JAWOIA010000235.1:0-7817 GCA_046484885.1 Desulfosarcina sp. | reverse complement strand
TGTTGTTCTTAATGCATTGGCCAAAAGGGTGATACCAGAGCTTGGCAAGGTAATTATGAGAACCAATAGAGAACTTGGCTGTGTTTTAATAAGTGCCGTCCTTATTACAAACATATCTTTTATTTCGGTACGCATGATGATATTTTTTCTTATTGTAGGATTAATATTCTTACCCGCTGTGCGTTATGCTTCAAGACTAACGAAGCTTCGGGCGAAATCTGCAAGCGATCGTTTATGAATAAGCAGTTTAACACCGATTTTCGCGTAGCTTAAAGCGTCACAGGAAAATAACATTCCAGAGGGTGTCAGCTGAAGTTCAAAACCACCCTCGAACCATCCAAGCACGGTAATTGACCGGGCAAATTTTCCCAAGGAACCTGGCGCAGGATCGGGTTGTGTGCTCGTTTGGGATAGATAATATTGACGCTCTTTCCCTGCACCTCGACAATGCCTTTACCACTTACAAAATGCCGATACAATTTAGGCGCATCGCAGTCTTCAAAGCCGCGCAGTTTCTTGGCCAGCATGGTGTAGAGGGTGTCTGCAATCATCGTAAGAGCGATATCGAAGTGCACCTTGATCGCTATCGGCGAGGACAAAGCATTGAGGTGAAAGAACTTAACGGCTTCGGCGATACCGTTTTCAACCCGCCACCTGCGGGCATAGTTGCCCACCAATTGCTCCAAGGGCATTTGAAAATCATTGGTGATCACAAATGCCGGCTTTTCCCGGCCATTGCCACGAACGACCACTTGACGCAGGCTGCCTTGGTAGTGCCTCAGTTCGATCATCGATTCATGGACTTGCGGGTTGGGGTACTTTCTTTTGGCATGAGGGATGTGGATTTTCTTCCAGCCCTCCAAACGGTCGACATCCTGGATCATGCCGGCCCCCCGGCGGCGGAGGGTGATGAATTTGACGTCGTGTTTTGCGTTGAGCTCGCACAGCTTCGAATAGGAGGTGAATTTCGAATCAAAGACCAGAGTCGGTTTCACCCCCCGGTGCACAGCGTTGTAAAAGGATAAGAACTTGGTCACCTGGTCATCGGACTCGCTGCGACGAATATCGGCGTTGGTGTAAAGAATCAGCTTGGATTCACTGTCTTGGCAAAACAGCGTCAAAGCCCCTTTCATGCGTTTGCCGCGTGCCCCGGCCCAATGTTTTTCCAACACGGACTGCTCACCGAAGTGCGGCACCGTATGAAAGTCGAGATTGACCAGCTTTCCGTCATACAAACCGAGCTTGGAGGCATTGTGGATGAATTGCTTTTGCAGGTTCAATATCTGCATCTCATCCAATGAGTACGAGTAAGTGGACATTGCAGTGCATTTAGGCAATGCGTTGAGCCCGGCAAACAGCCCCAGGGCAGGATCGAAGGCATGGTCACCGACATGGGCGTAGCGCTCGTTACCGATCAGCTTGAGCGCAAGGAAAGAGAGCAGGTAATTGGTGGCCGGGATGATCTTGGTTCCGGGCAATCCTGCCGCCCGTGCGATGGCGCTGATATCCAACTGGCGTAAAAAAGGCGCAAACAGGAACACGCCGGCATTGTTGGAGTTGAGTCTTTGTCCGTCCAGATCCGCCAAGGAGACAATCTCGGAACGTTCCGGGATTTGAGCTCCTTTGACCGTTATGCCGGTTTTGATCCGGGTGCGGCGAGGCAATCTGGGAAAGCCTTCCTCGGCAATGACGCGTTCAACGGTTCTGACTGAAATTTCATCACCATCTTCGCTGAGAAGCTCCACAATCTGTCCCGCGGAGAGCATCTGTTTGCGCCAGTCGACGATTTTAGTCCGAACTTGGGCCGAAACGCGGCGACGCTGGACAGCCCCTTCTGCAACAGGTTCTGCAAGGTCAATTTTGCCGTGAACGAATTGATGACGCAAAAGGCGCGTGTATCCAGGTGTGTACCCGAATTTATCCGCGACGGCCTTGTGAGGTAGTCGATCTACAAACATCGCTCTCAGCGCCTCGTATCGGCGTTGCCACTCAAATTGGGGATGAAGGAAAAATTTGGCATCACGCATGCCAGCGTTATATTGTGTGACGTTTCGAATGTCAATACAATTTTATATAAAACACACAGATCATTTTGGTTTTTCTTTGTCTTTGTTTACCCATCAATTCATACAACACCTATTTTAAATGGTTTGATCGTTAATCCGTATTTGGGCATTGATCCGTGGGCGGCTGTGTTATGTGTTTTATGTTATGTTCGGTTCATCCCATTCGCCATACGATATAACATTTTTAATTCTGAGTGGCTCACCAAACGATTAAGGTTCAATATTGTAGCGCGTTCATGGGTTTTAAGAAGTGCTGACAAGGTCACATTGCTTTCAAATGTGTGTTACGAAAATCGGTGTTAAATAGGGTTCCAACGCTGCATGAACCGCGGCTTTGAGGGTGCCCCGGGGGTCGAATACGGCGCCGTTGTCCTGGCATATGGGCATCACCCCATCCAAATGCCGCTCCAGCAATGCGGGGGCAATGGGGCGGGCCAGGTTGCGAAGCAGGCGGTCCACGGCTTGCCGCGCTTCGGGATAGGACCAGTAGTAGCGAATTCGGTCGCGGTAGCTGTGGTGGCGTAAAAAATGGAGGGTCTCCGGTGAGCCCCGGTAGTGGGACCGCCAATGGACCGGATGGGTCACCATCAGGTGCTCCATCACCGCTGGCAGGCGGGAAGGTTCCTGGATATCATTGCCCAGGGCCGCCTCCAGACCGGCCAGGGCGTAAAGAGCGGCGCGCAGGGCAAAGGTCAGGCAGGGTCCCACCTTGAGCAGGGGGAAGTGGTCCCGCACCATCCGACGCAGGGCGTTAGGCGTTTGGTAATCGGTGGCGTGCACTTCGTAGGTGATGATACCGGGCAGCCGGGCATGGGCGGCGGAAAGCGCCGCGGCCCGTTCCTTGTCATAGGCGACGACGCGGCGGTCGCCGAACTCCACCCCCGGCTGCACCACCACCGCCATTACCCGGGGCCAGGCCGCCGCCACGCCAGCCGCTGTGAAGGCGCGCTGGTAAGCATCCAGGGTGATCAGCAACTGATCGGGATCGGTCACAATGATATCGCTGCCCTCCTCCAGGCCGCCCCCCGGCGGCGGCACCTCGTTGCCGATCACATACAAGGGCGGTGGTCGATGGGCGCGATCACGGGCAGCCGCTTCCGCGGCCCGGCACAATTGGGCGGCCCGGCGCGCCGTCTCTTCCAGGTCCAGTTGCGGACCGGGGTCGTCAGCGCAACCTTGCACGGTATCCAAATGGATCTTGTCAAACCCGGCCGCAACGCATTGGTGAGCCAGCAGCGCGGCTTTTTCCATGGCCTCGGCGGCCGGCAAGCGCTTCCACACATGGGGTCCCAAGTGGTCGGCGCCAATCAGAAGCCTTTCGGCGGGCAGATCGGCGTTGCGGGCCAAGCGCCCGAGATACGTCACAAAATCCGCTGGCGTCATACCGGAATAACCGCCGAATGGATTCACCTGATTGGCGGTGGCCTCGATCAGGACAGCACCCGACGCCCTGCCCGCCGCCGCATCCAGGGTGCAGCCCAACACCACGGGATGCACGGAGCAAACGGCGCACAAACCGCTTTCGGTATCTCGCAGGTGTTTTTCACGCAATCGGGCCAATAGATCATTCATCACAGCACCTCAATTGTGAGTCTAAAGGCTCCTGAGCAAACATTCAAGTGAAGGGTTTGGGTCGGTTTTGTCACTTGGGCGCAAAATTGGTAACCGAAAAGGCTTGACGTTGGCAAACGATGTCATAATTTTAGGATATGCACGCGGATAAAAGGGACTGGTACACACATTGCTTGGCCCCATCCGCAGGGAGGTTGATGCATGCCTCACCCCCTTCTGTTATATAGAAAAATTAGCCCACTACCCAAATCATGGAGTGAAGGAATGAAAAAAACGATCATCGTGATGATGCTGCTCGTCCTCACCGCCGGTGCATCCGCTGCCCTGGCCGCAACCGATCCTTACCAGATCAGCACGTCCCTGCCCGACACCAAAATCAGCTACCAAACCTTGGAAGAAGGCAAACTTCTGGTTTCCGTCACCGATAGGGATGAAAAGCCGATCCAGGGGCTCACCCAGGACGAATTCGTCATCCGCCAGGCCGGCAAAACAGCCCGCATCATATCGGTGGAACCCCTGGAAACCAGCCAGGAGGTGGGGCTCAACATCGTTCTGGTGGTGGACAACTCCTTCTCCATGCGGCTGCGCAATGCCATCGCCCCCCTGACCCAGGCCTTGGAATCGGTCTACCGGATCGTCCGTCCCATCGATCAAGTGAGCGTGGTGGTGTTTGATGAAAAGGACACTTTGACTGTGAACGGGCACACCTTGCGAGCCAAAGTGAAACAAAGCGACCACATGACCGACTTGCAAAACTTTCTCCGCGAAAGCATGGACAGCGGACTTACCGAAGGCACCTACCTGAATGAAGCCATCCTCGCCGGCGTGGACCTGGTGCGTAAAATGCCCGCCAAAAGCAACAAATTCATGGTGATTTTTTCCGACGGCGAAGACATCAACTCCCGGGTCACCCATAGCGAAATCACGAAATCCGTACAAGGCATCGACAACTTCTCCATCTATGCGGTGGACTACATGCCAACCCCAACCCTGGATCCCTTCCTGAAGGGGCTGGCTTCCAGCCATGGCGGTTATGCTTGGAAAGCGGGTTCGGCGGCCGAACTGGTGTCGGTTTTCGAAGCCTTCTCGTCCACCCTGCTGCACCGCTACATTGTCACCTACCGTTTCATCTCTCCGCCCGCGGGCAATTTGGTATTCCCCGATCCGGAGCTGAAGATCGAAGAGCTGACCACCATCGACAGCGCCCCTTTGCTCAACCATGTTTACTTTGACACGGGCCGCAGCCAACTCACGGATCGCTATATCCTTTTCGAAACCCGCGCCGAAACAGCCGGTTTTGACGAACGGCAGCTGCGTGGCGGCATGGACAAATACCACAATGTACTGAACATCCTTGGCCAGCGACTGCAAGCCAACCCCGATGCCACCATTCGTTTGGTGGGGTGCAATTCCGATATGGGCGAGGAGAAGGGGCGCCTCGACCTTTCCCGGGGCCGGGCCGAAGCGGTGCAGGCTTATCTGCGCTACGTGTGGGGGATTGCGCCGGAGCGCATGGCTGTTGAGCAGCGAAATCTGCCCGAAGCGCCAAGCAACATCCGCATTGCCGAAGGCCGGATCGACAACCAGCGCGTGGAGATCCACAGCGACCACCCCGCCATCCTGGAGACGGTGGACAGCGAATATGTCACCAAGGTGAGTGAAATGGGCACCCTGCGCGTCGTGCCGGAGATTACGTCGGAAGCGGGCGTGACCGAATGGCAGCTGACCCTTGGTTGCGCCGGCCGGGATGTTCACACCGTTATCGGAAACGGGCCGCTGCCGGAGCAATTGGAGATTCCCCTGACAAGCAATCTGCTCGATGGGTTCGCCGCCTGTCAAGCCATCGATGCCCATGTGATTGGCAAGGACAATGAAGATAACCCGCTGGACAGCCGCAGCGCGGAAGCCCTGCCGGTCAACTTCGTGCAGCGCACCCAGCAGATGGCCGAGGTGCAGGGCTATCGGGTTCAGGAACAGTATGCCCTGATCCTGTTCGATTTTGACAGTGCGGCCATCAAGGATCGCAACGAGGCCATTGTGAACCGCATCATCACCCGCATCGGGCAGCTGCCGGAGGCGGTTGTGCTGGTGGTGGGGCACACCGACAACATCGGCAGCGAAGCTTATAACCTGCAGTTGTCCGAACGGCGCGCCAAAGCGGTGGAAAAGCAGCTTATGAGCGCAGCGCCCGGCACCGACCGCCTGATCGTGTCCGGCGCCGGCCCCAACAATCCGAGGTACGACAACGCTCTTCCGGAAGGTCGCGCCCTGAACCGGACGGTAACGGTAACCCTGGAATATTTCCAGCAGCCATAAGCCGTTTTGCCGCGCCAATTATGGCCCCGTAAAGGGAAGCCAAACAGCGGTAAATAATGATTGGAACCAAATGCCAAGTGAGGGATCCCCTCACTTGGCATTGTATTTGACAGCCAACGGCCCACGGCCTAATATCAGGCATGGATCGATGGAAACGCCTCATAACCCCTGTTCGTTTGGTTGCCCTGCTGTTGTTTCTGACCACGGCCGCCTGCGGCACTTCGGACGATGGGGTCGCCATCCGCAAACTGATCGATCAGGGCGCCGAACTGGCGGAAAAACAGCAGATCGGTGATCTGGTGCGGCTGGGCAGCGACGATTTCGTAGCCACACCCGGCAACCACGACGCCAACAGCGTCAAAGGCATATTGTTCGTGGCCTTCCGGCGCTACGGTCAATTCTCAATTCTCTACCCCAGACCCATTGTGGAACTGAACCCGGAAGCCGATCGGGCCACGGCCACCGTCTACTTTGTGATTCTCAGCAAGGATCGCAGCCTGCCCGGCCTGCGCGATCTGAAAGACGACCCGCTGCGCTGGCTGGAAGAGGCCCGGGAGAAAGCTGATCCCTACCTGCTCCAACTCGAGCTGGTAAAAAGAGACCACCAATGGAAAGTGCAACGGGCCCACATCGAAGGTGCGGTGCGTCGGCTGCTGGGCGACAATGAGGCAAACCTATACCCCGACCAAGACAGGCCGCTCTGAAAATGACCACTGATCATTTCCATCCCAACGACCCTGCGTTCGCCGAACGGGTGCGCGCCAGCTTTGACCGCCAGCCGTTCATGCATCACATCGGTGCCCGGGTCATCGATGTCGCCCCCGGCCGATGCGCCATCCACCTGCCCCACCGACCGGAACTGACCCAGCAGCATGGCTATTTTCACGCTGGCATCATCGGCACCATGGCCGACAACGCCGGCGGATATGCCGCCTTGAGCCTGATGCCGCCCGGCAAAGAGGTGTTGACCGTGGAGTACAAACTCAATCTGCTCCACCCGGGTCGCGGGGAGGGCATCACCAGCCGGGGCCAAGTCATCAAGGTCGGACGCACGTTGACCATCTGTCGGGCGGATGTCTTTAATGTCATCGCCGGCAGCGAAACCCTGGCCGCCACCGCCATGTTGACCATGATGGCCGTGGATGCACGCCAATCGGCGTAGTGGCAGTTTTCAGCTCTCACTAAACGCTAAATGGTCTTGCATTGCCTCGTTTCTGGCTGTGGTTATAATTGGTAATGTATCAAGAACCAATGACTGAAACCAAACGCACTTGAAAGGAGCAAGCCATGAATGTCAACGATTACTGCAAAAATGTCGAGTTGGAACTCGGGGTGTGGAAAGCGAGGCTCTTTGATCTCCAGCGCAAGTTCGATGCGCTGCCGGGTGTTGCCAAAGACAAGGTCATTTACCAGTATGGTGACCTGGTCAACATTATCACCGAACTGGAAGATCGTTTAGGCACCCTGCGCACCGAGTGCCCCACGGAGTGGAGTCCGGTCAAAAAGGAGATCGACGACGGCACCGTGGATCTGCGGTCCAAATATGAAGAGACAATGGAATCGATCGGGAAAGCTGCACCCGTGTCAATACCCGGATAGACGTGGCCCATGTGATGCCACGGGCCGCCGTCTGCGGCCCGTGGTGTTACGGATATCAAAGCTCATGAGGGATTCCTTAAGAGGTTGCCATCAGAGAGCGCCAGAATAATCTTCCCGCCACGCACTTGCGTTTGCAAACAGGGGTTTTTGCCCTGGTGGCAGCCGCTTTCGCAAATATATATCTGACCCAGCCGGTTCTGCCGATACTTCAACAGAGCTTTGCAACCGATATGGTAACGGTGTCATTTACCGTGTCGGCTGTGA
>JAWOIA010000215.1:0-6431 GCA_046484885.1 Desulfosarcina sp. | reverse complement strand
GCAGGGTGTAGACAGCCTCCATCGGCGTACGTACCGAGTACTCGGTGGTGAAGATGCAGTCGCGCTGCCGGGATTCTGCGAACTGCCCGATGAAGGCGAAGTTGACAGCGCCCGCGGGCACCACATCCGGGCGATCACCGGCCTGGCGTGGCATGAAGAAAGCGGTCACGTACGGCATCATTACCGGCACGGTTATCGCGCCGGTTGCGGCCAGTTCGGGGATGTCTTCGACCGGCACGCCCAGGTGGTAGAGCCATTCCTGGGTGATTTCCTCACCGCTGCAGTCCTGCATCGGTTTCTTCACGTAATCGCCGGGTTCATCGACGAACAGCGAGTAGACCCAGGCCACGATCTGGTCTTTCGGCTGCTGCTTAAAATGCGGTTGTCGGTTCACCGTCCAACTGAGCAGCCAGGATGAGTCCTTCGCGGTCACGATGCCGCCAGTCACCACCTTGCCGCTGAACGGATCACGCTTGGCGATCTTCTGAATGTACTTCGGGATGCGCTGATCGAGGGTAGTGACGGTGGCCGACCCCATTTGGTCTCGGGGATGTGCGAACCGAACACCTCCGGGCGCCCGAACGCCGGATCCTTGGCGGCGATGCGACGCCACAAATCCCACGCCGGAGCAGGCCCGACATTGAGCTTGGCCGGGGTGTGATGGTCACCGTCGTCGGAGTTTTCGGTGAGCGAGCCGATGGTCATGAAGACCAGGTCGTCGGAGCCAAGATCGACGCCGCCTGCAACGGCCTCCTTACGCCAGTGGATACGGGTCGCCTGCTTGCGTCCGGGTGCGATGTTAAAATCGACATCGGTCACCTCGGTGCCGTATTGGAACACCACGCCATGATCCTGCAGCCACGTGACCAGTGGCAGCACCAGCGACTCGTATTGATTGTACTTGGTGAACTTCAGTGTGGAGAAGTCCGGCATCCCTTTGATCTGGTGGATGAAACGGTGCAGGTAGAGCTTCATCTCCAACGCCGAGTGCCACTCCTCGTAGGCAAACATCGTGCGCCAGTAGAGCCAGAAATTGCTGCCGAAGAATTCCTCCCCGAACACCTCGTTGATGCGCTTGTTTTCCATCTCTTCGCGGGTGGCCAGAAAGAGCTTGACGATCTCCTTTTGCGCCTGCTCGCTGAGTGTGAACAGGCCGTCGGTATGCGCGTCCTCACCTTGATTCATCGTGGCGCGCTGCAAAGAGGAGTTCGGATCGTCCTTGTCGAGCCAATAGAACTCGTCGAGCACGCTGGCCCCCTCAATCTCGAGCGACGGGATCGAACGGTACAGGTCCCACAGACATTCTGTATAACCTCTCGGCATCCTCCCTCCGACATAGCTCCGTTCCCGGCGTCATGACGGCTGCGGAACCGGCCGCCACCCCGAAAAGGATGGATTCCCTGAGAGGGTTTCCCCGGGCCAGACTCAGGACAATGCCGGCCACCATGCTGTCGCCGGCTCCAACCTTGCTGACGATAGGTACCGTGGGAGGAATGATATGTTCGGTAAACTCCTCCGAAACCGCCAGGGCACCTGCCGCGCCGAGGGAGATCACCAATACCTCGCAGCGGCCGCTCTTAACCATCTTTTGGGCCTCAGCCTTGATCTGCGATTCTTCTTTGATTTCCTCGCCGACCAGTTCCCGAAATTCGCGAACATTGGGCTTGATCAGAAACACCCCTTCCTGAAGCGCTGCCTTAAGAGCTTCACCCGCACCGTCGATGATCACTTTTGCGCCTATTTTCTTCCCGCTACGGGCAACCCGCGCATAAAAGTCAGGGGGGACGCCTGGCGGCAGGCTACCGCTGGCTACCACATAGTCCGGTGACGGCTCCATGGCCGCCAGTTCCTGCAGGAATGGCTCCCATTCTGCTTTTTGGAGGGCCGGTCCCGGCATTCCGAAACGATACTGCCGACCGCTGGTTTCTTCCAGAATGACCAGACTTTCCCGGATCATTCCCGCAATGGGAAACGGCCGATAGTGGAGACCTTCCTGATCCAGTAGTTCTTTCAGTCGGTCTCCGGTCAGCCCACCTGCGGGATGAAAGAGAAGGGATTCCCCACCCAGTTTTTTTATCGCCCGGCTGACATTTACCGCGCCCCCTCCGGGCTCAAAACGAGGCGGTTTACAATAGAGTTTCCGTTCTGCAACGACCTGATCAACGCTAGCGCTCTTGTCAATGGCCGGGTTCAAAGTCATCGTCACGATAGTTTTCATCCATCAACCTCTTTCGAGTCAATCAGGCGAAAACAATGGCCAGGAGAAAAAATACGGTTAACGCAACAGGGGTGCCAAAATCGACCAACCTTCACCGAGTCAATGTATAACATTTTAGTCTGTGCTCAAGGCTTCAAAGCCGGAGATAACGTCAAACAGTTCCTCGTCGATGCCGCTCTGACGCAGTTGGTGGAATGTCCTGTTGAGACCCTCCAGCAGCTCGTCGATGTTTTTGTCGGCGCGCTGCATCGCTGCTAGGCGACTTGCGTTCTCGCTGGCGAGGGATTCGGCGCAGGCCCTAAAAAGCGAAACGAAGAGATATTCGCGGATCAGCGCCCGCAGTGTCTCGGTTTTGTCGCCAACGATCTCAGGTAAATTCTCCATCGGCCAGGGAAGTTCGGCCAGCTCGCGGCGCCAGGTTGCATCTAGCGGCAGCAGTCGTTGGCTGACGGGGGTGTAAACCGCCCCGGACGCCGGGCGGTTGTAGAAGAGGTAAAGTTCACTGACTTCACCCCGATCGCGATGCGTCTCGCCTTCCACGAGAATCTGCCCGACCAGCGAGGAGATGGCCTTGACCGAGTTCGGCACGGTAAAGAGTCCCAACAGTGGCAGTCCCGCGTCCGCCAGGCGTGCCTGCACGCGCTCGCCGACAGCCCAGACATTGGCCTTGGCGGTCAGAGTCGCCAGCGTCTTGACCGCATAATCGGCCACCAGGTCATTAAACTGGCCCACCAGCCCCTGGTCTGAGCCGAACACGACCGCTTCGATCACACCCTTATTCGTTCGTTTGGTCTCTCCGGTCATCAGTCCAGATGAATCGGCGTCGCGAAAACAGACGCCCAATCCCAGCTCCACAGTATGATAGTAATCACCGAGCGCCCGCACCGATTGCTCGTATTGACCGATACTGGAAGCGGCCAGGGCTTTCATCGTGCGGACGACCGACTGCAGATTTCCGGCACTATCGATTTTTCGGCGCAGGCTCGCGGAGGTGTCGCTCATGACGTCTCCTCTGCGGTTGAAAACGCAGCGAGGACCTGGCGGGCGATCTCAATGATCATTTCACGATCCGCATCGCTCAACGTGTCGGCGCTCTCCAGGCGCTCGCTCACCTCCGCCGGAATCTTGGCCGCCGCCTGGCGCACGGCCCGCTCGGCCTCGTTCATCCGGTCAAGCGGTACCTCGACGAACAGGTCTGCGGTCAACGCCAGCAACAGGGTGATTTGGGCGGGCATGGACACCGGCGCGAATTCCGGTTGCTTGAGGATGGCCCGGATGCGCTGCCCATGGGCAATGACCTTGCGGTTATCTTCATCGAGCCGAGCACCGAACCGGGCAAAGGTTTCGAGTTCTTCAAATTGCGAGTAGGAGAGCTTGAGATCGCCGGCTACCGCACGGTAGGCGGCGCGTTGCGCCTTGCCACCGACACGTGAGACGGACTTTCCGACATCGACCGCGGGCAAGACACCCAGCTCGAACAGCGCCGGCGAGAGGTATATCTGCCCATCGGTGATCGAAATCAGATTGGTCGGAATGTAGGCGGAAATATTCTGCGCTTCGGTTTCAATGATGGGCAGCGCGGTGAGCGAGCCGCCGCCCAGTTCCTTGCGTAAGTGCGTGGCGCGCTCGAGCAACCGCGAGTGGATATAAAAAATGTCGCCGGGAAATGCTTCGCGGCCGGGCGGTCGGCGCAGTAACAGAGAAAGTTCGCGATAGGCGCGGGCATGATGGGTGAGGTCGTCATAAACGATCAGCACATCGCGCCCCGCTTCCATGAAAAACTCCGCAATGCTGGTGGCGGCGTAAGGGGCGATGTAAGCGAGGCCGGGCGGATCATTGCCCTCGGTGACGACCACGACGGTATAATCCATCGCCTCTTTTTCTCGCAAGGTGGCCACGGCTTTGGCGATGGCGGCCCCTCGCTGACCGATGGCGCAATAAACGCACAGGACATCCTTGCCGCGCTGATTCAGAATGGTGTCGACGGCGATGGCGGTCTTGCCGGTCTGGCGGTCGCCGAGGATCAGCTCGCGCTGACCGCGGCCGATGGGAATGAGCGCATCGATGACTTTAATTCCGGTCTGGAGCGGCACCGTGACCGGCGCCCGATCCATGATGGGCGTGGCGGGGCGTTCGATCGGCTGACGCCGGCTGGCGGCCACCGGTCCGTTGCCGTCGAGGGGCCGGCCAAGCGGGTCGATGACACGTCCCAGCAATCCGTCGCCCACGGCCACATCCATGACCCGGCCCGTGCGCCGGACTTCATCCCCGGTGTTCAGATGCCAGTATTCGCCGAGCAGGACGACGCCGATCTCTTCCGGGTCGACGTTGAAGGCGATGCCGAAGACATCGCCGGGAAACATCACCAATTCATCAAAGCCGACGCCGGGAAGGCCCGTGACCTGGGCGATGCCCGTGGCGACGCCGGTAATCGTACCCACCTCCCGCGCCGTCAGTTGCGGCGTGAAGATTTCGCGCCCCCGGCTAAGAACGGTGAAAGCGCGGTCGACGCCGTTTTGTAAAGAATCTGCCGGGGCGCTCATTGCGTCTCCTCGGCAGCGACAGGTTGCGTCCCGGGCTTCGGCTTGGGCTCGGCTTGTGTGGCCGGATCAACCTCCGGTTTGATCTTGGGTTTGGACGGCCCTTGCAACAGTTCGCCAATGCTCTCTTCCAGTGATGTCAGATAATCGGCGATGCTCCAGGCGACCCTTCGTCCGTTTGCGGTAAGTTCGATGCCGCTGATCAGGTCCGGTGCGGTCTCGAAACGAACGTCGTTTTCAGCCGCGAAGGTTTCGTTGAGCGCCTGATGGATCGCGGCTCTCTGTTCAGCCGGCAGCTCAAAGGCGCTGCGCACCAGCACCGGAGCGGATGATGTTTTCAGGATCTTGGCAAAGCTTCCCTTCGCCTCAGCGTCCAGCTCTCGCAAACGGCGCCTGAACACCTCGCTGATGCGCTCTTCCAAACTTGTCCCGGCGAGGTCCGTCAGCGTCTTGCGCGTGATGGCGAAAACTTCCTTGCGCGTCCGGCGGGTTATTTCGTCGTTCAGGGTCTGTTGTTCGCGCTCAAGGGCCTCCTGCCGTTTGGCGCGCAGAGCTTCGGCCGCCTGCAGTGCCTCGTCAAGAAGACGCTGACGTTCGACTTTCACCTCCTCCGTTGCCTGGCTCAGAAGCGCGTTGCGCTGCTGGTCGAATTCCTTGTTTTTGCGCTCGAACGCCGCACTCTCTTTTTGCGCTTCAGCCTTTTTTGCGTCGGCATCGGCAAGCTCTCTGGTGATCCTCTCCTCCCGCGCGTCGATGGCGTCGAGGATGGGTTTGTAGAGAAAGCGTTTCATCAACCAAACCAGGATGAGAAAGTTGAGCACCTGCGCAGCGATGGTGAACCAATCGATTAACATCGGCTTACTGTCCTGTGGTTTGAGCGATGATGTAGTTCCAGAACGGGTTGGCGAATATGAGAATCATCGAGACCACGAAGCAATAAATGGCCGTGGATTCGATCATCGCCAGACCCACGAACAAGGTCCGGGTGATGGTGGCGGAGGCGTCAGGCTGCTGAGCCAGCGATCTCAGCGCGGTCGATACTGCCCACCCTTCCCCCAGCGCCGGGCCGATACAGCCGATGCCGGTGGTGAGGCCTGCAGCGAGAATAGATGCTATTGCGATTAACGTCATGCTATCCATAGTATGAGATCTCCCTGGTTGTCATTGTTCATGGTTCAAGGTTTATGGTTCATGGTTCAATGGGGTCCACTTCAGATTTTGATTTATTCACACGGGTAGCGGCCGCGATGTAAACCGTGGACAGGATAAAGAAGATGTAGGCTTGCACCATGCCGGTGAGCAGGCCGAGGGCCTTCATCACCACCGGAAAGATAAAGGGCGTGATGGTCAGCAAAATACCGATGATCATCGCCCCGCTCATCATGTTTCCGAACAGACGGACAGCCAGGGCCAGCGTGCGCGAAAGTTCGCTGATGATGTTAAACGGCAGCATGATGAACGTCGGCTGCACATAGGACTTGAGGTAATTGCCAAAGCCGCGTTCGATGATGCCGAACAGCGGCACCGCCACAAACACACAGAGCGCCAGCGCCGCGGTGGTCGAGAGCGAGCCGGTCGGCGGCTCGTAGCCGGGAAAGACAGTGAACAGGGCCGCCATGGCGACGAACAGAAAGAGCGTGCCCAAAAAGGGGAGATATTTTCTCGGGTGGCCA
>JAWOIA010000120.1:0-19175 GCA_046484885.1 Desulfosarcina sp. | reverse complement strand
GACAGTCCCAGGGCGGACGATCCCAAAAGGGAGGCTGCCACCTGGGTATCGAAGAGTCCGCGGATACGGATCCCGAGATCTCGGTCCAGAAGCCGGACATCGTAGTCCGCTCCGTGCATATTGAATATTACAACAAGATGTATGCTGATATCCTCAAAATGAAAGTAGTGGTCTTCCCCACCGACCTGATTGCTTCGGAACCGCTGGGGTGGTTTAAAAAAGAGATTAAATCCGTAGACGATCTCAAAGGCCTGAAGTTTCGGGCCGCCGGCTTAACGGCCGAGATTTATCGAGAGCTGGGCATGTCGATTATTACGTTGCCGGGTGGGGAGATTGTTTCCGCCTTGGAGCGCGGTATTCTTGACGGGGCTGAGTTTATGGACCCCACCTCTGATAAGGATCTTGGGTTTCACGACGTTGTCAAATACTATCACGCACCTGGCATGCATCGGCACACCGGCACCCTTGAATTTTTGGTCAACAAAGATGCCTACGATAAACTTCCGCCCGATTTGCAGAAAATTGTTGACATCGCCTGTCGGGAAAACCTGCTGCGTGCCTGGGTGGGCCTGGTCACAAGAAATGTCAGCGATTTGGAAGAACTGCAAAACCGCTATAATGTTAAGCTGGTCCAAACCCCACCGGAAGTGATCACCGCCATACTCGAATCTTGGGACAAGGTGGCCGCACGTTATGTACAGCAGGATCCTTTCTTTGCGGAAGTCTACCAATCCCAGAAAGATTTTGCCGCCAAGATGGTCCCGTTCCGTCGCAGCTTCTACGTACCTTACGAACTGGCTGCTGATTACTATTGGCCGCGTGATTAATTAAGCGCGGATGCCTGAATACAGGGCTTGGATGGAAGGAACGGTATCGTTCGGGCGCCGAAGCATCTGACCGGCAGGCTTGTATCTCCGCGGCAAAATCCCGGCCCCCCGTCGGCCTGCCGTGCCGGCCCAGGCGCCTCGGCGCCCGCGGTGCCACACATCTGTTTAGACCCAGGCCCCTGGTGCCGGTCGGCACTCTTTTCTAAACCGCATCACCGGCCGGCCGGCATGTAACCCTTGCTTTGTTAGGAGATGATATCGCTTTGGAACGCACTCTCCGTTACATCGACACACTTAGCGAGTATAGCGGGAAGCTGTTTGCGTGGTTGATCATCGTGTTGACCGGCTCTCTGGTTTATGAAGTCGCCCTGAGGTATCTTTTTAATGCTCCTACGATTTGGGCTTGGGATTTGAGTTATATGCTGTACGGATCCCACTTTATGATGGGGGCGGCCTACACGCTGAAACTCAACGGCAATGTCCGCATAGACCTCTTTTATCGTCTTATATCGCCACGTAAACAGGCAATTTTGGATTTATGCCTTTACCCCGTATTTTTCTTTCCCGCCGTTATCGCACTGTTTGTTGTCGGCTTGGAACACGCCAATTATTCCTGGCAGATTCGTGAGCTTACGGGAATGACGGTCTGGCGGGTCCCGATTTATCCTTTCAAGGCGGTTCTACCGCTGGCTACCGGCCTGTTGCTGCTCCAGGGCATAGCTGAATTTATTCGACTGCTGAAACGGGTTTTCGGAAGAAAGGCATAACTCCCTAAATGGACCCTCAAATACTTTCAATACTGATGTTCGCCGTGCTGCTGGTCGGCATCATGACCGGCTTTCCACTGGCTTTTGTGCTGCTGGGAACGGGCATGCTTTTCGGCCTGTTGGGTTGGGGTACGCCGGTCTTCGATCAGATGGCCTCCCGCACCTACGGTATTATGTCCAATGATGCGCTGGTGGCTGTGCCGTTGTTTATTTTCATGGGGTATATGATGGAGCGTTCGGGCATTGCAGATGGTCTGTTCGATACCCTGCAGCAGCTCTTTGGCTCCCTGAAAGGCTCTTTGGCGTTGGCCACGGTGGTGTTGGGAACGATTTTGGCGGCCACAACCGGCATTGTGGGCGCATCGGTCACCATGATGGGGCTGTTGACGCTGCCCTCGATGCTCAAACGGGGCTACGACATTCCCCTTGCCACCGGTACTATTCTGGCCGGCGGCACCCTGGGCATTTTGACACCCCCCAGCATCATGCTGATTCTTTACGGTCCCATGGCGGGATTATCGATCGCCCGGTTGTTTGCCGCCGCCATTATGCCAAGCCTGGTTCTGTCAGCGTTATACATGGCTTATATCACCATCCGCTGCATTATTAATCCCGAGCTGGGACCGGCCTTGACCAAAGCGGAGCGCGACATTCCCCTATCGGAACTGATGGCCAAATTCGCCACCACCCTGCTACCGCCCCTGGCTTTGATTTTGGCGGTGCTGGGGTCCATTTTCTTTGGCTTGGCCGCACCGACAGAGGCCGCCGCGGTTGGTGGTTTCGGCGCCGCCGTCCTGTGTGCGGCATACAAGAAACTTACTTGGGCCAACCTTACCGAAACAGTTTACCTGACCCTGCGCACATCGGCCATGATTTTGCTTCTAACCGTGGGCGCCACGGTTTTTACTGGTGTTTTTTTGGCCCTGGGCGGGGGCCGTCTGATCGAAGGTTTCCTGCTGGGTATGGCCTTACCGCCGGCCGGGGTTTTGATGATTGTGATGTTGATGGTCTTTTTTATGGGCATGTTCATAGACTGGATTGCCATTCTGCTGATATTGATTCCTATTCTGAATCCAGTGGTGCGCGCCCTGGGATTTGACCCATTGTGGTTTGCCATGTTGGTGTGTATCAATCTTCAGATGTCCTACCTGACGCCACCCTTTGCCTACTCTATTTTTTATCTAAAAGGGGTTGCGCCGGAGGATGTCCAGGTGGTGCAGATTTACAAGGGAGCCATCCCCTTTGTCCTACTCCAGATGATTGGGTTGACACTGGTGATTGTTTTCCCGGAGATTGTGACCTGGCTGCCGAACTTGATTTACGATTGACAGCCCCCGGAAAATGCCCAGAAACGCTCACCAAGCGGATGATTCGACTGGTCACCACGCCATCATCCTTGAATGCGTCAATGTGGTTCGGCGATGGTCGAGAAGATACAAGCCCGCAACGTAACGGGGGCGGAATAGTGACCGCTCCAGGGTGGAAAATGATATGAAACAGCAAAAGGTGTTGTACCTGTCTCGACGGGATGTTGAGGATATCGATCTGCCGATGGCGGAAATCATCGAGGCGCTGGAACAGATGTTTGTGGAAAAGGGGTCCGGCAAAACCCAGATGCCGCCCAAACCCAGCATTTACCCGGCGCCGCTGGGTTTTATGCATGCCATGCCCGCTTGCATACCCAGCTTGCAGTTCGCTGGTGTTAAATGGGTGGCCGGCTATCAGGACAACCCGTCCAAAGGCCTGCCGTACATCTCAGGTCTGCTGATTCTCAACGATGCCCACACCGGTTTGCCCGTGTGCGTGATGGACTGTACCTGGGTTACGGCCAAACGTACCGGTGCGGCTACAGCGGTGGCCGCCAAATACCTGGCCCGCCCGGACGCCTCGCGGCTGGGCATCATCGCCTGCGGCGTCCAGGGACGCAGCAACCTGGAAGCGCTGATGTGCCTGTTTCCGATTCAATCCGTGCACGCCTACGACATCGATCCTGGCCGTGCCCAGGCCTACGCCCGGGAAATTCAGGCGCGTTATGGAATTGAAGTCCAGATCGTATCCAGTCCCGAGCAGGCCGTGCGGGGCAGGGATCTGGTTGTCACCAGCGGACCCATTGCTAAAAACCCGCAACCGGTGATTGAGCCGGGCTGGCTGGCGCCGGGGGCCTTTGCCTCATTGGTGGATTTTGATTCCTACTGGACAGGGGCGGCCTTGCGGGAAGCAGATAAACTGGTAACCGATGATTTGACCCAGATGGCTTTTTACCGTCGCGAGGGCTACTTTCAGGATACCCCGGAAGCCTATGCCGACTTAGGTGAGATTGTCAGCGGCTGCAAAGCCGGTCGCGAATCGGAGACGGAAAGGACGATTGCTATGAACCTTGGTTTGGCCCTTGACGACATTGCCACCGGTGTCCGGATTTATCAGCGTGCCGTGGCGCTGGGGGTGGGAATCGATTTGCCGCTGTGAGCCGGCTGTTCCAAATCACAAAGAGGCTGGAGGTTATGAAAATAGAGTCCGTACCATTTTGTACAACCGACTGGCAACAGATTGCCCCAACGGTTCACCCGGGAGAGGAAGGGGCGGCCCTGTGGCGCACCTTGGAAGTGGGCAACCTTCGAGTGCGAATGGTTGAATACGCACCGGGTTATCTGGCGGACCACTGGTGTGAAAAGGGGCATGTGCTGCTGGTGCTGGAGGGCGAGCTGGAGACAGAACTCAAGGACGGCCGCCGATTTACCCTGACACCCGGAACCAGTTATCAAGTCGCTGACCAGGCTGAACCGCATCGATCTTCAACGAAAACCGGGGCCAAACTGTTTATCGTCGATTGAGCCTCTCGTATTATCCCCCGGGTTGATCAGAGGGGTTGATCGCGCCAGCCCCTCGGCGCTGGGAGGCTGTCGCCGGCCGTTACTCCTCAAAGGTCCCTTTGACAAGAACCTTGCCCTGGTCGAGCATGAGCCGGCCGTTGGCGAACACGCATTCCAGATTCAAGTCCCGGTCCAGAATCAGCAGGTCGGCATCCTTGCCGGGCGCCGGAACCCAGGTGCAGGTGCACCAAACCGGCCTTGCCGCCGATCATTCCGCCGACCCGGGCTTCGGCGGCGATGCGGCACAGCTCCTCGAAGCTCGGCTGTGAGGAGCGATGGTCGGAGACGGCGATTTCGCCTACGCCCACCACCTTGGGTATGAGCGCAATGTCCTTTCTCACGCTGCCCGTGATGGTGGGCGGCGGCAACTGGTAAGAGCCGGTGTAGATGAAGGCGGAAACGCCCTCCTGCTCCAGCTGCATGGCCTTGGCCAGCAGGGTTTCAGGTCGGCGGGAGACATCGTCGGTTCCCAGCAGCCCCACCACCGTCGTCACGCCGGCGCGGATGATTTTCGACAGCGTGATCTCCGGGGTGCGCGACCAGGGACCAGCTTCGCCCCCGCCGCCCAAAAGATGCACGTGCAGATCCACGAACCCGGGAACGACGGTTTTGCCTTCGGCGCGGATGATGACGGGCTCGAATTCTGTCGGCAGATCGATACGGTCGGCGATGCGCGCAATGACCTGTCCGGCAATCAGGATGTCCTTGCGGCCTATTTTCCCCGGAGTGTAGACCGACCCGCCGGTTATGAGAGTGAAAAGTGGTTTTTCGCGCGCATCGGTGAGCCGCATGCATCAATCCTTAATTGAATGGTTTAAACGGTCTCGGGTTTTCGCCTCTTGCCGAGTGGTTTCGATCCCCTCGTTGCTGAGCCTATCTGGTCGGGCCGGAAATAGGGTTGCACAGGCTCTCCATCAGGGACTGAATCACCTGCTTTTGCTGCAGGGTCAAAGCCTCAAAGCGAACACCGATACCCATAGGATCGCGGCGCACCACCGTTCCGTTGATCGGACAAGAGCGCTCCAGCACCGGTGATGAGAGGGTCATGATCAGTCGCTGGCCCACTTGGACAGGCTGCTCCGTTTCAATGTAGGCCCCCCCTTCACTGATATCCCGCATGTAGCACTGGTAGGTCCAGTCGCTGATGTCATAATCCACGCCCACCAGACAATCATAACGGCTGTGTTTTCTCAGGTTTGGCCGTTGACTCTGTTTTTCGTCCAGCATTCTGCCGCTTTCGAGCAGCAGATTCATCAGCGAAGTGCTGATCTCCCGGGGAACCTCCCTGGGGGCGTAATCAATGTCGATCAATACATTTCCCCAGGTGAGAATGTGCAAGGCGGCGGGTTTGCCCGCAAGCAAGCCAATCCTGGCGGCGATGGGCTTGCCGCCGGCGATATGGATCACCCCGGTCTTGCCTTTTGCGCTGATCTGGAGGGTACACGATCGCCCCTCCAGATCCAGCATCTGAAGAAAGGAGGAGAGGGTGATGCCCCGAATCTGTCCGCCATAATCGATCTGCAGTTCGGTGAAGATCCGTTTGGCGAGCATGCTGATATCTAAGGCTTGATCGAAGTGAACCACCGATTTCATCTGCCGGATTTTGGTCCGCAACATGGCCGATGCATTGTTGGTCATGATGATTACGCGGGTTTTGGGGTGCTGGGTTGCCAGCCAGGACAGCAGTTCAAAGGCGTCCACTTCGGGCATGTGCATCCCGGTGATCAGGATCTGGACCGCTTGTGAAGCCAGGATTTCGAGCGCCGTTGGGATATTGGCAGCCGAGAGGATCTGCAACAGAGCGCCTTGGCTTTTCAGCAGCCCCACCATGGTGTGCAGCATGATGGGGTCGTTATCGACGACCAGAACGGTGTTCATCGGTGGGCAGCCTTTGTGGATGACGGGTTGTTCGTTCGCCGGCCCGGCGGCAAAATTGGTTTGAAGCGACGGTGGAGCCTCCAGCCGATGTCCGCCATCGCTTCCGGTAAAACGCTTCAGGCGCGGCCGCTGACGGCAAACCCGCTGGGGCCGATGCCGGTGGCCGATGAGGTGCCGGCGATTTTAGCCAGGTAGACATCCCCCAGGCTGCCGATGTGGTCGCTGATGTTGTCAAAGTAGTTGAAATGGAGCTGTTCTTCATCGATGATCTGTTCGAACAATTTCATGCTGCCACTGTCGCCGTTTTCACGACAGACCAGCAGAAACTGGTTGTAGCGGTCGATGGTGTTATCCTCGAGTTCGGCATCAAAGGGAAACACCTGTTCAACGGTCTGACCTTTGGTGACTTTCTGGTCCGGTTCGGTGGTGGGTTCACCCCCCAGCTCCTTGATTCGTTCCGCAAAGGCTTCGGCATGACGCATCTCATCGATGGCGATCAGTTTGACTTTGGCTGCCAGTTCTCCATAGTCTTTGTCATCCAAGTTGTAATGTTGATTCATATACTGGGTTATGGCCGCCAGCTCCATGGAGCGCGCCTGGTTGAGGACCTCGATTACCTTTGCTTTGCGTTTTTCTCGCTCTGTTTTGGCCATGTTCAGTCTCCTTTGTTGGAACGGGGTCTCAGAATGTCGCCCATCATTTCGTAATGATCAAAGGGCGGCATGATGCAGGCGCCGGCAAAACGCCTCTGGGCGGCATCGAGCATGGTCCGGGCGTTGGCCACCCCTGCGGTCGTCGGGTCTACGGCCCGGTGCATGCGTTCTCTCAGCACTTCGGGCACGGCGATGCCGGCCACGCGGGTATGCAGGAATTCGGCATGCCGGGCGGTTCGCAGGGGCAGAATGCCCATGATGATGGGGATGCCCATATCCCTGGTGGCCTGCAGGATCCGGTCGGCGCCCGGCTCGTCGTAAACGGGCTGGGTGACGGCAAACTGGGCGCCCGCGGCCACTTTGCGGCGCAGATGCGATACCGCCCGCTGCAGACCGTCATTTTCCGGGTGGGTGTCGAACACCACACCGGTTCGCAGCCCTGCCTCCCGCGCCATGGCGACCAGGCCGTACACATCGGCATCCTTGACGGTGGTCGTCTCTTTGCGATCCTTGAAGGCCACAAAATCACCGCTGGCCACCATGACCGTATCGATGCCCAGGGCCCGGGCGCCCCACAACTCGCCCTGCAGGCTCAACCGGTTGTGATCCCGGGTGGTCAGGTGAAGAATGGCGGGCTTTTTTGTATGTTGCTGAATCAGGGCGCACAGCGCCAACGCACTCATACGCGGTTTGGCCACAGGGTTGGTGGCGACGCTGAACCCATGAAAAGGCAACGGCCCCAGATCCTTCAGGGCGGTGAGGATCGCTTCCGGATTCGGTCCTTGGGGCGGAACGACTTCAATGGTGACGACAAAGTCCTGGTTGAACATGAGCATCCTCATTAAGTGCATCGAGTGCTGTGTGACGGCCGTTGCATCAAAATCCGATACTCAAGGCGCCAGGGCGGGCAAGGTGCCCAATGACAGCGGGGGCTGAGATTTTGTGGGGCCGCACACCGGTTTGTGACGATCTGCACTCTACCGTTTAAACCGGTTCAGGTCAAGCCGGGTGTCAGGTGTCAGGCCCATCTTGTACGGGTGGGACCGTCGGGCGGAAACAGCGGGAATCGTGCAGCCGGACGGGTTTCCTGGACCAATGCAGCGGCCTGGCGGGTGAAAAGAAACGCTCCGATCCACCCGCACAGGCACCAGGGGGCAAACCCTTACACCAAACCAGCGGCTTTGGGGGCGAACATGATAATCGATGGGAACAGCGAGAATATTAGAACCGCCACCAGCATGAGCAGCAGAAAGGGGATGACCCCACGATAAATATGGGCCAGGGTGACCTCTTCGGGGGCGATGCCTTTGAGGTAGAAGATGGTGTAGGCGAAGGGAGGGGTCAGAAACGACGTTTGCAGCACCACGATGTTCATAATGGCAAACCATATGGGGTCGAAGCCCAATGCATTGGCAATGGGTGTGAAAAGCGGCACCACGATCATGACGATGCCGATCCAATCCAGAAAGGCCCCCATGACGATAATGATCGCCCACATGCAGATCAAAATGCCCCATCGGCCGAAGGGCAATCCCAGCACTAGGTTTTCCACCACCTGGCCGCACCCCAACCGCATGAAAACGCTGGTAAAAAAAGAGGCGCCGATGACCACTAGGTATACCATGGCCGATGTGCTCATGGTGCGGATGGCGGCCTCCTTCAGCACCCCCAGGCTCAGGGCCTTGTAAAATGCGGCCATGATGATCGCTGCAAAAGCCCCGATGGCAGCGGCTTCCGTAGGCGCTGCCAGGCCGAAAAAGATGGACCCCAAAACCGCCAGTATCAGCAGACAGACGGGGAAGACCGAGGTCAGGAACATTTTCGTTTTTTGAAATACCGTGACCTTGATTTCACTGGGGGCGATGGAGGGGCCCATGGACGGGGTTATGAAGCAGCGTATGCCAATATAGAGCACATAGAGCGAGGCCAGCACCAGCCCAGGAACAAAGGCGCCGATGAGCAGCGCCCCCACCGACACGTTGGCAACCGGTGCATACACCAGAATCAAAATGCTGGGCGGTATGAGGATCCCCAGCGCGCCGCCGGCGCAGATAGCGCCGCAGGCCAGCGGTTTGTCATATTTGTATTTCATCATGGCCGGCAAGGACATGATGCCCATGGTGACCACGGTGGCCCCGACGACGCCCGTGGCTGCTGCAAAGATGGTGCAACTGAGCACGGTGGCAATGGCCAAGCCGCCCTTCAATTTTCCCAGCAGCACATACATGGTGTCGTACAGGCGCGTGGCGATGCCCGACCGCTCGATGACGATCCCCATAAAAACAAACAGGGGAATCGCAATCAGGATGTAGTCCGCAAAAACCACGAACAACCGCAACATGAACACATTGGCCACTTGAGGCCCGATGAAAATGATGCCGAAGACCGTGGCAATGCCCGCCAAGGAGAACCCGATGGGAAAGCCCAGCAGAACCACGGTGATCAACGAGGACAACATCCAAAATGTGATCCATTCAACGCTCATCGGGGTTCATCTCCTGTGATCAGTACATGCAACTCCTTGAGAAACTCCACGATGCCTTGCAGCAGCAACATGGCAACACCCACGAAAATCCAGGTTTTGTAGGGGTAAATGGGCGGCATGAAACCGGTCATGGACCGCTCTTTCAAAAACCAGGAGCTTTGCAGATGGGGTATCATGACCCGGAATATGTTGGACCAGCAAAGATAGAACAGGCCTGCGATGAAGATTACCCTGATCGCGGCGTTGACGCGCCGGGGCAGTGTGCCGGTGATCAGGTCGACACTGACGTGGCCGCCGATCTGCCAGGTATAGGCCAAACCCAACACCAGAATCAGGCTGGAAATGAAGTAGGTGGCGTCAAAACTCCACTGGGTCGGCTTGTTGAAGCCATATCGGGCGATCACCTCATAGGTTAAGGTGGCGATCAATAAAAAGATGAGGAAGGAGAAGGCCTTGGCAATTTTTTCATTGATGGTATTGATTGCCTTCATCACTAATTTCAGTGCCACCATGGGCGCACCCCCCTTTCACCGCTGTGTCAGCAACGCATGCTTCGGCCCTGGACCGGCGGGCCCATTTCAGGGTTTTTCCGGAGGTTCAACCGAAAGCGCATGGGAACGCGGCACCTGAATGGGGGGCGGCGGCCGCTTACTGCCGCCCCCCATTCAGGTGCCATGGTTCACGTTCGAGTCCACTGCCATTGTGCCGGAACTGTCACCGGCACACCATCAACGTTGGGTTTAAATACGCTTCAAGTTGGCCGCTCAGCATCTAATTCCGAATCGGAACCATGATATGCTCGTATTCTGAAAACTTGGTCCAGAATTCCTGAACCGATTGCCAGGTTTTGGTGTAATGGGCGTTGTTCTTGGCTTTGACATCCGCATCGATCCAGGCCCAGGCTTGTTTTCTGAATTCGCGCTGTGCCTCATCGGAAACCCGGGTGAACTCTTTGCCGATCGAGCGCCAGTATTCGAATGTTTCGATGCCCAGGACGATATCCTGGGTCCAGCTCCACAAAGTGGTGGCCATGGCCGCGGTTTGCAGCATCTCCTGGTAGATTTTGGGCAGGGCGTCGTACTTTTGTTTGTTGAAGCCGAATTCGAAGAAGCAGGTGGGCTGATGCATGCCCGGCCCGGCCACGTATTTGGTCACTTCATGGAAGCCCTGCTGCCGGTTGACGATGGGGCTGCTGAATTCAAGGGCGTCCAGAATGCCTCGCTCCAAGGCTGGATAGAGTTCCGTGCCCGGGAGCATGGTCACTGAAACGCCCATGCCCTTGAGAATTTCCCCCCACCAACCCGGTGTGCGGTACTTGAGCCCAACGAAGTCCTCCAGTTTTTCCAACGGCTTGTTGGAATGAGCCAGCATTTCAGGGTGGGTGACGCCGCCGGGAATGGAATAGACATTGATGCCGATTTCATCGTACATCGCCTGCATCAACTCCTTTCCACCGTAGCCATACAGCCAGGTGGTGTGCATTAACGGCTCCAGGGACATGGGAATGGAGGCGAAGAAGGGCGCCGACGGGTGTTTGCTCATCCAGTAACCGGGCCAGCTGTGGAAGGCATCGATGGTGCCCGTGGCCGTGGCGTCCAACACCTCGAGCCCGCCCACTACCGCTCCGGCCGGGAGAACGTTGATTTTAAATTTGCCGTCGCTCATCAATTCCACCCGTTTGGCCATATCTTCGGCCATCTGGTGGAGCAGCCACCCTTGAGCCCAGGTGGTCTGCAAGGTCCAGGTTACCGTGGGCATGGGATCCACTGCCGGTGCTGCAGTTGTTTCGACTTTTTTATCCCCACAGCCGGTTACGATGAAGGAAAACGCCAATAACGCCGCCAATAAGACTTTGAGCATGCTTTTTGTCTTCACTTGATTCCTCCCCCTTTTATTGTGTTCGACCGCCAAATAAAACCAATCACGCTACAAACATGCATGGAGCAAAAACACCCGAAGCTGTCGCCGACTGGTGCGCTTGCGCCATACCCCTTCACATGCAACATGCAGACCACTCGCCGCAGCTCAATGGGGCTATCGTGCGAGTGGCTTGACACCCCTCAATGGCCGATTTTATGGTATATTCTTCAGTAAAGCGGCTACGTCGGTATTGTTGTGCTGTCAGACACCCAGAACGATTGTGTTCTAAATTGGCTACATATGACGCCACCTTCTTCGTCGCGGCGCCATATCATATCCAATTGAATTTATAAGTGATTCGCATCCCGAGCGACTGCGTCCCCACTCATAGATATCGACAATTGGTTTGGTAGCAGTTTGTACGGCCGCAAATTATTTTAAACTATTTGAATATATTAGATAAATTAAATAATGTACTATTTTAACGACATGTCCTGATAGGGATACACTTTCCCGGGTGGAATACGCCGCCTCCTAAGGCTGCAGCCACGTTTCCGGATGGACACCAAGTTGGTGTCCCGGCTATCCCTTCAACGCCTGCTGCGCCTCCCGGTGGGTTTCGTATATGTGCGGCGCAACCTGCCTTTTTTGCAGGGCCTCGCCCAGCTTCATGCGCAAAAAGGCGCTGGTTGTAAACCGGGTGGCCTTTTCATAGTAGGTGTCCATCAGGTATTTCACCATGGCGGTGTACTCCTCGACCAGATCCGGCCGGATATAAAAACTGTCGTAGTTGACAATGGTGTCGACCTTCTTGTTGAGTGGTCTGAGTATGCCTTCGACCAGGTTTTGGATTTCCTGGATTTCGTAACGCTGTTTGATCGATAGGGCCTCAAAATTCACAAAAAACTGATTGGTGGCCGGATCGTAGCTCAGCCGGCTGGCCAAGGGTTTCAGGACCATCTTTTCGCGCAGGCCCATCGGATCCGGTTGAAAAATGCGGGCGTCCATGGCGCATAGATCCTTGGCCACCACCGGTTGGAAATCCATTTGCGCCAAGATGTCCCGCTGCAGGTCCACACCCGGTGCGATCTCGATCAGCTCCATGCCTTTTTCGGTCAGGCGGAAGACGCAGCGTTCCGTTACATATAGTGCGGATTGCCCTTTTCGCATGGCATAGCCTCCGCTGTAGGTGCGGTGCTCTACCTGATCGATGAACTTTTTGACCTTGCCCTCCTGCTCGATGGTGAGCTGTCCCCCCGAAACAGCGATACGCAGTCCGCCGGCGGTAAAAGTTCCCACAAAAACCACCTTTTTGGCGTTCTGGCTGATATTGATAAAACCGCCCGCACCAGCCAGGCGCGGTCCGAATTTGCTCACGTTGAGGTTGCCGTTGCGGTCGGCCTGAGCCAGCCCCAAAAAGGCCGCGTCGAGCCCCCCGCCGTCATAGTAGTCGAACTGGCTATTCTGGGAGACCAGGCTGGTAATGTTTGTACCGGCGCCGAAATCGAGCCCGCCGGCGGGCACCCCACCGATGATACCCGGCTCGGCGGTCATGGTCAACAAATCCATGACCCGCTCTTCGTTGGCCACCTCGGCGACGCCTTCGGGCATGCCGATGCCCAGGTTGACAATGTCATTGGCCTGCAGTTCGAAGGCCGCCCGGCGTGCGATGATTTTGCGTTCACCCATTTTCATCGGGGGCAGCGACTGCAGCGGTATGCGGATTTCACCGCTGAATGAGGGGTTATAGCGCGTACCGAAGGTTTGCCAGTGCCGTTCGGCTTCCGACACCACCACACAGTCAACCAGGATGCCGGGGATGATGACCTCTCGGGCTCGCAGGGCCCCGCGATCAGCCACGCGCTCCACCTGTACGATGACGATGCCCCCTGAATTTTTAGCGGCCTGGGCCATGGCCAGACCGTCTAATGTCAAGGCTTCCTTCTCCATGGTGACGTTGCCTTCCGGGTCCGCCGTTGTTCCCCGCAGGATGGCAACATGGATGGGAAAGGCTTTGTAAAAAAGCCACTCCTTTCCACCCAATAAGAGCAGTTCCACCAGCTCTACGGTGGTCTTGGCGTTGAGCTTGCCCCCTCCGAAACGGGGGTCCACAAAGGTGTCGAGCCCCACATGGGTAATGGTTCCGGGTTTTCCGGCGGCAATGTCTCGATACAGATGCGAAACCACTCCCTGCGGGAAGTTGTAGGCCTCGATGGTGCCGTCAACGGCCATTTTTTGGAGTTTGGGCACCAGTCCCCAGTGCCCCCCCACCACGCGCTTGACCATGCCGGAATGGCCCCAGTGGTTCAAACCCCGATCTTTACCGTCCCCCTGGCCGGCGGCATAGACAATCGTCAAATCCCGTGGATTACCGGTTTCAAGAAAGCGGTCCTCCAAGCAGATGGCGATGTGCTCGGGAAACCCGGTTCCGACAAACCCGCTGGTGGCGATGGTGTCGCCATCGCGGATCAGGCTGACCGCATCTTCGCCGGATACAACCTTGCTTTTTCCGGAGGATTGGGTCCCAATCGCTTTGATGGCTGGGTGGATGTGTTCGCTTTGAACCTTCTGTTTGCCGGTATCCATGCCTTAATCTCCTTTTAAAGCCGCTTGTTCATTGCTCGGGTGCAAACGGTTTTGGGTGCATGTGGTTTCTTTAACCGGGCGTGCCGTGCGCCGGTTGCAACCCAATTAAGCAAAAACAATGCCCAAAAATATCACTTTCGGTCAAAGGCGGGGCGCAGGCGTGTGACTCGACGTGATCGACCTCACAATACTGAGGCCGCTTGTCCCATAAAGCTTGACGCGGTCACCTAACCTGTATAATCCTCAGGCTCACGGTAATAAACAAAGCTGAGCGTTTTCCTTGTGCTTGCAGCAATCGCGGCAATCGCTCAACGTAGACCTTGGTATTCCAAAGCGGCGCGATACCAATTGCACAGCCAGGACCCGTCAATGGTTCTCCGCAATCCGGGTGCCTGCCACTGAAAGACCGAGGACCGTCATGGTAGAAACCGTTGGCCCCATCGCTCCCCCCCGAAAAGCTGGGACCCAAGACGCCAGAATGACGCTCGCCTCTCTCTTCCGGGATCCCGATGCCGTCCGGTTGTTTCTGGATCAGTTTCCCAATGGCGTGTTGATCACCGATCCTGACGGTTACGTCGTTTTCATGAACCAGCCCTATGCCCAATTCCTGGAACTCGACCCGCAAGCACAAGAGGGTCGCCATTGCACGGAGGTGATTGCCACCTCGCGCATGCACATTGTCGGAAAAACGGGAAAGCCGGAAATAAACGCAACCATGGTCATCCGTGGGCAGAACATCGTGGTGCAACGCATTCCCATCGTCAAAAATCAGCGCATGCTGGCCGTATTTGGTTTGGTGATGTTCCAGTGCATTCAGGACGTGCATCGCCTGGCCGACAAACTCAAGTTTTTGGAATCGAAGGTAGAGATCTACGAAAAGGAACTCCGCTCTCTACGTCAGACGCGCTATACCCTGGAAAGCATCATCGGGGAGAGCGAGGTGCATCTGAAGTTGAAGAAATTGGTTGTCCAGGCGGCGGCGCACAATTTAAACGTCCTGATTACGGGCGAGTCCGGATGTGGCAAGGAGCTTTATGCCCAGGCGATCCACAATGCCAGCGCCCGACGGCTGAATCCCTTCGTGCGGATCAACGCTTCGGCCATACCGGCGGACTTGTTGGAGTCCGAGCTGTTTGGCTACGAGAAAGGGGCCTTTACCGGTGCTAAAGCCGGCGGCAAACGCGGCAAGTTCCATTTGGCCCACCGGGGCACGCTGTTTCTGGACGAAATCGGAGATCTGCCGGAAAGCATGCAGCCCAAGCTGCTGCGGGTTCTCGAAGAAAAAGAGTTCGACATGGTCGGCGGCACCACGCCGGTGAAATCCGATTTTCGTTTGATCGCCGCCACCAACCGCAATCTGGAAGCCATGGTCGAAGAGAAACGGTTCCGTTCCGATCTCTATTATCGTTTAAACGTGTTCCACCTGCCCATTCCGCCCCTGCGCGAGCGTCCGGATGACATCCTGCCCCAGGTATGGCATTTTTTGGATGATCTGGCGGAGGAGTGGTCGGTCGCACTTCCCTCTCTGGCCCTTGAGACCGAACAGGTCCTGCGATCGTATCCCTGGCCGGGCAACAGCCGAGAGCTGCGCCACACCCTTCAGCGAACCATGGCAACCCTGGAGGCCGATACCATCCGGCCCCATGATCTGCCGCTGCATTTGCTGACCCGGGGTTTCCCTTTGCAGGCTGCGGTGGTTTCTCCTTTGAAAAAAATCCTCAACGATGCTGAGTCTAGAGCCATTCAGGCGGCGCTCAAGGCCTGCGACAACAACAAAGCCCAGGCAGCCAAAATGCTCTGCATTCACCGCACGTTGCTCTACCGCAGGATGAAGCAGCTGGGCCTCAGGGTGTGCCGGTCGGACGCTGGGTGAAGTGACGCCCGCGACCCTAAAGTCCCTTGGCCTGGTCAGACAAGAAGTGCCGCTGGATACCAAAGGGGTCAGGGAACTCCTGGTCGGGCACGAAGTTGAGTCCGGCCTCGCCGCGGTTGGTCAGATAGGTGCCCAACTCCAGTGCCACCTCCAGCCCCGGGTCTAAACCGGCCCCGGCCAGCAGCTGCCGCAGCAAGGCTTCGCTTCGTCCGGCAAAGGCGATGGCATCACCGAGCACCCGGCCGGCCTCGGCCGGATTGTGGAACCCGGTGGAGTTTTCGGCATTGATGAAGACCAATCGCAGGAACGCCTGCAGGTAACTCTGTTTGGCTTCGTTGTAAAGCGCCGCATCGATGGCGGCTCCTCCCTGCTGGGCCCCATGCAGGGTTTCAAAGAGCCTGGCGCAGGTGGCCGCGGCATATCCGGCCCTCAGGATCAGGGATGCGGTCCGATCCTGGGTGTGATGAATCCGCTGTTCGAGCCACTCCCTGGATTGGGTGTGACACTGGGCACAGGCCCTGAGGTCGGCCTTGAGGGGGCTGGTCACATCGTGGTCGGAGATCTTGTACCCGCCAACCCGGGTATAGGGCATGTGGCAGTCGGCGCAGGCCACGCCGGCGTCGAAGTGGACGCTGCCCTTGCTGAACAGCTCAAATTCTGGATGGCGGATAAACGGCATTTTGAAACCGGTGACCTTCTGGGTCCACTCCAACCTGGAATCGTCGGAGAGCAGGTCCTGGATGATTCCCTCGATGGCAATGTCGCCCCATTTTCCGTAGCGCCATGGCAGCATGATATCCCCGGCGACCTTCATCTGGTTGTCCCGGGGGACAATGTAGGTGACATGGCACTGGGCACAGGCGAGCGATCGGAGTTCCTGGCGAGCCGGGTCGGGTTTGGCGATCATGAGCAGGCCGTCTTCCAGATGGGCCTTTTTGGTGGTCAGTGCCATGGGATCGGGCTGGTGGCAGTCATAGCAGGCCGGCCCCAGCTCCCTGAGCTTTTCTGGCAGCATGGCTACGGCCTCCCGGAACGGCTTTTTAAGGTAATCCATGCCGTGGGTTTCACTCATTTCCCGGTGGAGCGGGCTTTTGCATCCCAGGCAGACGCCGCCGGGGGACACCCTGGACGGGTCGATTTCCAGCTGATCGGTGACCGCGAAATAATGCCCCCTGGGTTCATTGTATTCGACGCCGAACCCCCAGCCGTTGTAAAGCAGGGCCAGGAAGGGAAATTCGCTGAGTTTGTCGTAGACGATCAGGTCATCATCCCAGCCTTTCTTGTACTTGCTTTTGCCGGCGGGTTTGGGGTCCCTGGTTTTGAGCCAGGATTCGTAGTGCAACGGATAGACCTTGCCCCACATCTCGGGGTCATATTCGTCAGGGGCGATTTCGCCCACCAGGAAGGGCTCCGGCTTGGACGGGCTGCAGGCGAACAGTAACAAAAACCCAACCAACAGCAGTACTGAGAGGAAAAAAAAGCGTCTAATCATACTGAAAGTCTCCTTGCAGCCATGGGGTCGCCGCTATAGGTGATGACTCAATTAAATATCGCCGCCTTATGGTTGATCCTGCTGTGGCAGGACCAACACTCCCGGCCGGCGGTTTCGATTCGAGAAACGGTGCCGGTGTGGCACCGGATGCAATTGGCCTGGATGAATCCTTTGCCCCGGTCGGAAATCCCGATCGGTTCGGTGTAGATTCCCGAGTGGAAAAAGAGCAGGTCCCGGGTGCCCTCGATGCCTTTCCAGACCAGATGGTTGACCAGGTTGTCGTTGGGCAGGTGACAATCGATGCACTGAATGGTGCGATGCACGCCGGTCATGAACCAGGCCTCGTACTGATCGTTCATGACGTGGCAGCTGTTGCAGAACTGGGGGGTGGCGGTCATTGCGATGAGCCGGGGCGATGCGGCCGCTGCCAGAATGCCTAAAACAATCACCCCTGCAGCTATGCCGATCAACAGTTTATTGCGCATGGCGGGTGCATCCTTGTGCTGACGGCCGTTGGCTAGCAGGTTGTCGCACCTATGTGAATCATAAATCACATAGGTCGGTGACGGTCAATAAAAAAATGAACAAACTTCAGCGGATCCGGATAGCCGGCTCTACCGTGAGCTGATATTTGCGGATGCGATTCCAAACCGTTGCGCGGGTCACACCCAGAATGCGTGCGGTTTCCGTGCGGTTGCCGCCGGCTTGTTTAAGGGCTGCAATCAGGGTCGCTTTTTCATCGCTCGTGGGCTGCCGGTTGCCAAAAGCGTGTTCCGGCGTCCGCTCAGCGGCCAGAATGTGGTTGGGCAGGTGGTCGGGCTGGAGTGGCCCCGAATCGGCCACCACAAAGGCAAACTCCAAAGCGCTTTTCAGCTCCCGCACATTGCCCGGCCATGGATAGGAGAGCAGTCGATCGAGCGTCGTTTTGGACAGTCCGGTTATCTTTTTGCCGGAGCGCCCGGCCAACTCTCGCAGGAAGGCGTCGGTCAGCGGCGGCAGATCCTCCAGGCGGCTGCGCAGGGGCGGCAGGTGGATCGGGATGACGCCGATTCTGAAGAAAAAATCTTTCCTGAACTGCTTGCGCTGAAGCATATCGACCAGATTCTGGTTGGTGGCCGATATGATCCGCACATCCACCGGGATGGGGGTGTGGTCCCCGACGCGCTCCAGCTGTTTGTTTTCCAATACGCGCAGCAGCTTGGCCTGGGTCGCCAGGGGCATTTCGCCGATTTCATCCAGAAAAATGGCTCCCCGGCTGGCGGCCTCGAAGCGGCCGGTGCGATGGCGGTAAGCGCCCGTGAAAGCCCCTTTGACATGACCGAACAACTCGCTCTCCAGCAGCGCCTCGTTCAATGCCGCGCAGTTGAGCTGGATGAAAGGCTCGTCGCAGCGATCACTCAAGCGGTGAATGGCATGGGCGGCCAACTCCTTGCCGGTGCCGCTTTCGCCGTAAATGATGACCGGTGCCTCCGAGCGGGCTGCCTTTTCGATCAGTTCAAAGACGTGCCGCATGGCCTGGGATTGGCCCAGCATGCCGAAAAACCGGTTTTCCGGGGGGAGCCGTCGGGCCAGCTCCGCGATCTTGCGGTCCCGCTTCTCGATCTCCGACAGGTCAATCAGGGTTTCCACCGCGCCGATGGTTTCGCCCTGGTCATTTTTCAAAAGGACCGCGTTTTTCAAAACGGGTACAATGGTGCCGGTTTTGGCGATAATGTCACAGCGGATGTGATCGCGTCTGCCCTGCGGGTTTTCGAAAAGCTGGCACCAGTGGGTGCGGCTGCTGTTGCGAAGCAGGTTGCAGGCGTCGCACTGCAAGACGGTGCAGTGCTGTCCGACGATTTCGTCCCGGGTGTAACCGGTCATGCGCTCCAGAGCCTGGTTGAC